>NZ_NSFU01000005.1:0-370316 GCF_002294875.1 Mesorhizobium sp. WSM4312 | reverse complement strand
GCCAGCGCGCGCGGAATGTTGGGCTGTTCCATATAGCCGAAGGTCAGCGTCACCCGCATGAACAGCTCGTTGACCGTCTCCATCTTGACCCGGTCGCTGTCGGACACCACCGGCTGCGGCGCCGTCACCACCGAAAGGATGACGTTCTGCTCATGCAGCACCTTGTAGTGCTTGAGGCTGTGCATCAGCGCTGTCGGCGCGCTGAGCGGATCGCTGGTCAGGAACACCGCGGTACCGGACACCAGCTGCGGCTTCTTCTTCAAGAGATTGCCGGCGAGGAAATCGAGCGGAATCTCGTTGCGGCGGGTCTTGTCGAACAGATAGCGGCTACCGCGCACCCAGGTCCACATACCCAGCACGATTGTGAAGGCCACCAGCAATGACGCCCAGCCGCCTTCGAACACCTTGACAATGTTGGAGGCGAAGAAACCGATATCGATGAAGGCAAACAGCACACTCAAGCTGATCGCAACCCAGAGCCGCCATTTCCAGATGCGGGTCATCACGACATAGAGCAGCACCGTCGTCACCAGCATGTTGCCGGTCACCGAGATGCCATAGGCGGAGGCGAGCTTGCTGGATTCGCCGAAACCGACCACCAGCATCATCACCACCAATGCCAGCAGAAGGTTGACACGCGGCATGTAGATCTGGCCGGACTGTTTTTCCGAGGTGTGCAGGATTTCGAGGCGCGGCAGCATGTTGAGCTGCACTGCCTGCCTGGTCAGCGAGAAGGCACCCGAAATCACAGCCTGACTGGCGATGACCGTCGCGGCGGTCGCCAGCACCACCATCGGGATCAGTGCCCAGCCCTCGTTCATCTCGAAGAACGGATGACCGACGACGCCATTCTTGGCCAGCACGAAGGCGCCCTGCCCGGCATAGTTCAGCAGCAGACAGGGGAACACGATCGACAGCCAGGCAAGCACGATGGGCTTGCGTCCGAAATGGCCGAGATCGGCATAAAGCGCCTCGGCGCCGGTGACAGCCAGGAAGATGGCGCCGATCGTCACGAAGGCGACGTCGGGCGAATGGATCAGGAAGGCGACGATGTAGTGCGGGCTGATCGCCCACAGGATTTCCGGATCGGCGATGATGTGCTTGAGGCCGGAAAGACCGATCGCCAGAAACCATACGGCGGTCACCGGTCCGAAGACCAATCCCACCCCACCCGTGCCAAAGCGCTGCACCGCGAACACCACGGCGAGGATGACCAAGGTCAGCGGCACTACGTAGGGCTGGAAAGCCGGTGTGACGACATTCATGCCTTCGACCGCCGACAGCACGGAAATCGCCGGCGTGATGACCGCATCGCCGAAAAACAGCGAGGCGCCGACAATGCCGATGCCCAGGATCACCGCCGAGCGCTTGGGGAAACTGCCGCGCGCCAGCGCCATCAGCGACAGCACGCCGCCTTCACCGCGGTTGTCGGCCCGCAGCACGAACATGATGTATTTGATGGTGACGATGATCGTCAGCGACCAGATGATCAGCGACAGGACACCAAGAATATCTCCGCGATCGGCGACGGTGCCGTGAGACGACGCCACCAGCGCCTCGCGAAAGGCATAGATCGGGCTGGTGCCGATATCGCCGTAGACAACGCCCAGCGCGCCCAGCATTAGCACCTTGGTGCTATGCTGTTCGATTTCCGGATGGCTCGACTGTTCGACGGGTTCTGCCTCACTACCAGTGTTGGCAAGGGCCATGGACGACACTCCGATAAGCGCGCGGTGCTCTACGCTTGCTGCAATGCAATATCAAGTGCCGTGGCGTGATGGCTCCCATGTTGGCAACGCTAGGCTCCTTAGGAAATGGCCTATAAATCAATGGTCGCGGGCTGAATTCGCGGCCACGGGGCATGGCTGGCGCCCATAAAAGCTGCCGTATCAGCCTTTAAATAGCGACTTGCGTGCCGATTTCCACGACACGTCCGGTCGGGATCTGGAAATATTCGGTTGCATCGGCCGCCGTGCGCGCCAGGCCGATGAACAGCCTGTCCTGCCACACCGGCATGCCGGAATTGGGCGAGGCCTTGAGCGAACGCCGCGACAGGAAGAACGACGTCGTCATGATGTCGAACTTCCAGCCCCGCTTGCGGCAGATCGCCAGCGCGCGCGGAATGTTGGGCTGTTCCATATAGCCGAAGGTCAGCGTCACCCGCATGAACAGCTCGTTGACCGTCTCCATCTTGACCCGGTCGCTGTCGGACACCACCGGCTGCGGCGCCGTCACCACCGAAAGGATGACGTTCTGCTCATGCAGCACCTTGTAGTGCTTCAGGCTGTGCATCAGCGCTGTCGGTGCACTCAAGGGATCGCTGGTCAGGAACACAGCCGTGCCTGGCACCAGGTGCGGCTTCTTCTTCAACAGATTGGCGGCAAGAAAATCGAGCGGGATCTCGTTGCGGCGGGTCTTGTCGAACAGATAGCGCGTGCCGCGTATCCAGGTCCACATGATCAGCCCCATCAGGCAGGCAACCGTGATCGATACCCAGCCGCCTTCGAATATCTTTACGATGTTTGCCAGGAAGAAGCCGCTGTCAATAATGCCGAACAGCAATGTCAGCGGCAGCGCGACCGCCAGCCTCCATTTCCACAGCTTGCGCATGACGACGAACAAAAGGATCGTCGTCATCAGCATTTCGCCGGTTACCGAGATGCCGTAGGCGGAAGCCAGCGAACTCGAACTGCCGAAACCGACGACCAGCAGCATCACCCCCAGAGCGACGAGCAGATTGATGCGGGGCATGTAGATCTGGCCGAGTTGCATTTCGGACGTATGCTGCACCTCTATGCGTGGCAGAAGGTTGAGCTGCACCGCCTGGCGGGTCAGCGAAAAAGCACCGGATATGACTGCCTGGCTAGCGATGACGGTTGCGGCCGTCGCCAGCCCCACCATCGGCATCAGTGCCCAGTCGGGCAGCATCTGGAAGAATGGATTGGTCGGCCTCCCGCCATTGGCCAGCACAAAAGCACCTTGCCCGAAATAGTTGAGCAGCAGGCATGGGAAAACCACGGAAAACCACGCCAACACGATAGGCTTGCGTCCAAAATGGCCGAGATCGACATAAAGTGCCTCGGCCCCGGTCACCGCCAGGAACACCGCGCCGACAGTGACAAAGGCGGCCGTGGGTGTGCTGGCGAGATAGGCGACCGCGTAATAGGGATTGATGGCCAGCAGGATCGATGGATCGTCCAACAGGTGATAGAGCCCTGCTACGCCGATAGCCAGGAACCATAGTGCGGTCACCGGCCCGAACACCGCCGCCACCTTTCCCGTGCCGAAGCGCTGCACCGAGAACAGAATGGCCAGGATGAGCAGCGTGATCGGCACGACGTAGGGGTCCAGTGTCGGCGTCACCACCCTGAGGCCTTCGACCGCCGACAGCACGGAGATGGCCGGCGTTATGATCGAATCGCCGAAAAACAACGCAGCGCCGCAAAGCCCGATCGCCAGAATAAGTCGCGCACCTTTGGGATAGGCGGTTCGCGCCAGCGACATCAGCGATAACGTACCGCCTTCGCCCTTATTGTCGGCGCGAAGTACGAAGGCGACATATTTTATGGTCACGATGATCGTTAACGCCCAGACAATCAGCGACAGCACACCAAGCACGTGAGCGCGCGTAGCGATACCGGGCGAAGCGTGAAGTGCCTCACGGAAAGCGTAGATCGGACTGGTGCCGATATCGCCATAGACAACGCCGAGCGCACCCAGCATCAGAACCTTGGTGCTGTGCTGTTCGGCTCCGGAATGGCTCGATTGCTCGACGGTTTCGGCCTCGCTATCGCGACTGGCAAGGTCCATAGACCACTCCCCGACGAGCGCGCGGTGCCTCACGCATGCTACGATGCGATGTCAGTTGCACGCTATGGCTGCCATACCTGCAAGGCGAAACTCTACCCCTACCAACCGCAAGCCCTGAGGAACCGGCCCACCGTGCCGGCCATGCCATACTCCAACGCGTCGGCTGTCAACCCATGTCCGATCGATACTTCGGCCAATACCGGAATGCGCTTGGCCAGGGCCGGCAGATTGCCCACCGTCAGATCGTGCCCGGCATTGACCTGCAGACCGGCGGCGAGTGCAGCGTCGGCCGTTTTTCCCAATCGTTCCAGTTCCTTGGCGGCTTTTGCGGAATCGGAATGGTAACTGCCATAAGGGCCGGTATAGAGCTCGATCCGGTCGGCGCCGGTATCGCGCGCGGCTGTCATGCCGGCGGAATCGGCGTCGGAAAACAGCGAAACCCGGAAGCCGCCCTTCTTCAGGCGCCTGACGATAGGCGTCAGCAACGCCGCATCGGCGACGAAGTTCCAGCCATGGTCGGAGGTCGCCTGCGCCGGATCATCGGGAACCAGCGTCACCTGTTCGGGCTGATGCTTTTCCACAAGCGTCAGGAAATCCTCGCTCGGGTAGCCCTCGATGTTGAATTCCGCCTGCGGAAACTCATCGTCGATCAGCGCCCGGATCTCGGGCAGGTCGGAATGCCGCGTATGACGCTCGTCGGGACGCGGATGCACGGTCAGCCCATGCGCCCCGGCGGCAAGCGCAAGCCGGCCGATGCCGGTGACACTGGGCCATGGCAGGTCGCGCCGGTTGCGCAGCATGGCGATGGCGTTGAGGTTGACGGAAAGCTTTGCGGGCATGTCTGGTGTCCGTGAAATCAGGCGGTTAGCACGCGCCACACCTATCCATTCAGCCGCGGCGCGCTTGAGACTGGGCATCTATAGCGCCTTTGACGGGAACAGATAGGGGTTTCCGGTGTTCCAGAAGACCGACGCTGTTTTGCGCAAGGAGGCCCATTCGTGAATTTCCTGCAATCCGTGCCGACGATCCGTCGCATCGACACCGATCGCGACGACCTGTTCGCCATCGACGTGGTCGGTCATGTCTCGGCGGCTGATGCGGAAAACCTGTTCGGTCTGCTGGAGGCGGCCTACGCGCTGCATCAGCGAATCGACGTGGCCGTGCGCATCGTCGATCACGACGGCGTCGACTGGACCGACATTTCCGACGAGACCCTGAAGCAGGGCACCATCCATGCGCTGGAGCATATAGGTCGCTGCGCGGCGATCGGCACGCCGGACTGGACGCCGGACGCGCGACACGCTTTGCCCGCATCGTCGCCCATCGAATTCAGGCATTTCAAGGCCGAAGACGAAGAAGAGGCCTGGGAATGGCTTGGGGTCCGGCGGGTCGGCGTACGAGAGAAGCCGGCGTCGTAACTCTATCGGACAATGGTCAATCGTTCGGCCGCGCGGGTGATCGCGGTATAGAGCCAGCGCTGGCGCGTTTCCTTGAAAGCCCAGCTTTCGTCGAACAGCACGATTTCGTTCCACTGCGAGCCCTGCGCCTTGTGCACGGTCAGCGCATAGCCATAGTCGAAATCATCAAAACGCTTCTTCTGCTGCCAGGGGATATCGGCGTCGGGATCCTCGAACGCCGCCTTGAGCAGCTTGATCTTGGCGACGCCGCGGTCCGGATCGTCCTCTTCCGGCGACACCAGCAGGTTGATGCCGGGCTTCACTGTCTCGCGCGACGAGGTCATAACTTTCCACAGCGAGCCGTTGAGCAGGCCCTTGGCCGGGTCGTTGCGCAGGCAGACCAGCTTGTCGCCGGCCTGCGGATAGTCGGCGTTGAAGCCCTTGAGTTCGCGCAGGCGCTGATTGTAGCGGCGGCGCGTGCGATTGGTGCCGACCAGCACCTGGTCCGCCTTCAGCACCAGTTCCTGGGTGACGTCTTCCTTGCCGATCACCTGCGCCGTGCCATAGTCGCCGCGCATGAATTCGCGGCCTTCGCGCACGTCGAGCGCCAGCCGCAGGATCGGATTGTCGCGCGCCTGCCGGTGGATTTCGGTGAGCAGGAAGTCGGGCTCGTGATCGGTGAAGAAGCCGCCGCCCGAGATCGGCGGCAACTGGCCGGGATCGCCCAGCACCAGGATCGGTGTGCCGAAACTCATCAGGTCGCGGCCGAGTTGCTCATCGACCATCGAACATTCGTCGATGACGACCAGTTTCGCACGCGAGATGGGGCTCTGCCGGTTGAGCGAAAAGGTCGGCGACATCGATGTCTTGCCGGTCACCTCGTCTTCCACCGATTCCTCGCCCTTGGGCCTGTAGATCAGCGAATGGATGGTGCGGGCGTTGACCGCCCCCTTGGAGCGCAGCACCTGGGCGGCCTTGCCGGTGAAGGCGGCGAACTGCACCTGACCGTCGACATGTTCGGCGAAATAGCGCGCCAGCGTCGTCTTGCCGGTGCCGGCATAGCCGAACAGCCTGAACAACTGCGGCTTGCCGGCCTGCAGCCAGCGGGCGACCGCTTGCAGCGCCTCATCCTGTTGGGGAGAAAATTCCATCTGATCGTGTGACCGGATTCGCAAGGGAAAGACAAGATAGGCGCCACCATCGATACAAACGGCGGCTAACTCCCCACGCGCAGACTATCAGGCGCAACCAAGAACGTAAAGGGAACAAACGTCGTTCCGCCCGTGATCATTGCGCGGCGTGCGGATCGTTCTCCAGCAGGATCGGCTTGCCGTGCGGCGTGGCATGCGCGGCGCGCTCCCAGGCCTGCGCCATCGCATCGACATCGGATTTGGCGGCCAGCCCCTTTGAGGCAAGCAGGCTTTCCAGCGCCGCCAGCCAATGTTCGTAATAGTCATGGCCGTCGCTTGCAGCGCCCGGCTTCTTGACCTCGGCGGACAGGGCCTCCGCCCATTCGCTCCACGAAAACAAGCCCTTGTCGTGCAGTGCCACCGTCATCGCAAAGGCTTCAGCCTGCCATGGTTCTGAAAATACCGGTTCGTCGAACGGCAAGGTGCCTTCATGCCGGCTCAAGATAGCTCTCCCAGGCATCGATCGAAACGGTCAGCGTCGGATCGGCGCCCTCGCCCCAGATCTCCTTACCTTCGAAAACCACCGTATAGACCCATTGCGGGTTTTCGCCTTGCCCATGCGCGTTGCTGTCGGGAAAGACGAAGCCCTCGCGCACCGCCTCGATCTTGCCTTGCCTGCCACGCGCATAGCGCGGCAGCCTTGTGTGGCCGGTCGGGTTGAAATTCTTCGTCCGCACGGGATCGCCGGCCTTGAACCGCGCCGGCTCCGCCATCGGCCGGTTGCAGGGACTGCCCTTGGCCAGCACGGCAGGCACATTTTCCGCCTTCAGCACCCGTTTCGGGGTCGCCGCCGCATCGATCGCTTCGCCTGCCTCGAGATCGCGCTCGCTGACGAAACCATGGCGCTTGAGCAGCGTTTCCAGCGCCTTGATCCAGATCTGGTAATAGCTGGAGGAATAATAGTCGGCCGGATGCAGCGATTCCCGCGCATGCCGGCTCTCGTCGATGGTCCACGCGCCCATGGCGCCGGCGCACAGCGTGACGCCGAGCGCCCGCCTCTCCCATTCGGCGTGGAAATAGGGCTCGTCCTTTTCGGGCGCGACCGGCCCGAACCCCATTTGTCCGCCGAGATCCTGCGGCCCGTTCATGCCGGCGCCCCCTCCGGTGCTTTGGCCAGCGCGGTGCCGATCATCGCATCGCGGCTCACCAGTGCGGCCAGCCGTTCCTCGCTCCAGCCTTCGGTACCCTTGGGGCGCATCGGCACGACGAGATAACGTAGTTCCGCCGTCGAATCCCAGACGCGTATCTTGGTGGCGGCCGACAGCGCCAGCCCGAATTCCTCGAGCACGCCGCGCGGATCGATCACCGCGCGCGACCGATAGGGCGGCGCCTTGTACCAGACCGGCGGCAAGCCAAGAACCGACCATGGATAGCAGGAGCACAGCGTGCAGACGACGAGGTTGTGCGTCTCCTCGGTGTTGAACACCGCCTGCATGTGCTCGCCCTGGCGGCCGGTATAGCTCAACGATTCGATCGCCGCCGTCGCATCGCGCTTGAGCCAATCCGCATAGGCAGGATCGCTCCAGGCCTTTGCCACCACCCTGGCGCCGTTGCGCGGGCCGATCTTGGTCTCGTAGGTATCGACGATGACGTCGATCGCCGCCGGATCGATCAGCCCCTTGCGGGTCAGGATGGTCTCCAGCGCCCGCACGCGGGCGGCAAAAGGATCGAGCTCGTTGTCGTGGTCATGATCATGGGACATG
This sequence comes from Mesorhizobium sp. WSM4312, assembly GCF_002294875.1. Classification (NCBI taxonomy): domain Bacteria; kingdom Pseudomonadati; phylum Pseudomonadota; class Alphaproteobacteria; order Hyphomicrobiales; family Phyllobacteriaceae; genus Mesorhizobium; species Mesorhizobium sp. WSM4312. The sequence continues at coordinate 362,216 of NZ_NSFU01000005.1, read as the reverse complement.
GCCGCAAATTACGGTCGCGAGCCGCCGGTCGCAAGCATGACGACTTGGGCCAGCGGAAATCAGCGCCTGATGGCCGGCTATTCGGCCGCGGTCTTCTGCGGCTCGGCCGGGATGTCGTCGTTGATGCCGAACAGCGAGGGCTGTTCGGCATTCCCGACCGCGGGCAACTCGGCCTTGCGCTTCGGCATGAGCCCGGCGAGCCAGCCCGAGAAATTCTCCATGTAGACGTAGATCACCGGTGTCACGAACAGGGTGAGCGCTTGCGAGGCCAGCAGGCCGCCGACAACGGCAACGCCCAGCGGCTGGCGCAGTTCGGCGCTGGCGCCGGTACCGAGCGCGATCGGGAACGTGCCCATCAGCGCCGCAAGCGTCGTCATCATGATCGGCCTGAAACGCATCAGGCAGGCCTTGTGGATGGAGTCCTTGGCCGACATGCCCTCTCGTCGCAATTCAAGCGCGACATCGACCATCATGATGCCGTTCTTCTTGACGATGCCGATCAGCATCAGAATGCCGATCACCGCGATGACCGACAGATCCATGCCGGCGAAGCGCAAGGCAACGACCGCGCCCAGCACCGCCGACGGCAGGCCGGTGAGAATGGTGAGCGGGTGGATGAAGCTCTCGTACAGAATGCCGAGCACGATATAGATCGTCAGGATCGCGCCGCCGATGAGCAGGCCCTGATTGGCAAGCGAATCCTGGAAGGTCTTGGCCGTGCCGGCGAAGGAAGTCGAGATAGCCGTCGGCATGCCGATCTGCTCCTTCAGCGCGCTGATGCGAGCCGTACTGTCGCCAAGCGCCACGCCTTGCGGCAGATTGTAGGAGATGGTCACGGCCGGAAGCTGGCCGAGCTGGTTGACCGTCAGGGTGCCCGCCGTGCGATCGACGCGGGCGAAGGCGCCAAGCGGAACCAGGCTGCCGCTTGCCGTCCGCATCTGGATGGCGAGCATCCGCTCGGGCGACCACTCGATCTTGGGATCGAGCTCGGTGATGACCTCATAGCTGTCGGCCGAGCCGAAGATCGTCGAAACCTGGTCGGTGCCGAAGCCGCCGTAGAGAGCGGAGCGCAGCGTGTCGGTATCGATGCCAAGCTGGGCAGCCTTGTCACGATCCACCACCAGCGATGCCTGCAGCGCATTGTTCTGCAGGTCGCTGGTGACGTCGGTGAAGGTCGCGTGGTCGGCCGCCATTGCGTCATTCAGTTTCTGCGCCCAGATATCGGTCTGGACGGTATCGAGGCCTTGGACCACCAACTGGTAGGAGCTAGCGGACGACCGCGAACCCAATCTTAGGTTCTGCACTGGCTGCATGTAGGTTTCGATACCCGCCACGCCGGCCAGCTGCTTGCGCAGATCCGCCTGTACCTTCTCGATGTTGGGTCGCTGGCTCTTGTCCTTCAACTGCACATAGAGCTGGCCCTGGTTCAATGCATTGTTGCCGCTGCCTGCCGACCAGGCCACATGCGATACATAGGGCGAATGGGAAAAGACGCTTGCCACCTGGCCCTGCAGCTTTGCCATGGCGTCAAAGGAAATGTCCTGACGCGCGATGGTGGTCACCGAGATCTGGCCGATATCCTCTTGCGGGAAGAAGCCCTTTGGCGAAATCTCGATCAGCCATACAGACATCGCCGCGGTGCCGATGAAGACGAGGAACACCAGGAAAGTCTGGCGCAGGCAAAAGCTCAGGACCCGGTCGTAGCCGCGCGTGACGAGGTCCCGCTTGTGGCCAGGGGCGTGTGCTTCGCGATCGGCCTTGGTGACCGACAAGAGCCGCGAGCACAGCATCGGCGTCAGCGTCAGCGACACGAACATCGATGCCAGGATGGCGACCGTCACGACGACGGCGAACTCGTTGAAGATGCGCCCGATGACACCGCCCATCAGAAGCACGGGGATGAACACGGCCACCAGCGAGATCGAGATCGAGATGATGGTGAAGCCGATTTCGCGCGCGCCCTTCAACGACGCGTCGAAGGCCGACAACCCATCCTCCTCCATGTGGCGGAAGATGTTTTCCAGCATGACGATGGCGTCGTCGACGACGAGGCCCACCGCCAGCGTCAGACCCATCAGCGATATGTTGTCGATGGAAAAGCCGAACAGGAACATCGCAGCCAGCGTGGCAATCAGCGAGATCGGCACCGCCACGGCCGGGATGATGGTCGCCGTCACCCGGCGCAGGAACACGAAGATCACCATCACCACCAGGGCGATGGTCAACAGCAGCGTGAACTGCACGTCGTCGACTGCCTGGCGGATCGAGGTCGAGCGGTCGTTGAGCAGCTTGATCTGGGCAGCGGCCGGGATCTGGTCCTGGAAGGACGGCAGCATCGCCTTGACCTTGTCCACGACGTCGACAGTGTTGGCATCGGGCTGGCGCTGCACGGCCATGATGATCGCGCGCGTGCCGTCATACCAGCTCGCCGTCGTCGTGGTCTGCACCGAATCGACGACGCGGGTCACCTCGCCCAGCCGCACCGGATGGCCGTTCTTGGTGGCGATGATGAGGTTGGAGAAGCCGGCGGCGTCGGTCAGCTGGGTGTTTGCTGTGATGGTCAACTGCTGCTTGTTGTTCTGCAGCACGCCGAGCGGCGTATTGCTGTTGGCCGATGCGACCGCCGCCTGCAACTGATCGATCGAGATGCCGCGCGCGGCAAGCGCTGTCGGATCGATCTGGATGCGCACGGCATATTTCTGCTGGCCGAAGATCGAGACCTGCGCCACGCCGTCGATGGTCGACAGCGACGGCGAGATGACGTTCTCGGCAAAGGCGTCGAGGTCGGTCAGCGGAACCGTGTCGCTGACCAGCGACATCAAAAGGATCGGCGCATCGGCCGGATTGACCTTGCGATAGCTGGGTGGCGACGTCATCTGCGGCGGCAGCGATTTTTGCGTTCGCGCGATCGCGGCCTGCACATCCGCCGCCGCTGCGTCGATATCCCTGTTGAGCACGAACTGGATCGCGATCGAGGTCTGGCCGAGCGAGTTCGTGGTCGAAATGGAATCAATGCCGGCGATGGTCGCGAACTGCTTGATCAGTGGCGTCGCCACCGATGTCGCCATGGTTTCCGGCGAGGCGCCAGGCAGCGAAGCCGAGACGTTGACCACCGGGAATTCGGCGCTGGGCAGTGCGGCCACCGGCAGGAATTTGTAGGCAAACAGTCCGCCCAGCACCAGGGCGAACGACATCAGGAGGGTGGCGACGGGCCTGCGAATACAGAATTCGGAGATCATCGGGCCGCCTCGCCGGCATTGGTTGCCTCAGCCACCTTGGGCGCTGCGGCCGCGGCGCCTTCGTGCACGGCGGCGCCATCCTTCAGCCTGGTCTGGCCTTCCGTGACCACTTTCTCGCCCGCTTTGAGGCCTTGGCTGATGGCGCTGTTTTGGCCTTCGGTCAACGCCACTTGCACCGGCCGCATCTCGACCGTGCTGTCCGGCTTGACCACATAGACGAAAGGCCCCTTCTGGCTGGGCTGCACCGCAACGGTGGGAACGGAGGTCATCTGCGGCATCATGCCGGCGTCGAGCACGACATTCACATACTGGCCCGGCCACAGCGAAAGATCCGCGTTCGGTATGCTCGCCCGCGTGGCGATCGTGCCCGAGGCGGTATCGACGCTGGAATCGACGAAATCGAGCGTGCCCTTGCCGATCGGCGTCGGCTCGCCATCCTTGGTCAACGTCACCGCCCCTTGCTGCGGATCGGCAAGCGCCTTGTGCAGCAGCGCAAGGTTGCTTTCCGGCAAGTTGAAGTTGACCTGCAACGGGTCCATCTGGGTGATGGTCACCAGCGGCGTCGAGGTGCTGCTGTTGCCATTGCTGGTGGTCACCAGATCGCCGACGGCAACGTTGACCGCACCCAGCCTGCCCGCGATCGGCGCCGCGATGGTGGCAAAGCCAAGCTGGACATTGTCCGCGTCGATCGTCGCCTTGTCGGCGTCGACGGTCGCGGCCGCCGCCTTCTGTGCGGCCACGGCCTGATCATAGGTCTGCTGCGTGCCGGCCTGCTTGGCGACAAGGTCCTTGGCGCGCTGAAAATCGGAATTCGAACTGGCAAGCAGCGCCTGGTCCTTGGCGAGCGTGGCCTGGTCCTTGGCGAGTTGCGCCTTGAGCGACCGGTCGTCGAGCGAGAACAGGATGTCGCCCGCCTTCACCATCTGCCCGTCCTTGACGTCGATCGACACGATCTGGCTGGAGACCCGCGCGTTGATGCTGACCACGGCGGGCGAAGAGACGAAGCCGATGGCGTAGCGCCGGATCGGGAAGTCGGCCGTGGTTGCCGTCGCCGAAACGATCGAGGCCGAACGGACGCCGCCGCCGGCCCCCTGCTTGCCCCCGGCTGCCTGCTTGTTGGTTGCCGCCTTGTCCGACGCCGGGACCTGCTTTGCGCCGATGAGTTGCTCAATCTTGCCCAGCGTGTCCGGAGACAGATAGAGCCAGCCCGCGCCCGCACAGGCGACGACAAGCAATGAAACAATGACTTTTCCACGCATCGACAAAGGCCTCTCCGTCCGACACGCCGTAGTCTGGGGTCGTATTCTAGCGCAATCCACGGCTCGTTGCCGCGATTTCGCCGAATAGATAGGACACGCATTTGTTGGAAAAGGGCCAAAACACGGCATTACGAAGATTTAATGTGCACTGCACAATCGGCAGGCAGCGCCGCTATCGCCGCGAGCCGACGCCCATCGAACCTTCCGGGAACCCTATTTCAGCATCGGCCAAAGCGTGGCCGCCAAGAGCACGCCCATGGCGATGTTGAACCATTTCAGTCGCACCGGATCCGATAGAAAGCCCCGCAGTGCCGTGCCGAATCCCGCCCAAACCGAAACGCTCGGCAGGTTGACGATGGTGAAGGCGATCGAGATCAACACCACTGACAGGAACGGGTGCTCGGCATTGGCATAGACAGCCATGGCGGTGATCGCCATCACCCAGGCTTTCGGATTGACCCACTGGAATGCAGCCGCATCGATGAAGCGCATGGGCCGCCCTTTCGTGTCACCCTTGCCGGTCAGCGAGCGCGACATGGCGATCTTCCAGGCGAGATAGAGCAGATAGGCGCCCCCGCCGATCTTCAATCCAGTGTGCAGCGCCGGAAACGCCGTCAACACAGCGCCAAGGCCAAGGCCGACGGCAAGCAGCAGCACCAGGAAGCCCATGCTGATGCCAAGCATGTGCGGAACGGTTCTGGTAATGCCGAAATTCACCCCCGATGCCAGCAGCATGAGGTTGTTGGGCCCCGGCGTGATCGAGGTCACGAAGGCATAGATGAGCAGTGCGAGGAATGCGTCGAATGACATGTTATCCCCCCAGATATGTCAGCATTATTGTCTCTATTTTGCTGGCCGCACAAAGGCCAGCGCCCGGCCACCGATCGAACCAGGCGTTGTAGCGACGGATTCCTTGCGCGGTGGCGTGTCTACATGCCCTGCGGGCCGCGGTTCATGGCCGCCACGCCGGTGCGGCAGATTTCGACCAGGCCAAGCGGCTTCATGATGGCGATGAACTGGTCGAGCTTGGACCCCTTGCCGGTGATCTCGAAGATGAAATGCTCGGTGTTGGCGTCGATGACGCTGGCGCGGAATGCGTCGGCCAGCCGCAGTGCCTCGACCCGGGCCTCGCCGGTGCCGGCAACCTTGACCAGCGCCAGTTCCCGCTCCAGCGGCCGCTCCTGTCCGAATTCGTGCGAGCGCACGGTGAGATCGACCACGCGGTGGACCGGCACGATGCGCTCGAGCTGGTGCTTGATCTGCTCCAGCACATGCGGCGTGCCGCGCGTCACGATGGTGATGCGCGACAGGTGCTTTTCATGCTCGGTCTCGGAAACTGTCAGGCTCTCGATGTTGTAGCCGCGCCCGGAGAACAGGCCGATGACCCGGGCAAGCACGCCCGGTTCGTTGTCGACCAGCACGGAGAGCGTGTGATTCTCCGGCCGCTCCGTTTCCTTGGCGATGAAATAGGCGGAGCCGGTCGGTTGAAGGTGCTGTGCGTTCATGGCATGGATCTCAAATTCTTGGTCTGATTGTTTGTTTGCGCACGGCTTCTTTCGACAAGCCCTGCCTTGGCCCGTCGACTACACCAGCTCCCTGCCCTTGGCGTCGATGGCATTGGCCACGGCCTCGTCGGTGGCCTCGTCCGGCAACAGCATCTCGTTGTGCGCCTTGCCCGACGGGATCATCGGGAAGCAGTTCGCGAGGTTCGCCACGCGGCAGTCGAACAGCACGGGCTTGCGGACCGAGATCATCTCGGTGATGGCGTCGTCCAGTTCGTCCGGCTTCTCGCAACGTATGCCATGGCCGCCATAGGCCTCCGCCAGCTTGACGAAGTCAGGCATCGCCTCGGTGTAGGAATGCGACAGCCGGTTGCCGTGCAAGAGCTGCTGCCATTGCCGAACCATGCCCATATATTGGTTGTTGAGGATGAAGATCTTGATCGGCGCCTTGTACTGCACCGCCGCGCTCATCTCCTGCATCGTCATCTGCACCGAGGCGTCGCCGGCAATGTCGATGACCAGCGCATCGGGATGCGCGATCTGCACGCCGAGCGCCGCCGGCAGGCCATAGCCCATCGTGCCCAAACCGCCTGACGTCATCCAGCGGTTCGGCTTTTCGAAATGATAATGCTGCGCCGCCCACATCTGGTGCTGGCCGACCTCGGTGGTGATGTAGGTGTCCTTGTCCTTGGTCAGTTCGTAGAGCCGCTGGATGGCGTATTGCGGCATGATCACGTCGTTGTTCATCTTGAAGGCGAGTGAATCGCGCGCGCGCCATTTGGCGATCTGCTCCCACCAGGGGTAGAGCGCCTTCTTGTCGGCCTTGGCGGTAGCCCGCCACAGCCGCACCATATCCTCCAGCACCCGGCCGACATCGCCGATGATCGGCACCTCGGTGTGCACATTCTTGTTGATCGAGGACGGATCGATGTCGATGTGGATCTTCTTCGAGTGCGGCGAGAACGCATTGAGCCGGCCGGTGATGCGGTCGTCGAAGCGCGCGCCGATGCAGATCATCACGTCGCAGTCATGCATGGCCATGTTGGCCTCGTAGGTGCCATGCATGCCGAGCATGCCGACCCAGTTCTTTCCCGACGCCGGATAGGCGCCGAGCCCCATCAGCGTCGAGGTGATCGGGAAACCGGTGAGGTCGACCAGTTCGCGCAGCAAATGGCTCGCTTCCGGACCGGAATTGATCACACCGCCGCCCGAATAGATGATCGGCTTCTTGGCGGTGGCCATCAGTTCGACCGCGGCCTTGATCTTCTCCAGATCGCCCTGGACCTTCGGCTGGTAGCTGGTGCGCGGCGCGATCTGCGGCGGAACATAAAACCCCTTGGCGAACTGCACGTCCTTCGGGATGTCGACCACAACCGGACCGGGACGACCCGTGGTGGCGACATGGAAAGCCTCATGGATGGTCGCGGCCAGTTCGTTGACGTCCTTCACCAGCCAGTTGTGCTTGGTGCAGGGCCGCGTAATGCCGACCGTATCGCATTCCTGAAACGCGTCGGAGCCGATGAGAGAGGTCGGCACCTGGCCCGTCAGGCAGACCAGCGGGATCGAATCCATCAGCGCATCCTGCAGCGGCGTCACCGCATTGGTGGCGCCGGGGCCCGATGTCACCAGCATGACGCCGGCCTTGCCGGTCGAGCGCGCATAGCCTTCGGCCGCGTGGCCGGCACCTTGCTCGTGCCGCACGAGAATGTGCTCGACCTCGTCCTGCTGGAAGATCTCGTCATAGATCGGGAGAACCGCGCCGCCGGGATAACCGAAGACATGCTTGACGCCATTGTCCTTCAGCGCCTGCACCACCATTTCGGCGCCCGTCATCTCGCGCCGCTCACTCTGTCCGTTGCTCATCGGTCTGGTCCCGTACTGTCGCCGCTTGGGCGTTGCCACTTGGGTGTTGTCGGTCGTTTAGTCGTGTTTCAGGCAATAAAAAAGGCCCCCGAGGGAGCCTGTGTGTTGCGCATGGGAGGTTTTCGCCCGGCGGTTACACCGCCTTGCCCACGCGCCTTCCTACGAGAATGAGTGCCTTTTTCATGGTCGCGGACACTACGGGCCGGCAAGGCGCCCTGTCAACGGCAAAAATCGCGCCAGCGATGAAGGCGCTTCCCAATTCGACAAATGGCGCGTCACGATTTCGCGATGGGCCCCGCATCGTGCCGACACCGCCACCATCGCCCTTCGCAAGAGCGCTCCAATCCGGCTCGGAAACCGCTCTCTCCAGATAAGTCCTTGAAGCCACGCGAAACTATGGTGGGGCGTGACGAAGGCCGTCCTCTCTGCCGATACTTCATCGTCCGGCTTGCAAGTCGGGAGGAGCCACCATGACGGCCTGGATTTCACGGAGGAAAACATATGCTCGACAAGGCCCCAAGCAAGAAACTGTCCGACCTGCTCGACCAATTCGGCGGAGCCCTCGCCGCCAATGACATCGACAGGGCTGTCGGTTGCTTCCAGGAGGATTGCTACTGGCGCGACCTCGTCACCTTCACCTGGAACATCAAGACCATGGAGGGCAAGGACCAGATCCGCGCCATGCTGAAGAGCCAGCTGTCGAAGACGAAGCCGTCACATTGGGCGCTCGCCAAGGGCGAGGACGCGACCGAGAGCGACGGGCTGATCGAGGGCTGGATCAGTTTCGAGACCGAAGTCGCGCGCGGCTTTGGCCACATAAGGCTTAAGGAAGGCAAGATCTGGACGCTGCTGACCACCATGGTCGAATTGAAAGGCCATGAGGAACCGGCCGGCTTAGCGCGGCCGATGGGCGCCAAGCATGGCTCAGGCAAGAACCGTCCGACATGGAAGGAAGAGCGTGAGAAGGAGGCCGCCGAGCTCGGCTTCAAGACGCAGCCCTACACGCTCATCATAGGCGGCGGCCAGGGCGGAATTGCGCTCGGCGCAAGGCTGCGCCAACTCGGCGTGCCGACCATCATCGTCGAGAAGAACGAACGGGCCGGAGACAGCTGGCGCAAGCGCTACAAGTCGCTCTGCCTGCACGATCCGGTCTGGTACGACCATCTGCCCTATATCGATTTCCCGAAGAACTGGCCGGTCTTCTCGCCGAAGGACAAGATCGGCGACTGGCTGGAAATGTACACCAAGGTGATGGAGCTGAACTACTGGTCGTCGACCGAGGCCAGGAGCGCCTCCTATGACGACGAGAAGAAGGAGTGGACCGTCGTCGTCCGCCGCGACGGCAAGGACATCACCTTGAAGCCCAAGCAATTGGTTCTGGCCACCGGACAGTCAGGCAAGGCCAATCTGCCGAAATTCAAGGGCATGGAGAGTTTCAAGGGTGACCAGCACCATTCCTCGAAGCACCCTGGCCCCGATGGCTATGCCGGGAAAAGAGCCGTTGTCATCGGCTCCAACAATTCCGCTCATGATATCGCGGCGGCCCTTTGGGAAGCCGGCGCCGACGTCACCATGGTGCAACGCTCAAGCACCCATATCGCCAGATCCGACACGTTGATGGAGATCGGACTGGGTGCGCTCTATTCTGAGCAGGCTCTGCAGAATGGCATCACCACGGCCAAGGCCGATCTTATCTTTGCTTCGCTGCCCTACAAGATCCTGCACGAGTTCCAGATCCCGGCCTATGCCGAGATGAAGAAACGCGACGCGGCGTTCTACAAAGGGCTGGAGAAGGCCGGTTTCATGCTCGACTGGGGCGACGACGAATCCGGCCTGTTCATGAAGTACCTCAGGCGCGGCTCCGGCTATTACATCGACGTCGGCGCCTCCCAGCTGATCATCGATGGTTCGATTAAGCTGAGGAGCGGCGTCGACGTCGAAGAGATCAGGCAGCATTCGGTTGTGCTGAGTGACGGATCGGAACTGCCTGCGGACCTCATCGTCTACGCCACCGGCTACGGCTCGATGAACGGCTGGGCCGCCGATCTGATCTCGCGCGAAACCGCCGACAAGGTCGGCAAATGCTGGGGCCTCGGCTCCAACACCACCAAGGATCCCGGCCCCTGGGAAGGCGAATTGCGCAACATGTGGAAGCCGACGCAGCAGGAAGCGCTATGGTTCCACGGCGGCAATCTGCACCAGTCGCGCCATTATTCGCAGTTCCTGTCGTTGCAATTGAAAGCCCGGCATGCCGGCCTGCCGACGCCGGTCTATGGGCTGCAGACAGTGCACCACAAGGGATAGAAGGCAACCTCGCAAGGCCTTTTGCCATCCCGCATCGGCGATCAGAAAAGGGTGACCCTGCGCGGCATGTCCGCCGCGCGGGGTTTTCGTGTCAGTCCCGCAAAGTCACGCCGGTCGCCTTGGCCCAGCGCTCGAGGATCTTGCGTTCGTCAGGCGTAGCCAGACGGTTGCCGAAACCGCGCACCTGCACCGCCCGATGCTGTGGATCGAGCTCGATCGTCAGCAAGCGTTCGATCTTGCCGAGCGCCTTGCGTCGGAGCGTCCAGATCGAGGCATATCCGGCAATGCATTTGGTCGCATAGGACGACACGCAGTGATGCATCGCCCTCGACTCGGCAACGAGATCCTCCGCCGTCTTCAACTGGCGGATAGAGAACCACTCGCCATGCGCCTTGGCTTCCTTGGGCGACGGATGCCATTCCCAGTCCTGCAGGCGCGAGCCGGCCCATACATTGTTCTGCACCGGTGCGCAGGCGACGGGTTGAGCCCGCGCGACGGCACGCCGGCGCATCGCCTCGATGCGTTCGATCGCGGCAAGGTCGCGATGCCAATCCGACATCTGCCGGCTGAGCGAGGCGAGCGTGCGGCCCTTCAGGCTGTACGCCTTGTCACGCCGGTGCATGGCGGCGATATAGTCGCTGAGATCGTCGATCTCCTCCTTCGACGTTGGCTGCCCGCAGAAGAAGCGAGCCACCTCGCGCCAGAAGGCCAGATCGGCGCGCGGCGTGCGCGCGATCTTGGTGCGCGCCAGGCGAGCTGCCAGTCCGCAATCCTCGGTGTAGGAGCGAGCAATCGCGAACCAGAACGCCTCTTCGAAGGCAAAGTCGCCGGCCACGTTGAGGAAGCAATGCACCTCCTTGCGCGACAGCCACGCATTGGCGCCCGCCTTGTAGAGCGACCCACCACCTGCAACCGCGACGTACCAGGCAAGGCGAAGCGCGATCTCCTGGCCGTCCAGCCCCGATCGATCCAGCCAGATGGCCTCGAGCGCGGCCGAAACCGGATAGCGCGCATAGAGATAGCGGGCAGCCGCCAGCCGCAGTCGCGCCGGGTCGCGCGTCTTCAGCTTTGGACGCCACAAAGCCCCGTCGCGGATCGCCATGCCGGCATGGCCTCGGCGTACCTCGTCGAGCGCCCGCTCGAAATCCGGAGCGGGGCGCGGCATGGCGCAAACCCGCCGCAGCGATGCTTGATATGCTTCAATGCGTTGGCGCTCGGCGTCCTGCCTGCGCTGGATCATGGACCTGGCCATGGCCGTTCTTCCCGATTGGAACCCTGTCAACCGCACGCAATTCCAGCGCCGGCACGGAATGTGTCGATCTGGATTGGCGTGACATCTGACAGGCCTCCTCTGGGGATGACGGGTTGGAATGGGCGGGCTCTCTAGGCCCGCAGAAACTTTCGAGCAAGAGCAATCTTTCAATATTTACAATGGCCTGAGTAAGTGTTGCAAAGGCGCATCTCAGGCCTTCAGGCAGCCGCCATCGTCGGCCGGGAGCATGTAGGCTCCCACCGTTTCATCGATCTCAGCGGCATCGATACAGCCGCAGACAACGACCGCGGCAACGCATCGCAGTTTGGCGGCCGTCAGATCGTCAGGAAATGGAATCCGCTGCGGTGCGAGTCAGCCCGTTCGACCGCCATGGAGGCGCGAAATGCGTGAACAAGCTCTCATCATGCCTCCTTCAACAGTGTGGTCGATACGGGTGCGGCAGATGAAAAAGGGCCGCATGTCGGGCGCGGCTAATACTCCGGAACCATCCCGACAGCAATATGGCGAACGTGGCCAGCGTCGGCCGGCCCGGTCGAAGCGACCGCGCCAAGCCGGCTTGGTTCGCCTTGGACAGGTCGTTCGGTGCCGGCGTCAGGCAAACGCTCGCGGCAGCTCTCCGGCCGGAATGCAGCCACCGCATTGTCACCGTCGAAGCAGAAACACATGGGTTGCCCCCTTCCTGATGGGTCGCGTCAGGCGTGATCGCTGAAATCGCGCACGACGCGCTGCAGCAACGGCATGTAATCGCGAAACGCTCGCGTCTTCATGTTGGCGACCTTGCCGCCCTCGTCCCAGATACGGACCCGCACCGCCTCCTCGTGGAACGGGTTCTTGCGGAACTCGGCCACCTCGTCGGCGCTCATCGGTCCGCCCTGCAGCGACAGCGTATGGACCGAAGCCGGCGACAGTCTCGAGAAATAGGTCGGGTCGGTGGCGCAGAGATAGCGCTTGGCCGCGACATGCAGCCTCACGCATTCGACGATGATCGGCGGGAAGAACGGCGCCAGCACCTCGCCGCCGGCCTCGTCATGATGCTTGTCCTCGACATCGTCCGGCGAATAAGTGCCGAACTCGCTGGTGTAGTGGCCGATGTCGTGCAGCAGCGCGGCCGCCACCAGTACTTCGGGCGCACCATCCTGCTCCGCCAGCCAAGCCCCTTGCAGCATGTGCTCGGACATGGTGACGGGCTCGCCGAGATAGGATTCCGCGCCCCGGCGCTCGAAAATGTCGGCGATGAATTCGACGACATTGTCCGCGTTCAAATCCTGGCCGCTCATTCGGCGGCCTCCTTGAAGCTGTGCTCGATCGCCGCAAGCGTCGACAACAGGCCGTCCTTGTCGGCGTAGCAGCCCTGCAGCCAGCGCTTGCCGGTGCCCGAAAACGCCTTGCGGGCATGCATGACGCGCGTGTTGTCGACGATGAAGGCTTGGCCAGGCTGAAGCTTGAACGTCACTTCGAAGGCGGGATCCTCGATCAGCTCCGCGAACCGGCGATAGGCGGCATAGTAGGCGTCCATATCGGCGAACGGCACGTCGACGACAGGCGCCAGCGAACGGTTGTTGAAGCGGATGCAGATCAGCTCGCCATCCGGTCCGAGTTCGATCATCGGCCGCTTCGCCTGCAGCCGCACGCCGGACGAGCCGGCATATTCGAAGCGCGCCGGACAGGAACTCAGCAGCCGGAAGCCCTCAGGGTTTTCCGCCTGCAGCGCGGCCGCAACGGCAAAGCCGTCTACGACGCTGGACTCACCACTCTCCACCGTATTCTCGACACAGGCCAGGATCTGCAGCGTCGGCACCGGATCTCGATAGGGATTGTCGGTGTGCGCCTGGAGGCCGAGATTGGTGTAGGCGAGATTGTTCGGATTGACCTCGGCGCGCACTTCGAACCAGCGGCCGTAATTGGTCTCCCTGATATAGCCGAACAGGTCGGAGACCTTGCACAGCGCCCCGGACTCCGCCGGCAGTCCGTCCATCACCGCAAAGCCGTAGGTCCTCACCGCCGAAAGCCATTCGCGCAGGATGCTGCGGCCGTGAAAGGCCGCCTTGTAGCTGGCGCGCGGCACCGAATTCTGCATCGTCGCCTTGGTCCAGCGCTGGATGATATCGCCCGTCCAGCCGGGTTCGCGAAGCTCGTCGCGATCATAGGCGTTGGCGCTCAACCATTGAGCGGGAAAGCTGACCGTTTTTCCTTCCGGCACGAAGCTGATTTCCAGCGCGCCGCCCTTGATCGCGGCAGCCCCAATCCTCGTCTCGGCTGGAATGTCGAGGATGGTGATCAGCCGCTGGCCATTGCCGGCGCTGCGCGTCTTGTCGTCGAGCGCATTGTCGCGCAGCCACATGGCGTGAAAGCGGGTGCGCCTCCCACCCTGCCAGCCAAGTTCGATCGTTCTGCCTTCGTCGCCAATCAGCGCGTGGGTGAGCATGGATCCGTTCCTGTCCTCTACGCCCCGCGGCCCGGTCCGCAGGGTTTCGATTGCATGTTGGCCATAAGAAAGGCATAACTCAAATTATCATTTTTCGGTCAAAGGCCACAAATTTATAATGCCTCGGAAACCCATTCCCCCTCTCCCTCCCCTCGACTGGCTGCGCAGTTTCGAGGCCGCGGCGCGGCTGTCGAACTTCACGGCGGCCGCGGCCGAACTCGGCCTGACCCAGGCGGCCGTCAGCCAACATATCCGCCTTCTCGAGGAGCGGTTGAAGGCGCGCCTGTTCTCGCGGCTGGCGCGCGGCGTCGCGCTGTCGCCGGAGGGCGCCGCCTATCTGCCGCACATCCAGTCGGCCTTCGCCACCATCTCCAGCAGCACGACGGAACTGTTCGAGCCGCGCGCTGTCCAGACCGTCTCGATCCGGGTGCCGATCTCCTTCGCCTTGCTGATACTGGTCCCGGCGCTGCCCGATCTCGCCCAGGCGCTGCCGCGCATCCAGCTCGATCTGGTCACGATCCATCGGCCAACCGACTATGATTTGCCGGGCTCCGCGCTCGACATCCGTTTCGGCAACGGCTCCTTTCCCGGACGCGAGGCCGACAGGCTGACTGCCGAGCGGCTTGTGCCGGTGGCAAGTCCGACCCTCGCAGGTGGCGCCGACTGGACAGCTCTGCCGCTGCTTCTGGTCGCTGGCGCGCGCGAAATGTGGGCGGAATGGTTCACGGCTGCTGGACTGGCCGGCCACCCCCAGCGATCGCATCGCTTCGACAGTTTCGTCGCGGCGATGGAAGCGGCGAGCGCCGGCGCCGGCGTGCTGCTGGGGTCGCGGCCGCTTGTCGACGCAGCACTCAGGAACAGGAGCCTGGTGCCGCTTTCCGATTTCGAGCTCTCCAGCAGCTCAGGCCATTTTCTGACCAGCGCATCGACCGCGCGCCTGACCAGTGCCGAACAGGAATTCCGCCAGTGGCTGCTGGGGCACCTGTCCAGAAAGCCCCCGGCATGACCGGCACCGTCTGGCGCGATGTGGCGCCGACACGCTTCCAGCAAATCAACATGCCGGTCAGCCCGCCATGTCGGCGTCAATCGAGATGGCGCACGCGGCGCCGCTTGCGCGCGGCCTTGATGGCGCTGATGCGCTCGGAGTCTTCTTCCCGGAGATGCCGTCCACGCTCGAGGATCTCGAGCGTGTATTCCTCATAGGTCAGGCCCAGCCGCTCGGCCTTGTCCATGCGCATCAGCATGACTTCACGGCTCGGCGCCTTCCATGCCTTGGCGTGCGCGGCCTGCCAGGCCAGGAAAATGTAGGGATCGCCCTTGCCCCAGGGCGGCCCCTTATACTCATCAAGAGGCGGCCCCCCGTTGTGGGAGCGCTTTGGCCGTCTCGCCATGATCTCAGCCCTTGACCAGTGCGACGAGATAGTCGGCGCCCGCCTCCAGGGCATGAAAGGTGCAGTCCGACGGCGCGCCGAGCGCCAGGCAGTCGCCGGGTTCGAGCTTGTGCACCATATCGCCCTCGGTGAATTCGAGCCGTCCGGAAATCAGCCAGATCTGCTGCTTGATGAAGGCGTAGGAAGCCGCCGGCAGACTGACCCTGGCGCCAGGCGGCAGATGCACCTTGATCAGTTCGAGCGGCATGTCGCCGGCAGGTGACAGATGCCGCCTGACATAGCCTGTATCGGGATCGCGCCACACCGGCTGATCGGCCTCGCGTAGCAACCCGCCGCCTTGCAATTCCGCGCGTGCGATGAGGGTAGACAGCGTCATGCCGAAAGCCGCCGCGATGCGCACCAGAAGGGCCGCCGTCGGACTGGTCATGCCGCGCTCGATCGTGCTCAGCATCGCCTTGGAAACACCGGACCGCTCGGCAAGCTCGGCAAGCGACCAGTCCCGCACGACCCTTTCGGCATGGATCCGCCTGCCGATGGTCGAAGAAATATCGTTCGCTATATCATCCATTCGTCCATCATAGCGAAAGACAAGGATTGGTGAAGAGCCATTTCGCGACAATTTTCGCCAGGCGCTTAATCCTCTCTACACCATCCGACCTCATCCGGCCTTAACCCCATTCCAGTAGGGTCTGATGTCAAGGGAAATGGGGATTGGCCTGTCCATGTATGTCGAACGCGAAGCTTCCGTCGGAGAACCGACATCGCAGGAGCGCCGCAACGCAGAGCAGAACGACCGGCGCATTCTGGGCAATGTCGTGCAATGCGACGGCGCGCGCGCCACGATCGCCGCCTATGCCGATGACGTCGACGGCGCGGTGACCGGCCTTTGGACGGTCGGCAAGATGATCTCCATCAATTTGGGCACGACGCGAACCGTTGGCCTGGTCTATGGCATCGGCAAGTCGGACCGCGCCTGGAGCAATGAAGGCCAGAACGCCATCGAGGTCAGCATCGAGCTGATCGGCGAAGTGCGCGATGGTGCCGAGCCCGGCGCCAAGCCGGTCTTCGACCGCGGCATCACCGCCTATCCGCATATCGGCGCGATCGCGCACCGCATCCGCAGCCGCGACCTGCAGGCCGTCTACGATCTCGCCGGCCGCCATTCCATCACCATCGGTTCGCTGTCGCAGGACGAGGCGATCGCCGCCAACATCGCCATCGACGACACGCTGGCGCGCCATTTCGCCATTGTCGGCACCACCGGCGTCGGCAAGTCCACCGCCGTCTCGCTGCTGCTGCGCAAATCGATCGCAGCGCGCCCCGATCTGCGCATCCTGATCCTCGACCCGCACAATGAATTCGCGGCGTCGCTGCCGGAATATTGCGTCAAGGTCGATTCCAAGACGCTCGACCTGCCGTTCTGGATGTTCAGGCTCGAGGAATTCGCCGAGGTGCTGTTTCGCGGCCGTGAAACGGTGCCGGAAGAGATCGACGCGCTGCGCGACCTCATTCCGCTGGCCAAGAGCCTCTACCGCAACCCGAATTCAGGCGCCTATATCAGGCGCGGCAACGATGCCCTGACCGCCGATACGCCGGTGCCTTACCGCATCGCCGATCTGCTCAAGCAGATCGACGAGCGCATGGGCATGCTCGAAAGCAAGAACGAGCGCCCGACGCTCAAATCGCTGAAGACGCGCATCGAATCGGCGTCCGCCGATCCGCGCTATCGCTTCATGTTCAGTTCGCGCCTGATCGAGGACACCATCCACGAGACGATCGGCAACATCTTCCGCGTGCCGCATCACGGCCGGCCGGTGACCTGCTTCGAGATGGCCGGCATGCCTTCCGAAGTGGTCAACTCCGTCTGTTCGGTGCTGGCGCGCCTGGCCTTCGACCTCGCTCTGTGGAGCGAGGGCAAGCTGCAGCTGCTGTTGCTGTGCGAGGAAGCGCATCGCTATATGCCGGCCGATCCGCGTCTCGGCTTCGCGCCGACCAGGCACGCGCTGTCGCGCATCGCCAAGGAAGGCCGCAAATATGGCTGCTATCTCGGCGTCGTCACGCAGCGCCCCGGCGAGCTTGACCCGACCATCCTGTCGCAATGTTCGACCTTCTTCGCCATGCGGCTCGCCAACGAGCAGGACCAGGCGATCATCCGCTCGGCCATCGCCGACTCCTCCGCCTCCACGCTTGCCTTCCTGTCGTCCATGGGACAGCGCGAAGCCATCGCCTTCGGCGAAGGCGTGGCGACGACCATGCGGCTGAAATTCGAAAGACTGCCCAGCCACCTGCTTCCCGGCGCGGCCAAGCGCGAACAGATCGAGTCGCCAAAGGCCGGCGATGATGTCGACCTGGTGGCGATCGTCGAGCGGCTGCGCAACGTGCCGAAACCGACGCCGCAGGCGATGGCCTTCGCCGAAGTGGTCGATTCCGGCCGCCAGGCCGGCGATCCCGACTACCGCAAGCCGGCAACCGGCCGCGCGCAAGCAGACGACGATTTCGACATGCGCTACGGCCTAAAGCCCGCCACATTCGGCCTGCGCCCCCAGAACGACTGAGCCTGCAACTTTCTGACGAAGAGCGGCACCAGCTTCGAAAGGCTCGACGTCGAACCAGCTTGGGTAAATCCCGAAAGGGAATTCATCAGGCCGGATTGAATGGCGCGGTTTTCGAGAAGCCGGAGCGGAGCGGACATTCAGTCCGTGAGCACCGGAAGTCGAGAAAGCCGCGTCAGGCAACCGGCCTCATGAATTCTTCTTCGGGATTTTAGGCGCAGACGCGGTTGCGGCCCTGCCTCTTCGCCTCATAGAGCTGGCGGTCGGCGCGGCGGTAGAACTCCTCGGCCGTTTCCTTGCGGTCCCAGACGGCAAGGCCGACGCTGGTGGTGATCTTGAGCCGGACGTTGCCCGAAAGGATCGACATGTTGGCTACCGCCTTGCGGATGCGCTCGGCGAACTTGGCCAGCAACTCCGCCTCCATGTTGGGCGTGACCACGGCAAACTCCTCGCCGCCCAGCCGTGCCACCACGTCGTGGAAACGTGTCATGTCCTTGAGGCAGCTGGCGACGGCCCTGAGGACCTCGTCGCCGACATCGTGGCCGTGCGTGTCGTTGACCTGCTTGAAATGGTCGAGATCGAGGATCATCAGCCCGACCGGCTTTTCGATGCGGCGGAACTCCTCGAGATATTCCTTAAGCGCATCGTCGAAATAGCGTCGGTTCTGCATGCCGGTCAGGCTGTCCGTCAGCGCGGCGTGCTCGAGCGTTTCGGAGCGAGCGCTGAGCGAAACCGTCATGGCGCGCAGCTTGCCTTCTTCCGTCGCCTGTTTGCGGATCAGCGGATAGATGAAGAAGATGCCGAAAAACAGCGCGGTCGCAAGCAGCACCCCGGTCGCGAACAACAGCTTGTTGAGGTAGATGACCTTGTCCAGGCCCGACTGCGTATGGAGTTCCGTGGCGAAGGATTGCAAGAGCCCATAGGCGTGCAGCGTCACCAGGCCAGCGGCCAGGATCACGAAAATAAAGACGAAAAAAGCGGATTCCGCCTTATGGAAACGCATCTGCTCCCCAATGGAAAAGTGCCCATCGACCTTATGGCACGGACCGCCTTACGGAGCGTTAATCCCGGCAACTTCGGCGCGAACCCTTCCGTCATGGTCAACTTTTTAAGTTGCATTAGCAACAAGTGTTTGGATCGTGGTTTCGAGATTGTCACCGGGGCGCAATCTATGCCATTCCGGCCCCAGCTGGTGGCGAAACCAGGTCGCCTGCCGCTTGGCGTATTGTCGGGTTGCAATCTTGGCGCGCTCGATTGCTTCGGCAAAGCTCAACTCTCCAGCCATCGCCGCCTGCAGGTCGCGAACGCCGATCGCCTTCATTGCCGGCAGATCCGGATCAAGGCGAAGGGCCGCAAGCTGCCTGACTTCCTCCAGCGCGCCCTTGTCCAGCATCTGGTCGAAGCGCCTCTCGATGCGATCGACCAGCGCGGCCCGATCCGGCTCGATGACCAGGAAACGCGCCGTCTGCCTGTCGATGAGCGGCCGGCCGCGCTCGGCCTGCCATTCCAGGATCGATCGGCCGGAGGCGTCGAGCACTTCGAGCGCCCGCACGATGCGCTGGCTGTCAGTTGGCTTGAGCTGCATGGCGGCTCTCGAATCCTCGCGCAGCAGCAGGCCGTGCAGCTTGACCGCGCCTTGCTCCTTCAGCTCGTAGCGCCAGCGGTCGCGGATGCGCGGCGGAATGTCAGGCATTTCCGAAATACCCTCGGCCAGCGCGCGAAAATAGAGGCCGGTGCCGCCGACGAAGACCGGCCGCCGCGACAGTTCGCCATCGTCGATGAGTTTCATCACGTCGCGCAGCCACGCGCCCGTCGAATAGGCGGTCGCGGGTTGGACGTGGCCGTAGAGAAAATGCGGCACGCGTGCGAGGTCGGCCGGCTCCGGGCGGGCGGTCAGCACGTCGAGCACCGAATAGCCTTGCATGGAATCGGTGTTGACGATGACGCCGCCTGCGCGTTCGGCCAGGTCGAGCGCCAATGCCGACTTGCCGCTGGCGGTCGGCCCGGCTATCAGGATCGCGTTCTTCACGCGACCTTCGCCCGCATCCGTGCCGGAATCCTCTATGCCGCTCATTGCCACGCTTGTTTCCCGTCCCGCTGACCGCGCAGTATCGCCGTCGCTTGCGAATATGGCCTCGCGGTCGGTGGGCGCAAGCACTGTCGTCTGGCTGGCCGAAGGCATTGCCTGCGATCTAGCCCTGCCGCAAGCGGCCGACACCGCCAATACCACAGCTGCCCTGCGTGCCGCATTGGCCGCGGAACCGGTCGACGTGATTGTCCAACAGGCCGAAACGCGCCGCAAGAAAATCCTCATCGCCGACATGGATTCGACCATGATCGACCAGGAGTGCATCGACGAGTTGGCCGACGAGATCGGCCTCAAGGAGCACGTCGCGGCGATCACCGCGCGATCGATGAACGGCGAGATCGCCTTCGAGCCGGCCCTGCGCGAACGCGTCGCGCTGTTGAAGGGGCTCGAAGCCGCCATCGTCGACCGCATCGTCGCCAATCGGCTGACATTGGCCTCGGGCGGCCGCACGCTGGTGCAGACCATGCTTGCTAATGGCGCCTGGGCGGCGCTCGTCTCGGGCGGCTTCGAAGTGTTCACGACCCGCATCGCGGCCATGCTCGGCTTTCAGGAGAACCGCGCCAACCGCCTGCTCGAACAGGATGGGCGCTTTACTGGCCTGGTCGGCGAGCCGATCCTCGGCCGCGCTGCCAAGGCCGACGCGCTGCTCGAAATATCCGCACGCCTTGGCCTGACGCCAGCCGACGCCATCGCCGTCGGCGATGGCGCCAACGACCTCGACATGATCCGCCTCGCCGGCACCGGCGTCGCGCTGCATGCCAAGCCGACCGTGGCGGCGCAGGCCAAGGTTCGCATCGACCATGGCGACCTCACCGCATTGCTCTATCTGCAGGGCTATCGCCAGGAAGAGTTCGTCAAATGAAACCCATGCGCACCGAACGCCTCATCCTGCGCAATTGGGAAGAGCGTGACCGCGAGCTCTTCCATCGCATCAATTCCGACGAGCGCGTCATGGAATTCTTCCCGTTCCGTCGTGACCGTGCCGCCGCGGACGCCAAGATGGACGAGGTCCGCGCATGGATCGATGAGGACGGCTATGGCTTCGCCGCGGCCGAGATTGCCGCCACGGGCGAGTGCATCGGTTTTGTCGGCCTGTCTGGAACAGAGGATATCGACGTCCTGCCCGCCGGCACCATCGAGATCGGCTGGCGGCTGGCGCCCGAATTCTGGGGCAAGGGCTATGTCACCGAGGCGTCGCAAGCCTGGCTGGCTTACGGTTTCGAAACATTGGCCGTCGAAGAGATCGTCTCCTTCGCGGTCGCGGGAAACCACCGCTCGACCGCCGTCATGAAACGCCTCGGCATGACAGCCGATCCGGCGGCCGACTTCGACCATCCCGGCATTCCCGACAGCCATCCAAAGCTCAAGCGGCATGTGCTCTACAGGCTTTCAGACGAGGACTGGCAGGCAAGAAAAAAGGCGGCCGGTTAGAGCAATTCCAGGAAAAGTGCGAAGCGGTTTTCCCGGGAAAAGCGCATAGCGCTTTCCCTTGGGAATTGCTTCAAAACAAAAGCATAGAGCATTTCACCGTTTCCGTGTGAAATGCTCTATCCGCCTTTTTGAAAATCGCCGGATTGAAATCTCAATCCATCCGGATCGTCACGAAGCGCAACTCGCCGGTCTTCGACGCCAGCATCAGGAGCGCGTTCTTGCGGCCCTGCTCCTTCAGCGCGCCGATCCGGTCCATGACGTCCTTGGGCGTGGCGACCGATTCCTGCGCGATCTCGGTAATCACCTCGCCCGGCTGTATGCCGCGTTCGGCGGCGGCCGAATCCTTGGCCACGTCGGTGATGACGACGCCGGAGACATCGGCGGCGATGCTGAACTTCTTGCGCGTCTCGTCATTGAGTTCGCCGACGGTCATGCCGAGCACCGAGGCGGTCGAAACGGCCGGAGCCTTGTTGCCCTTGTCCTGGTCGGTGTTGCCGTTCTCGCCGCTGGCAAGCTTCTCGCCATCCTCGAGCCGGCCAAGCGTCACCTTCACCGTCTGCTCGACGCCCTTGCGCACGATCAGCACGTCGACGGCCTTGCCGACGGGGCTTTCGGCGACGACGCGCGGCAGGTCGCGCATTTCATGGATGTCCTTGCCGTCGAACTTGATGATGACGTCACCGGCCTGGATGGTGCCGTTGTCGACCGGGCCGCCCTTGATGACGCCGGCGACCAGCGCGCCCTTGGCGGTCGCCATGCCGAGGCTTTCGGCGATGTCGTCCGTCACCGGCTGGATGCGCACGCCGAGCCACCCGCGCCGCGTCTCGCCAAACTGACGCAACTGGTCGACGACGCCCGCGGCAAGCTGCGAGGGAATGGAGAAGCCGATGCCGATCGAGCCACCGGACGGCGAAATGATCGCGGTGTTGATGCCGATGACTTCGCCGGCGCTGTTGAACAGCGGTCCGCCCGAATTGCCGCGATTGATCGCCGCGTCGGTCTGGATGAAATCGTCATAGGGACCGGAATTGATGTCGCGGTTGCGCGCCGACACGATGCCGACCGTCACCGTGCCGCCGAGGCCGAACGGATTGCCGACAGCCATCACCCAGTCGCCGACGCGCATCTTGGTGGAATCGCCGAACTTCACCGCGGTCAGCTTGTGGCCTTTCGGATCGACCTTCAGCACCGCGACGTCGGTCTTGGTGTCGGTACCGACCAGCGTCGCCTTCAGCGTCACGCCATCGGAGAAGTTGACCTCGATGTCGTCGGCGTCGGCGATCACGTGATTGTTGGTGACGACGATGCCTTGCTCGGCGTCGATGACGAAACCGGATCCCAGCGACTGCACTTTCTGCGCGCTATTGTCCTTGTCGCCGCCGCGGTTCTTGAAGAAATCGTCGAAGAAATCCTGGAATGGCGAGCCCTCGGGAAGCTGCGGCATCGGCACCGCGCCTGGCCCCTCCGTGCCCTTCACCGTCTGCGAAGTCGAGATGTTGACCACCGCGCCGAGCACGCCCTGCGCCAGGTCAGCCACCGAAGCAGGCCCATCGGCCGCGAAGGTCGGCGCCACGAAGGACGGGACGGCGACGGTGCCGACGAGCAGCGCTGCCGTGCCGGCGATGAAGGTCCGCCGCGCCGCGCGCAAAAGGAGTGTGGATGTCATCGAGAAGCCTCCCGGTCTTTCTGAAAGAGAAAGCGCAACGGCGAAAACACCGCGTTGCGCTATGTTGGCAAAAAATACGGCACGTTTGCGGCTACGACTATCGGCAGAGGATTAATCCTCCGTTTTGCCGCGGACGAATAACGGCCATCTCATCCGCCCCGCACCAGCCAGACGATGCCGACACCGATGGCGATCGCGACCAGCCCGGCGATCCGCAATGCGTTCTCCGGCATCGACAGGACATCGCCGGCGAGCTTCCGCGCGAAGCCGGGAAAGCCGCCATAGACCAGGCCCTCTATGACGAGGACCAGGCCTATCGCCGCGAAAAAGTCCTGCACCCGCTATTTCTGGCCGGTGCTGGGTTGTGTCGTCGGCGCGGCGGGCGCCGTTGCCGGTGCGGCGGCTGCCGCCGGTTTCGCCGGCCCTTCCTTGCTATCGGGATCGCGGAAGTAGCGGAAGAACTCCGAACTCGGCGACAGCACCATGGTCGTCCCGGTGTTGTCCAGCGCCGTGCCGTAGGCATTCATCGACCGGTAGAAGTCGAAGAAGGCCGGGTCGCGCTTGTAGGCGTCCGCGAAGGTAGCGCTGCGCTGGGCTTCGCCCTCGCCGCGCAGGATCTCGGATTCCTTCTGCGCTTCGGCAACGATCTCGACCACTTCACGATCGGCGCGCGCCGTAATGCGCTGTGCCGCCTCGTTGCCGCGTGCCCTGAGCCGGGCGGCCTCGGCCAGACGTTCCGCCTTCATGCGATCGTAGGTCTGCTGTGAAACCTCGGCCGTGAGGTCGGTGCGGCGGATGCGGACATCCTCGATCTGCAGGCCGAGCGAGGTGGCGTCGGGCCGGAGTTGATCGCGCACCTCACGCATCATCACGGCACGCTGTTCCGAGAGTGCCGCCTCGAAGTCGCGCAGGCCGTAGACGCGGCGCAAGGCAGCGTCGAGACGCGTCCTCAGCCGCGCCTCGGCCAATTCGATCTGACCGGACACGGCGGCACGGAAGACGCGCGGATCCGAGATGCGATAGGCGATGAAGGCATCGACCTCATAGAACTTACCGCCCGACACCTGGACGCGGATGTTGTCGAGGTCGAAGCGCAGCACCCTGTTCTCGATCAGTTGCACCGTATCGGCGTCGAAGAACGAGAACGGCGCCTTGAAATAGATGCCGGGCTCGGTCTTGACGTCGACGATCTCGCCGAACCTCAACACCAGCGCCTGCTGGCGCGCATTGACCACGAAGACCGAGGAATAGATCAGGAAAAGCACGACCGCCGCGATGACGACGAAAATGGGAAGACGGTTGGCCATCACTGTGTACCTCCCGTGTTCGCGGCAGGCGCGGCCGGAGCCAGCGGTTTCGCCTGCAATGCCGGCAACGGCAGATAGGGCACGACACCTTGTCCGTTGCCCTGCTCGACGATGACCTTGCTCGAGTCCTTCAGAACCCTCTCCATGGTTTCCAGATAGAGACGCTTGCGGGTTACATCCGGCGCCTTGGCGTACTCGTCATAGACCGAGATGAAGCGCTGGGCCTCACCTTCGGCTTCCTGCACCACACGGTTCTTGTAGGCGGCCGCGTCTTCGCGGATCTGTGCCGCCTGGCCGCGCGCCTGGCCGAGCTTCTGGTTGGAATACTGGTTGGCCTGCTCGACGAACTTGTCCTCGTCCTGCTCGGCACGCTGCACCTCGTCGAACGCATCGGCCACTTCGCGTGGCGGCGCTGCATCCTCGATCGATACGGCGTTGACGTTGAGACCGGCCTTGTAGCCGTCCAGCGTCGACTGGATGATTTCTCGCACCGACGCCGCTATGCCCTGGCGGTCGTCGCGGAAGATATCCTGTGCCGGCCGGCGGCCGACGGCTTCGCGCATGGCGCTTTCGGCAACCTGCCGCAGCATGCCGTCCGGATCCGAGACGTCGAACAGATAGGCCCGGGGATCGGAGACCTGGTAGGCCACCGAAAACTGCACGTTGACGATGTTCTGGTCGCCCGACAGCATCAGGCCGTTGCCGCTGGTGTTGCCGCCGCCAATGTCGACGAGCTGCTCGGAAATCTTGGCCGTCTCGACGGTTTCAAGCGGCCACCAATGGAAATGCAGGCCAGGTTGTGAGAGTTCGGGCTTCGGCTTGCCGAAACGCAATTCGACGGCGACCTCGTCGGGCTGCACCGTATAGACCGCCTGGAATGCCCACAGAACGACCAGCACCGCGGCAATCAGCCCGAACACTGCCGGACTGGCGCCACCGCCGCCGGGCAGAGCGCGCCGCAGCCGGTCCTGGCCGCGGCGGATAATGTCTTCGAGGTCCGGGGGCGAGCCCTGTGGGCCGCTTGGCCCCTTGGGCCCCTGCCCCCAAGGCCCCTGATTGTTACCGCCGCCGCCCCACGGGCCGCCGCCTCCGCCACTCTTGTCGTTCCAGGGCATGAACGTCCTTTCGCTTGGAATTCCCTCAAGCGCCGGAGTTACGGCGCAAATCCAGTGTTGTTCTTCTATAGGGACGCCACAGCACGCTTTCAACGCGATGCGCCGCCGACATCATCCGTTTTGGGCCGGTAGCGACCCTTTGTCGTCCTTCAATGCACTTTTTGTCTATCAAAGTATCGGGCGGCGGCGCTCATAAACCGAATAGCGTGTTGCGTGGCTGTCCTTTTCCCCGGCCGGAACCCCCTGCGAACTGACCACGCGCCATGTCTCGGCGTCGATCGGCGGGAAATGCGCGTCGCCGTCGACGGCGGCCAGCACATGGGTGACGTGCAGCCTGTCGGCCAGCGGCAGCGCCTGGGCATAGATCTGACCGCCGCCGATCACGCAGGCCTCGTCGATGCCGGCCATGCAGCGCGCGCGCACCGTTGCCAGCTGAATCGCGGCCTCCAGCGTATGCGCCACCTCGACGCCCTCGGCGCGCCAGCTCTTGTCACGGGTGACGACGATGTTGAGCCGGCCCGGCAGCGGACGGCCTATGCCTTCATAGGTTTTGCGGCCCATGATGATGGGCTTGCCCATCGTGTCGGCCTTGAAGCGCTTGAGATCGGTGGAGAGCCGCCATGGCAGTCCGCCATCCCGCCCGATCACGCCGTTCTCGGCAATGGCGACGTAGATTGCCACATGCATCAGTTCGCGTCCCCGCCATTGCTGTCCGACGGTTCGAGCAGCAGGATATCGATGTCGTGCTCTGGGTAAAAATCGTTCGCGGTCATCTCGAAACTCGTCGGCCCGACCTTTTTGACATTGTCGCCGCAGAACGAGACCAAGTCTTTCGGATTGCCCTTGTCGACGGTCAGCTTGAACTTACCGATGGTGCCCGCCGCCCAGTTGCCGCCGGTGGTCAGTATATAGGCGATGCGGCTTTCATAATATTTGGGATAGCCTTCCGGATTGTCCTTCGCCGCCTTGCGCACCGCGTTCTCGAACGTGTCGTCCATGCAGTAGCGGGTCTTGTATGTCGCATATTGCCCCTGGAACTGGCCGTCATAGAAGAAGCTGACCGACGACGTGCCGCCGACGCTCGGCTTGTAGCGATGGGAAACGTGAACGTCCTTGTTGGCCGGAAAGGTCGAGCGCCACCAGTAGGTCGAGCGCAATTGCCAGAACGGCGCATAGGAGGATTTCATGCCGCTGCCGTCATCGGCGGTGTCCTCGATGATGATGCCGCGGTTGACCCAGTCCTCGGCCACCGCTTGCGGCAGCTTCGCCAATGCCGCCTTGGCCGCATCGCCGAACGGGTTGAACGGCACATTCTGCGCCTTGAGATCGGCACCGATGTCGATGCCGAGCGCGAACACCTTCTGCTCGAGTTGAGGCTTTGCCGCGACACCATCAATCGTCACCTCGAAGCCGAGGAAATTGTCGCTTTGGTTTTCGGGGATGGCCGGCATTTCTTCGGGGTCGCCCGAGATATCGGGCATCGGGAAGGCGACGATCGCGTCGACATCCTTGTCGGTGTTGTTGTGAAAGACGTAGTCGACCGTGACCTTGTCGGGCGAGATGAAGAGATCCTCGCTTTGCATCGCGACCGCATCGCTGCGCGACAGGATCAAGCCGCCTGTGCCAAGCTCGGCAACCGAATCGTTGGCCAATGCGGGTGCCGTCGAAAGCGCCAGCGCCGCAGTCAGAACATATTGCAACATCGAAGCCCCCTCGGCAAGAATGCCCCGACGACCCTAGCCGTTTCAATGCGGCGTTTCAAAGCCCTTCCACTTGCGTGACTACGCCACACCGGCCTGGACATGCTGGCGGTCTGGACTAACAGCTTCCGATCGGGCAGGAGTTCGGCCCATGCGCAAGCTTCTCGTCATCGGCATCGGCGCCGGCAACCCCGACCACATGACGGTTCAGGCCATATCAGGCTTGAACCGTGCCGATGTGCTGTTCATCCCCGACAAGGGTGCCAAGAAGAACGACCTTGCCGAATTGCGGCGCGAGATCTGCGACCGCTTCGTCAGCAACCCGAAATCGCGCCGCGTCGAATTCGACGTGCCGGTCCGCGCCGAACCGACGTCTTCCTACCGCTCGACTGTCGACGACTGGCACGAAGCCATCGCTGCCATCTACGAAGCCCTGATCCGCGACGAGATCGCCGAGGATGGCTGCGGCGCCTTCCTGATCTGGGGCGATCCTTCGCTCTACGACAGCGCGCTGCGCATCCTCGAGCGCGTGCGCCTGAGGAACAATGTCGCCTTCGAACTGGAAGTCATCCCCGGCATCACCGCCATCCAGGCGCTTGCCGCCAGCCACAAAATGGCACTGAACCGCATCGGCGATTCGTTCCTGGTCACCACCGGCCGCAGGCTGACCGAAGAAGGTCTGGCCAGCAATGCCGGCAGCACAGTCGTCATGCTGGACGGCAAATGCGCCTTCAACACAGTCGCCGACCCGGATGTCATCATCCATTGGGGCGCCTATCTCGGCACGCCGGACGAGATCATCGTCTCCGGTCGCCTCGGCGATGTCGGCGCCGAGATCGAAAAGGTCCGCGAGCAAGCCCGCCGGCAAAAGGGCTGGATCATGGACACCTATCTGCTGCGCAAGCCGGAAGAATAGGCAGTAGGCAGTGAAATTCTAACTTAGACGCGCGTTAAGGCAGATTTGGAAACGAAAATCTCCGACGGCGAAGAGTTGGGCCGCAATCCCTACTGCCCTACTGCCCTACTGCCCTACCGCCCCCGCCTCTCAGCCCGCATCGATCTCCGCCTGCAGCGCATCCATATGCGTCGCCGCTGCCGCAGTGGCCGCACGTTCGATGGCGCGGAAACGGCTGACCACCGCCAGGCCAATGGCCGTCAGCTGCGCGCCGCCGCCCTTGCGGCCTCCGGTCTGCGCGGCGACCAGCGGCTTGCCGAACACCCGGTTCATGTCCTCCACCAGATCCCAGGCGTGCTTGTAGGACATCTCCATGCCGCGCGCGGCGGCCGAGATCGAGCCGAAGGTGGCGATCTGCTCCAGAAGCTCGATCTTGCCCGGACCGATCCGCCCGTCGGGATCGAGATTTATCCGCAAGCTCAGCGATGGCATCTTTGCTCCTCCGCGGTCGCCAGGACTCCTGCCGAAGCCACTTCAGCGATACCGTTATTCCAAATCAATATAGCGGCGAACGCCGCTTCTGTCAGCCATCGACCTCGAGCGGCAGGCCGGCGCCGGTGTTGGCCCGGTCGAAACTCACTGTCTTGACCACAGCGAAAACCTTGCCGCCGAGCCGCAATTCCAGCGCCTGCCGCGACTGTTCGGTGATGCGGGCGAGCACCGTTGCGCCATTGCAATCGATGTCGACCTCGACCGCCGGCCCTTCGCCCGGGCGGATCGCAACGATCGTGCCAGGCAGGATGTTGAGCGCACTGAGGCCTGTCGGCTTCTCCGCGGCGATCATAACATCACGGGCCCGGATGCGGACACGCACGGGAGCCCCGGCTTTCATCGCCAGACGCGGCACGCGGATCTCACCGGCGGCCGAGACGAGCACGGTCATGCCGAAAATCTCGTCGTGGCGCAGCACCTTGGTGTCCAGCACCGCACCGCCCTCGCCGCGCTCTTCCGCCGGCAGCAGGTCGAGCCTTTGCATCACCGCATCGGTCGGACCGCTGGCAACAACCTTGCCTTGCGCCAGCATCACCACGTCGCTGGCCAGCCGCGCCACCTCGGCGACCGAATGGCTGACATAGACGATCGGGATCTTCGTCTCATCGCGCAGCCGTTCGATATAGGGCAGGATCTCGGCCTTGCGCGCCTCGTCGAGCGAGGCCAGCGGCTCGTCCATGAGCAACAGCCTGGGGCTGGCGAGCAGCGCCCGGCCGATCGCCACGCGCTGCTTCTCGCCGCCCGAGAGCTTCACCGGGCGCCTGTTGAGCAGCGGGCCGATGCCGAGCAGGTCGACGACGGCATCCATGTCGGCGTAGCGCTCCTTGGCCGGCGTGAACCAGCGGCCGTAACGCAGATTGCCGGCCACGCTCATATGTGGAAACAGGCGCGCGTCCTGGAACACCATGCCGATACGGCGCCTGTGCTTCGGCACGAAAATGCCGGCATCGGTGTCGACCAGTGCACGACCCTCCACCTCGATGCGGCCCTTGTCGGGCCGGATCAGCCCGGCGATCATGTTGATGAGCGTGGTCTTGCCGGAGCCTGACGGCCCAAACAGCGCGGTGAGCCGCCCGGCGCTCTCGAAGCGTGCCTCGATGGCGAAATCGCCGAGCCGATGGCCGATGTCGACGCGGACGCTCATTCGATGTCCATTTGCCGCCCGACCCGCAGCGCCAGCACTTCCGAGGCGACCAAAGCCGCCATCGAGATGACGACCGAGATCAATGTCAGCCGCAATGCCCCCTCATCGCCGCCCGGCACCTGCGTGAAAGTGTAGATCGCCGAGGGCAGCGTCTGCGTTTCGTTGGGGATGTTGGAGACGAAGGTGATGGTCGCGCCGAACTCGCCCATCGCCTTGGCGAAGGCCAGGATGGCGCCCGCGATCAGCCCGGGCAGGATCAGCGGCAGCGTGATGGTGGCGAACACCCACAAAGGATTGGCGCCAAGCGTTCCCGCGGCCGCCTCCATCTTGCGGTCCACCGCTTCGATCGACAGCCGGATTGCCCGCACCATCAGCGGAAAGCCCATGACACCGCAGGCCAGCGCCGCACCCGTCCAGCGAAACGAGAAGACGATGCCGAAATGCTCGGCCAGGAAGGCGCCGGCCGGACCGCGCTTGCCAAACGTCAAAAGCAGGAGATAGCCGGTCACGACAGGCGGCAGGATCAGCGGCAGATGAACCACGCCGTTGAGCAGCGTCTTGCCCCAGAATTGTCCGCGGGCAAGCAGCAGCGCGATGGCTATGCCCGGCGGCAGGCTGGCGAGCATCGCCACGGTCGCCACCTTGATGGACAGCCGGACCGCATTCCATTCGTCGGGAGTGAGGTCCACCAGCCAGGTCATATTGCGCTATCGGGCCCTGTTCAGTTGCTCGGCGTGAGCACGGTAAAACCTTGTTCCTTGAAGAGCGCGCCGGCCTTGGCGGACTTCAGGCATTTCAGGAAAGCCGTCGTATCCTTGTCCTTCGAATCGGCGGTCTGGGCAACCGGGTAGATAATCGGCGGATGCGAATCCTCCGGGAAGGTGCCGATCACCTTGACGCCCTTGTCGGCATGCGCGTCGGTGGCATAGACGATGCCGAGAGCGGCCTCGCCTGTCGAAACCAGCTTGAGTGCGGCGCGCACATTCTCGGCCTGCGCCACCTTGCCCTCGACCGAGGACCAGACGCCGAGCGATTCCAGTGCCGCCTTGCCGTACTTGCCGGCCGGCACCGCCTTGATGTCGCCCATGGCGAGCCTGCCGTCGCCGACCAGCTTGGCGAGGTCGAAACCCTTCTCGATCTTGGCCTCGACCTTCGAATCCTTCGGCGCCACCAGCACGATCTCGTTGCCGAGCAGCTTCACCTCGGTGTCTGGCTTGGTCAGCTTCTTGTCGGAAAGATATTTCATCCAGTCGAGATCGGCCGAGATGAAGACGTCGGCCGGCGCCCCGCCCTCGATCTGCTTGGCCAGTGCCGAGCTTGCCGCATAGGAGACAGTCGCGGCCTCACCGACATCGGCCTCGCAGGCCTTGTTCACCGCATCGAGCGCGTCCTTGAGGCTGGCTGCGGCAAACACCACGACCTTGTCTTGCGCATGTGCTGCCGGCACCGCAGCCATCAACGTCGCCGCAAGACCGCCGATGGCGATCGCCCTCAACCCGAAACCTTTGCGCGTCATCGAAAACTCTCCCTGGTTGAAATCCGTGCGGCGCGAGGCCTGTCGATCGATATATCCGCATGAATATAACAAGGGAAGGCCCGACGGCTTGCGAAAACGCCATGCCCCGTCGATTGTTCTGGTAAGACGAGCGGCAAACCCTGATGCATGTTGCCCAAAAGCGACCTCGGTTTTGCGAGAACGGCATGCATAAAAGCAATGGAGAGCCCGATGAAGGTCAGCGCCCGCAATGTGCTCAAGGGGACGATCACCGAAATCGTCAAGGGGGCCACCACTTCGCATGTCAGGATCGACATTGGCGGCGGCGCCGTCGTCACCGCCTCGATCACCAACGAGGCGGTCGCCGATCTCAAGCTCGAAAAGGGCAAGCCGGCCTATGCCGTGGTCAAGGCCTCGGACGTGATGGTCGGCATCGACTGACGGGGGTCGAGCTCAAGGCATGTTGAGCTCCAGATGAGGTCGGCATCACCTGAATATCGAGATCCCTCAGACGGCGATCGGCGCCTTGATCGAGGCATCGGCCACGTAGTTTTCCAGGCGGAAATCCTCGAAGCGAAAGGCGAACAGGTCCTTCACCTCCGGATTGATCCACATTGTCGGCAGCGCCCTCGGCGTGCGCCGCAATTGCTCGCGCGCCTGTTCGAAATGGTTCGAATAGAGATGCGCGTCGCCCAGTGTGTGGACGAAATCGCCCGGCTTCAGCCCGGTCACTTGCGCCACCATCAGCGTCAGCAGCGCGTAGGACGCGATGTTGAACGGCACGCCGAGGAAGATGTCGGCCGAACGCTGGTAGAGCTGGCAGGACAGCCGGCCCTCGGACACGTAGAACTGGAACAGGCAGTGGCAGGGCGGCAGCGCCATCGCCTCCACTTCGGCCGGATTCCACGCCGAAACGATCAGCCGGCGCGATTGAGGATTGCGGCGTATCTCCTTGAGAAGGCCCGCGATCTGGTCGATCGACCCGCCATGGCCGTCCGGCCAGGAACGCCACTGCTTGCCGTAAACGGGGCCAAGGTCGCCATTCTCGTCGGCCCATTCGTCCCAGATGGTGACGCCGTGGTCGGTCAGGTATTTGATGTTGGTGTCGCCGGCCAGGAACCACAGGAGCTCATGGATGATCGACTTCAGGTGCAACTTCTTGGTCGTGGTGACCGGAAAGCCGCGCGCCAGGTCGAAACGCATCTGGTAGCCGAAGACGGAGCGCGTGCCGGTGCCGGTGCGGTCGGCGCGATCGGCGCCATTGTCCAGCACGTGCTGCAAGAGGTCGAGATATTGGCGCATCGGTTCCAGCTCGATTCGAGTGTGCGCATATTATAGCGACCAGTCCGGCGGTCGAACACAGCAAAACGGCGCTAATCGGACCTGCGCATTGCGTGAGCGGGGAGAAAGTGGCTGGCCGCAACGCCGGCGCCGGCCTTCGCAAATTGACGCGCGATCGTCAGAGCGCGCCGAGTTTGCCCAGATCCTTGGCCACCAGGTAGTAAAAGGTCACGCGGCTCTTGGTGTTGTCGGCGTGCATCGCCTTGCAGGTCTTCTCGATCGAGGCGTCGGCCTTCGCCCCGTCGCTGACGCCGAGCTTTTTGGCCACCCAGCTCTCCTTGACGCGCTCGAGCTCCTTCGGGTCGGTGCAGGATACCAGCGAGGAATCGCGGTTCCTCAGCGCAATGCCCAGATGCTTGACGATCTTTTCGACCGCGTCGGAGCTGGCGCCCGCGTCGTATTTCTTCACATCCGCAAGATAGTCGGCCATCAAAAATTCCCCTCGTCGGCGCCACGGATCCGATCGATGAGGGCTGTGGCGCGCTTCGCAACTTGTGCGCTAGGTCGGTAACTCCTCACCGCTCGCAAAGCTTCCGTTGAGACCGCGCCCAAGTCAACCCTTGCCGTCGCGATTTGACACAGGGGCAAAGCCTCACTCCGGCCTTTCATTTCCGGCGAACGCCCCCTATATTCGATTTGTCGGCTTGACCGACTATGGCGATAAATGGGCGATGAAATAAGCCGTTCGGACCCGGGGGCGGTACCCGGCGCCTCCACCAAAAGCCGCTGTTGACGACAGAGCGGTTTTTGCTGGGGGCGAAATAGGATCGACGAAGGTGTAAAGATCGTACTTTTGCCCGGCATTGTACCACCGTCATCGGGCTAAACTTATAGTTGCCAACGACAACTATGCGGAAGCACGTCTCGCTGCTTAATGCAGTGCGATAGCTTCAAATCAAGCCCTAGGGGTTCGCACTTCTAGGCGGGGTTCGGAGGTACCTGGCAACAGAAACCTCCACTTCTCCCCCTGCCTCAATCCACGTCACGCGCAACGGCCGTCTTTTGCCGTCCGGACTTCGTACGGCCCATTTGCCGCGAAGCATCGCGTGCCTCTTTCTCCATGGACAAGAATGCAAAACGATTCCGATCGATTCTTCGTGCTGACCGGTGGCCCGGGCTCCGGCAAGACCACTTTGATCGAAGCCCTGCGCGGGGCGGGCTTTGCGACTTCAGTCGAAGCCGGGCGCGGCATCATCCGCGATCAGTCCTCGATAGGCGGAACCGCCCTGCCCTGGAGCGACCGCGCGCTGTTCGCCGAACTCATGCTGTCGTGGGAAATGCGCTCATATCGGAACGCGGTCGAACAGAAGGGACCGGTCTTCTTCGATCGCGGCTTGCCGGACACGCTCGGCTATCTCAGGCTGAGCGGCCTGCCCGTGGCAGAACACATCAGCACCGCCATCAAGCGCTTCCGCTACAATCCGCGCGTGTTCATCGCCCCGCCCTGGCCTGGCATTTTCACGCAGGATCAAGAGCGCAAGCAGACATCAGACGAGGCCGAGCGCACTTACCATGCGCTGGCCGGCGTCTATGTGGAGCTGGGTTACGAGCTGGTTCCGCTGCCCCTGGCGCCGGTCGAGACACGGTTGCGCTTCGTATTGGCCGAGGCAGGGCTGGAATGAAAAGGCCGGGGGAACCCGGCCTTTTCGTGCGCTTGCGGGCAATGCCTATTCCGCCGGCGCTTCGACCGCCTCGCGCGAACGGCCGAGCGTGACCTTGGCCAGCGTGAAGGAAATCACCGCGCAGAGCGTGATGCCGGCGACCATCGGCAGCGGCGTGCCGTCGAAGAACACGCCGGCGACGCCCATTGCGAGCGCGCCGATGGCGAAGTGCAGCGTGCCCATCAGCGCCGAGGCCGTGCCGGCGATCTCGCCATGTTCTTCCATAGCCAGCACCGAGGTGGTCGGGATGACCAGGCCGAGGAAGCCGTAGCCGACGAACAGCAGGGCCGCCATCACGTCGAGCCGGTCGACGCCCGTCGCCATGATCGCCAGCAGCACCACCATCGTCGAGGCGTAGCCGGTGACCGCGACGCGCACCACGCGCCGCAGCCCGAAACGCTCGGCCAGCAGTCCCGTCAGCTGCGACATGCCGATGAAGGCCACCGCGTTGATCGAGAAGAACACGCTGTAGACCGAAGGCGACAGCCCGTAATGGTCGATCAGGATGAAGGACGAACTCGACAGATAGACGAAGAAGCTCGCAATGCCGAAGCCGGCGATCGCCACCAGGCCGAGGAAGTTGCGGTCGCCCATCAGGAAGCGATAGCCGGCAAGCGCAGTGCCGAAGGAAGAACCGACGCGCTCTGCCGCCGGCCGCGTTTCCTTGAGCGAGGTCGCGAGCAGGATGGTGGCAAGGGCTGCCGCACCGGTCACCGTCCAGAACACGGCGCGCCAGCCGAAATTCTCGATGATCTGGCTGCCGGTCAGCGGCGCCAGGATCGGCGACACCGAAAACACCAGCATCAGCAACGACATCAGCTTGGCCGCCTCATTGCCGGTGTGCAAGTCGCGCACGATGGCGCGCGGCACGGCCATGCCGGCGCTGGCGCCAAGGCCCTGCAGGAAGCGGAAGGCGATCAGCCACTCGATGGTCGGCGCCATTGCCGAACCGATGCCGCCGACCATGAACAGCGCAAGACCGCCATAGAGCGGCAGCTTGCGGCCGACCATGTCGGAGATCGGCCCGACGACGATCTGGCCGAAGCCCATCGACAGGAAGAAGATCAGCAGGCTCATCTGCACGGCGGCGGTGCCGGCGTGCAGATCCGCGCCGATCGACGGCAAAGCGGGAAGATACATGTCGATCGCGAAGGGGCCGATGGCGGACAACAGGCCGAGCACGACCGCGATGCGGAGGAATTTGGGACTCATGATATTGGCTTCTTTCGAAATCTGGTTGCCGCCGGCAGGCGACGTCTGACCTAGGACGTTCCATCCCGTGAGGTTCCGACACTCCAGCAGCGAATCTTGTCGTCTCCCGGCGCGAAATCTCTTAATCGCATGTCCATAAATTTAGACAGTCTTGTCTAAATCGTCAATCACCTCTATATAGATTTTGATGAGAGCCAGCGTTTCTCCTGACACTTTCCCGCCACGCGGCCATGAGGCCAAGCGCCTGTCGATCGTCGACGCCGCCGCCGGCGTGTTCTGCCGCGAAGGCTTTGCCGGCGCCAATATCGATCTGATCGCCGCGGA
The DNA here is from genome assembly GCF_002294875.1 of Mesorhizobium sp. WSM4312. Classification (NCBI taxonomy): domain Bacteria; kingdom Pseudomonadati; phylum Pseudomonadota; class Alphaproteobacteria; order Hyphomicrobiales; family Phyllobacteriaceae; genus Mesorhizobium; species Mesorhizobium sp. WSM4312. The sequence continues at coordinate 326,476 of NZ_NSFU01000005.1, read as the reverse complement.
GGCCGGCGTCTCGCGCCAGACCGTCTACAACCACCATGGCGACAAGGAAAAGCTCTTCATGGCCGTGGTGCGCGACCTCACGGATCGCTGCAATGTCGGCATCTTCGCCACCATTGCCACCTTCCCTGACCAGCCCGGCGATCTCGAAGCGGATTTGATCGGCTTTGCCGTGCGCCTGAATCAGAACTGCATCTGCAACCGCGACGGAAAATTCCTGCGCAAGCTGATCCAGACCGAAGGCGAACGCTACCCCCAACTGTTTGCCGAATGGCGCGAACAGGGTCCGGGCACGACGTGGCCGGCAATCGCCGCCCGCTTCGCCCGCCTCGCCTATGGCGGTTACCTCACCATCGATGACCCCGACGTCGCGGCGCGCCAGTTCTTCGGCCTGGTCAATGCCGAACTGCAGACCACCTTCATGCTCGGCGGCACGCCGCGTGAGGACGAAGTGGTGCAATCGGCGACGAATGGCGTGCGCACCTTCCTGCGCGCTTTTGGCAGGCGCCCTTCCCCGGGCAACGTCAAAAAGCACACTGCGCTGGCTAATGCATAACATTTGCGGTTGCCGCAAAGCCGCCTTGCCGATCAAATCGTTGGCAATAGTCCTCGCTTCGACGCGACGGTGGGCTATATCAGGTTTACGCCGCGCTCAAGCTTGATTACAGCTATGCGGACGATTCAACGGAACCCGACCACCACATGGCCGACGACCACATCCGCTACGACATTCTGGCCCAGGAGGCGTTGCGCGGCGTCATGCGCAAGGTCCTGGCCGAGGTCGCACGCACCGGCCTCCCCGGCAACCATCATTTCTTCATCACCTTCCTGACCGGCGCGCCCGGCGTGCGCGTGTCGTCGCGCCTGCGCGAGCGCTATCCCGAGCAGATGACCATCGTCATCCAGTTCCAGTACTGGGACCTCAAGGTGACCGACACCGGCTTCGAGGTTGGCCTGTCCTTCTCCGACGTGCCGGAGAAACTTGAAATCCCGTTCTCGGCCGTGCGTGGCTTCTATGATCCCTCGGTGAATTTCGAGCTCGAGTTCGACGTCAAGACCGATGCGCAGCCTGAAGAGGAACCGGCCCAGCCGGCGTCCGAGCCGCTGACTATCGTTTCCGAGAAGAAGCCGAAGGCCGAGAAGAAGGCTGCAGCCGAGCCGGAGAAGAAGCCCGCCGCAACCGAGGCCGGCGCCAAGGGCGCCGAAGTGGTTTCGCTCGACGCCTTCCGCAAGAAATAGCTTCGCGGTCCGCGCCATGGCCGACATCGTCAATCTCCGCCAGGCTCGCAAGCAGAAGGCGCGGGACGAGAAAACGCGTGTCGCCGAACAGAACCGGGCCCTGCATGGCCGTTCCAAGGCGGACAAGCAACGCGACCGGCTGAATGCCGACAAGGCCGAAAAATTTGTCGCCGGCCATCGCCTCGACCCGTCCGGCAAGGACAAGCAGTGAGTCTCGGGCAGTGAGTCTCCGGCCGTGAGCGTCGTCGAAAAGCGTTCGGTGACCATTCGCGGCCATCGCACCAGCTATTCCCTCGAAAAGCCCTTCTATGACGACCTCGTCGCCATCGCGGCGGCGAGAAAGCTGACGCTGGCCGCACTCGTCGCCGAAGTCGATGAGACGCGGCCCCGCGACACCAACCTGTCCTCGGCGCTGCGGCTTCATGTCCTGGAATGGGCGAAGCGCGGAACTGGCTTGGGCTAGACGCCTTCGACCGCGTCCGCCTTTCTCCCGCGCCTGGTGCCGAAGCCAAGCAAGGTCGAACGGTCGCGTTCCTCGGCCTGTTTCCTCGACCGCACGCGCATCAGGTCCTTCCAGCCGACATAGCCGATCAGTTGCAGGCTTTCGCGGGTCACGACCGGTAGATGCGAGACATTGGCCATCAACAGCTTGTCGGAGAGGCCTTCGAGATACTCGTCGGGATAGGCAAGCGTCACCTTGCTTCCGGCAAGCAGGTCGCCGAGCGTCGTCGTCCTGTGCTTGCCGGCACGGCGCCAGCGCAGGATCGCCGGCGGATCGATGAGGCCGAGCACCCGCCTGTTCTCGTCGATGACCGGGAAGCTCGGATGCCGGGTTTCCGGCGCGGTCAGGAACGCCGCCGCGCCATGCAGCGTCATCGTCGCCGGCACGCTCTCGACCTGCGCCGTCATCACCTCGCGCACCCTGGTCAGCGCGAACGGGTCGACGCGGTATTCGCGCACGAGATGGTGCCCGCGCCTGGCGATCTTCTCGGTCAGGATCGACCGCTTCATCAGGAGCACGGTGACGGCGTGCGCCGCGGCACAAGCCGCGATCAGCGGCACCAGCACATGCGTGTTGCCAGTCAGTTCCACGGCAAAGAACGTCGCCGTCAGCGGCGCCCGCATCGTGCCGCCCATGGTCGCCGACATCGCCAGCAGGGCCCAGAAGCCCGGATCCGCCGCGGGCAGGATGCCGGCGAGCACCGCCCCCATTGCGCCACCCATGATCAACAGCGGCGCCAGCACGCCCCCTGATGTTCCCGAACCGAGCGCCACCGACCAGATGATGGCCTTGACCACCAGCAGCAGCAGCGCGGCGGCCGCGAGCGTGCGGCCATCCAGCATGTCGGCGATGTTGTCGTAGCCGACGCCGAGCGCCCGCGGCTCGATCAGCCCGCCAATGCCGACCACCAGGCCGCCGATCATCGGCCACCACATCCAGTGGATGGGCAGTTTCTGGAAGGCGTCCTCGCAGGCATAGACCATCTGGGTGAGCAGCCCCGACAGCAGGCCGGCGCAGATGCCGACCAGAACCCAGCCGCCAAGCCCGACGAACGAGACCGCCGTGCCGCCCTGAAACGGAAAGATCGGCCCAGGCAGATGCAGCACGGTGCGCTCGACCTCGGCAATGATCGCCGCAACCGCCACGGGAATGAAGGAACGCGGCGTCCATTCGAACAGCAGCAGTTCCACCGCCAGCATGATGGCCGCGATCGGCGTGCCGAAAACGGTGGTCATGCCCGCTGCCGCGCCAGCCACCAGCAGCGTCTTGCGTTCATTGTCGGTGACCGGCAGCATCTGCGCGATCAGCGAGCCGATCGCTCCGCCGGTCATGATGATCGGGCCCTCGGCGCCGAACGGCCCGCCTGAGCCGATCGAGATCGCCGACGACAGCGGCTTCAGGATCGCAACCTTGGCATCGAGTTTTGAGCGCCCGAGCAGGATCGCCTCGATTGCTTCGGGAATGCCATGGCCACGGATCTTCTCGCTGCCGTAGCGCGCCATCAGCCCGATGATCAGGGCGCCGATGACCGGCACCACCACCGCTGCAAGCCCAAGCGACGTATCCTGCAATTTCAGATCGGCGAACGTGAACTGGCCAAAATAGGCAATGTTGGTGGCAAGCCGGATCAGTTTCAAAAGCACGATGCAGGCGAACAGCCCAGCCGTGGCGACCACCACGGCGATGGTCGCGATGGTCAGCACCCGCGCATCGGTGGTGAAATCCCTGAGATGGTTGTTTTCGGAGAGCTTCATGGCGGGCTTTCTGGCGACGGCCGGATCTCGAATACGCGGCACGGCGAAGACGCCGGCCGGCTGTGTCGGCTCGCTATGTATCGTAACACGATATAAATTCAAGCTGGTTCTCCATCAAAACCGTTTGAGCCTTTGGCCGGAATGGAACAAATGTCGGGAATGACGCAGCCTAGGAAATCTCGCCCCACCATCGAATTGGCCGACTACCAGCGGCTGTCGGAGTTTCGCTATCTGATCCGCCGCTTCCTCGAATTCAGCCAGCTGCAGGCCGAAGACGCCGGGCTGACGCCGCGCCAGCATCAGGCCTTGCTGGCGATCAAGGGTTATCCGGGCGGCGGACCGATGACGGTCGGCGATCTGGCGGAGCGCCTGCGCATCCGCCATCACAGCGCCGTCGAGCTGGTCAACCGCCTGAGTGAAGCCGGCATGGTCGTGCGCGATCAGGACAAGGACGACCATCGCCGCGTGCTGCTGCGGCTGACCGAACGCGCCGACGATCGCCTGGCCGAACTGTCGGCGGCGCATCTCGACGAGCTTTCGCGCATCGAGCCCATGCTGAGGCGCTTGCTCGATCAGGGCCGCGAGTGACGCTTCGGCATCCTGCGCTGAATGGCAGCTTTTATTTTTCGGGCGCCCGCATCTTTTGGCTTCCCGGCATCGTCTAGGCGATGAGAGGCTCAAAGGGCGCGCAAGGCAATCGAGAGGAAGACCAGCGATGAAACGCCATCTGATACGCTACAAGATGAAGCCCGAACGAGCCGATGAGAACGAGCGGCTGATCCAGGCCGTTTTCCGGGAATTGCGCGACAAATCGCCGGACGGCGTCCGCTACCTGACGTTGCGCGCCGCCGATGGGACATTCATCCATCTGGTCGAAACGCAAACCGATGCGCATTCTGATAGCATCACCGGCCTGGCCACATTCAAGGCTTTTCAAAGCGGCTTCGGGGATCGCTGCAGCGAATCTCCGCAACGCGACGAGATGGCCGTGATAGGCAGCTACCGGATGCTGGATGCCTGATCGAGGCAGACGAGGCGCAGAACGGAGGCTCATGAACATTCCCATTCCCGGCGGCCAGCGTGGGCTCTTCGAGCGCCTGTTTGGGGAATCGCGCCCCAAGCTGCACCGCTACTGTGCTCGCATGACGGGCTCGGTCCTCGATGGCGAGGATGTGTTGCAGGAGGCGCTGGCCAAGGCGATCGAGGCCTTGCCCGGTGCCGGCCCGATCGCCAATCCGGAAGGCTGGCTGTTTCGCATAGCCCACAATACGGCGCTCGATTTCCTGCGCCGCCGCACCCGCGAACAGGCCTATTCCGACGAGGATTTGGACATGATCGTCGACCCGGCGAATCCCACCATCGATCGCCAGGCCGCTTCTGCGGGGCTGCATACCTTCATGCGCCTTCCCGTCACGCAGCGAAGCAGCGTCATCATGATGGACGTTCTGGGCTACTCCCTGCAGGAGATCAGCGCCACGCTCGATACCAGCATCCCCGCGGTCAAGGCCGCGCTGCATCGCGGCCGCGACCGGCTGCGCCAGATTGCGCACGAGCCCGACGACCGCCCTCTCCCGAGACTGAGCGCTGCCGAACGTCAGTTGCTCAACGCCTATATCGATCGCTTCAATGCCCGTGATTTCGACGCGGTGCGCGATATGCTGGCTGAAGAGGTGCGGCTGGAACTGGTGGCCAGGGCACGGCTCAACGGCAGCAAGGAAGTCGGCACCTATTTCGGCAACTATTCCAAGGTGCAGGATTGGCATCTCGTACCCGGCTTCGTTGAAGACAGGCCGGCAATCCTCGTCCGCAATCCCAACGACCCGACGGCGCGACCCGCCTATTTCATCCTGCTGGCCTGGCAGGATGGCAGGCTTGCCGCCATCCGCGATTTCCGCCACGCCCGCTATGTCGCTGACAGTGCCGAGATGCTCGTTCTCTGACACGATTTCGGAACGGGAAGGCTTCGCGCAACCGCCCTACCGCTACTGCAACGACTTCAACAAATTATCGATCGTGAACGGATTGGACTTCGGCTTGGCTGGCGGCGGGTTGTCGTTGGCTTGCGGCAACGGCGCAGGCTCGATCTTGGGCGCCTGTTCGGCGGCCTTGCGTTCGGCTTCCAGCCTGGCCTTTTCCTGCGTGGCGATGCGCATCGCCTCTTCCGCCTTCTGGCGCTCCTGCTCGGCCTGCGCCTTGGCCGCTGCGTCGGCGGCTTGCCGCTCGGCCGCGGCCTTGGCGTCGGCATCGGCTTTGGCCTTGGCGTCGGCTTTCGCCTTCGCGTCGGCATCAGCCTTGGCTTTCGCTTCCGCGTCGGCCTTCGCCTTGGCATCCGCTTCAGCCTGCGCCTGGGCGTCAGCCTCCGCTTTCGCCTTGGCATCGGCCTCGGCTTTCAGCCGCGCCGCCTCTTCCTGCTGGCGCAGTTCCTCGGCGGCCTTGTCGCGCGCGTCCTGCAGTGCCGCATAGTAGCGCACTTCGCGCCGCAGGCGTTGCTTCTCCAGCAACGCCGCCTGCATCGCCTCGACGCGCTGCTGCTCCTTCTCCAGCGCGCGCTGGGTCAGGAACTGCGCCAAAGGCTCGCTGTCGAACTGCCGTTTGACGGCGCCGAACGGCCCCTCGGCGGTGAAATTGACGACCGGCTCGGAGCCGACCAGCGCCTCATCGCCGGGCCGATAGGTAATGGCGCCCTTGGCGGAAACCGTGCTGGTATTGAGATCGGCCGTGACATCGGCGGACAAGGTCGCCTCCGGGTTTTCGAGGCTGATCGGCGGTGCCCTCAGCGTGCCGCCGGCGATCGTGAAGGCGATGTCGGCATTCCCGGCGGGGAAATTGCCATCGGCGGCGATCCCGGGCGCGAAATCAGCGGTCTTGGCCGCATCGATGTCGCGCCCGATCGCGTCCGCCTTGGCCAGCAGAGCGTTGAACGCGTCGGGATTGACGCCCGCCACCTGCAAACCCCTGAGCGTCGCCGTGCCGGAACCCGAGAGGGCGGCGATCATCGCATCGACCGACTTGCCGCTGGTCGACAGCGTCGTCGAGAAATCGCCGACGCCGCCAATGCCGGTATCTGGCAATACGGTTGCCAGATCGGCGCCCGCCAGCTTCATCTGGCCGGTGAAAAGCCCGGTGCCCTCATTGTTCTTCAACTCGAACAGTCCAGTCAGCGCCCCACCAAGAAATTTTGCCTTCAGGTCCGAAACGCGGATGCCTTCCTGGTCGAGCTTCAGCGAAAAAGCGGCGTCATAGGCGGTGGCGAACGGTCCGGCGGCAAGCGCCGCCGTCGTCAGGTCGAGAGCGGCGGTAAACGGCAGGCTGGACTTCTGGCTGAAGGGTGCTGCCGGCCAGGAGCCGCCCTTCTCGCTCGCGCTTTTGTCGGCGCCATTCTTCTCGACAAGGAAAGCGGAATCGCCGAACAGCGCCACGGCCATCGGATCGAGATCGAGCTCGTCGAGTGCCAGCGCGCCCGCCAGATGTGGCACGCCGTCCTTGGCGTCGATGTTGACGTCGCCGGACACCGCCGCCTCGTTGATCGCGCCGCTGACATTGTCCAGCACGAGCAGCCCATTGCCATAGTCGCCCTGCGCCGAAAGCGATGTCGACATGCCTGCCCCCATGCCCGGCAGGCCGATGCCCGACGTCATCAGCCACGGTTCGATGTCGGCCGCATCCAGATTGATCTTGCCCTTGGCGGCAGGCCCTTGCGGCGTGTCGGCAACGGTTCCCTCGAAGCTGGCCTTGAAGTCATTGCCGGCAAGGCTGAAAGTCGTCGCCAGCCCGCCGCCCAATGTGCCTTTGGCCTGGATGTCGGTCGTTGCCTCGCCCAGCATGCCGAGCGGCAGCGCCGGCAGGCCGTAAAGCGCCAGCAGCGCCGTCGCATCCGGGTTTTTGGCGTTGAAGGTCAATGTCACCGGCGCCTCGAGAAGCTTGTCCGGCGCGCCCTTCCCCGACAGCGAAGCCGAAAAGGCCGAGCCGCCGGCGTTGCCCTGTCCGCTCACCGCCAGGCCCGTCGTGCCATCGCCATTGTCGGCGGCACTTGCCACGAGGTCGACGCGCGCATCCTGGAACAGGTCGGGATAGGCGGCAGCGCGGCTCGCCAGTCCCTTCAGCACCGCATTGTCGGGATAATGCTGCGCGGCGACGTCGATCAGCGGCTTGAGGTCCACAGCGACAACCGATGCGTCGAGCTTGCCGGTCGGGCTCGCCGGGAAATCCTTGATCCGGCCGGTGGCGCTTATCGAGGCGCCGGCCAATCCGCCGACCGACAGCCGGTCGACTTCGAGCAAGCCGTCACGCAGCCTGAGCGCGGTATCCACCGTATCGGCGGTCAGCCCGCCGGCGCTGACGGGCCCGGCCTTGATCTGGAAATCGAGATCGCGGTCGGCAAAGCGGTTGGCGCCCTTGTCGCTGACGAAGATCGAGGCGAAGGCCGCCAGCCCGTCGACGTCGAGCTCACCGCCTTCGAGCCGCATCAGAACCGATGGCCTGGCTTCGTCAGGCTGGCTGGAATCGATGCGGCCGGAGAATTTCGCCTTGCCCAGGATCAGCTCGAGATCGCTGAAGGCCTGGCGTTTTTCCGTCAGGTCGACCTTGGCCTTGAAGCCGGCCGCGGGCAGACGGCGGATCGCCTCGTCGACATCTTTCGACAGCCAGGCGGCAAAACCGGATGGCTGCGCCACAGCCAGCAGCAGCGAGCCGGTGAAGCCGAAATGGCCCTCGACGCTGAGCATGCCGTCGGCTTCCAGCGTGGTGCGTCCGGGCAAGGTCGCGGCCAGCGATTTGACCGACCAGCCGCCTTCGGCCGGCTCGGCGGACAGATGCACGTCACGCACGGTGGTGTCGCCGGCCACCACAGCCGGCAGCTTCACCTCGACGGTGCCGGGGATGGTCGGCTTCGGCAGAGCGATCAGCGCCTGCTCGAGCCCGGCAATGCGCTGGTCGAGCGTCAGGCCGGTGCCGGCTTCTGCGCCCACCGCCTCGTCGAACTGCACCTGCGCGCCATTGGCCTCGATGGCGAAATTAGGCTTCTGGCCGAGATCGACAGAAGCCTTGCCTTCGGCGGTGTAGGGATTGTCCAGTGGCCCGGTTTCGAAACGGAATTCATCGACGCCAAGCTTCTGGTGGTCGAGCGAGAACTTGCCGTTCAGGCGAAAGCCCGGATCGGGCTTGCCGGCGCTGACCTTCACCGTCTCGCCATCGGTGCCGCGCAATTGGGCTGAATTCTTATCGGCGCCGGAGATCTTGAACTGGCCGGAATAGACGGCGGCACCATTGGCGATGCCGGCATTGCCGTCGGTTTCGATGACCAGCGGATAGGCGTCGGGATCGGCCTTCAGCCGCAGCCGCATCTGGCCGGTGCCTTCGGCCTTGCCGGTCGATGCCGCGACAGTGGTGCGCAATCCGTCAAGCCGCAACGTGCCGTCCATGCGCCACGGGCCGGCCAGAGACTTGGCCGAAATGGTCGAATTGATCTCGGAAAAGATATGGCTGCGTCCACCGGCGGCATGGCGCAGCTCGATCTGCCCTTCCGTCACCGTCAGCTTCTCGATCGAGATCTGGTTGAGGTCGAAGGGCGAGGACGGCCGCATCGCCCAGTCGACGGTGCCGTCATTGGCAATATCGATGGTCGCCTTCGGGTGCACCAGCCGCATGTCGAAGATCAGCACCTCGCCGCGCAGGAATGGCGCCAGTTCGGCATCCATCGAAAACGTCTCGACGGTCATGGCCGGCTGGCCATTGGGGCCGCCGGCGACGGCAACGTTGGAGAAGGTCACCGACGGGAACGGCAACAGCCTAGCCGTGGCGTCGCCCTGCACGGTCACCTTGCGGCCGAGGATGGCGCTTGCCTCACGCTCGAACTGGGCGCGGTAGCCTGTCCAGTCGACAAAGTACGGAACCACCAGCGCCGCGCACAGCACCAGTACGAACAGGCCACCGAAGATCACGAACAGGCGTGCGAGCATCAGCTCCGAACAGGTTGATTGAAATTCTGCCGCACTCTACCCGCATCCGCGTGTCGATAAAGAGGCAATTCATCCAGTATTGCGTCATCCCAGGCGATCTGAAACAAATCCGGCAAAAGCGGAGATTTTTCAGATGTCAGGCAAGAACTGGGACCGCGTGCCGATCGACGCGCAGAGCGTCGATGCGCCGCTTTCGCAATCGGCGATTTTTCTTGTCGTCACCGTCGCCGGCGAACAGCCCGCCCTGGCCAAGGTCTGTTCCGTGCTCGGCGAGCTTGACGATCTGGTCAAGACTGTCGGTTTCCGCGATCTTGGCGGCCGCCTGTCGTGCATTGCCGGCATCGGCCGCGATCTCTGGGATCGGCTCAGCCCCGGCCGGCGGCCGCAGGAACTGAAACCGTTCGCGCCGATCAAGGGCGCGGTCCATTCGGCGCCGTCCACACCGGGCGACCTTCTGTTCCATATCCGGGCCGAACGGTCCGACATGTGCTTCGAGTTCGAGCGTATCCTGCTCGACCGGCTTGGCCCTGATGTCACCGTCGTCGATGAAGTGACCGGCTTTCGCTATTTCGATGCCCGCGACCTGCTCGGTTTCATCGACGGCACTGCCAACCCGACCGGCCCCGACCTGCCGGCCTCGGCGCTGATCGGCGACGAGGATGGCGACTTTGCCGGCGGCTCCTATGTGGTCGTCCAGAAATACCTGCACGACATGCAGGCCTGGGCGCGCATTCCGACGCCTGAGCAGGAGGCGATCATCGGCCGCACCAAGATCGACAACATCGAGATCGACGATGACGAAGCCCCGCGCAAATCGCACAAATCGCTGGCCACGATCGAGGATGCCGAAGGCAACGAATACGACATATTGCGCGACAACATGCCGTTCGGCCGGCCCGGGCAGAATGAGTTCGGCACCTACTTCATCGGCTATTCCAGGTATCTCTGGGTCACCGAAAAGATGCTGCAGCGCATGTATGTCGGCGATCCGCCGGGCGCCTACGACCGCCTGCTCGATGTCTCGACACCGCAGACCGGCACGACATTCTTCGCGCCGACCCGCCCGATGCTGCAGGCCCTTGTCGAGGGCGTGCGGCAGCAGCTTCCCGCAGCACGGTAAAGCGGCTGCCGACAGCCCTTGTCGCAGGAATCAGCGTGCGTCGCGCTTGGCTTGCGCCACCTTGCCTGCCTTGCGCTGCCGGCCCAGTTCCGCCGGCCGGACCAGCTTCGGCGCCCGCTCGTTGGCGACGGCCCGCATGCCCTTGTGAGCCGTGCGTGAATTGTGCGCGGGACCGTCCGCCGGCGCACTTTGCTTCATCGCCAGCGCCTTGCGTGCGTTCCCGACCAGTGAAACGCGGGCCGCCAGTTGGCGCCGCCGTTCGGCCTCGCCATTGAGCCGCCGCATCGCCATCGCCAGCACCGCCAGCTTGACCTGCGAGCCGCCATCGGCCTTTGAAGCGGCAGCGCCCTTCGGCGCGCCCTTGCCGCGTATTTCACGGCGGCGGCGATGTGCTTCGGCCTGCGCCTTGTCGCGCCGCCCGCGAAGCAGCTTGACCAGTCCGGAAAGGTCGACGTCGGAAAGCTCCTGCACCACCGGATGATGCGACTTCTCCACCAGTTCCTTCTCATCGGCACTCAGTGCGCGCGCTTCTTCCTTGCGTGAAATGGCCATGACAGTTCTCCTCCGCTGGCAACGCCTGTCTTGTCAGACCTGCCGCGCAAGAAGCCTCGACCCGAATGACGGCGCGGTCAAGACGAGCTATTCGGTTGCGGTCTCAGTCAGAAAATTGTCTGCTGGCAATCCTAGACGACAGTGGACTAGCTTGGCAGCGATAAATGATCGGGGATCGAAGTTGGCGAAACGGTTGCCATATCGCGAAGGCTCGGTCTTTCGTATTCCCCTGCCTGATGGAGGCTTTGCGAGGGGGCTGGTGGCGAGAATGGCTCCGCGAGGACGAATACTTCTGGGCTATTTTTTCGGACCAAGAATGTTTTCAGCGGATACCAATGTGAGCGATCTTCTGCCAACTGAAGCTATTGTCGTCGGGCGATTTGGCGATCTGCATCTCATGGACGGCAAGTGGGAGATCTTTGGAGAGATTGTAGGCTGGAACTGGACCGATTGGCCTATCCCAGAATTCATCCATCACGACGCGCTAAGCATCTTGCCAGACATGATCGTCCGATATTCAGACGACGATATCGTCCTGGGGACCAGAGAACGGAGACCAGTGTTTCCAGCAGACCTTGCGGAAGATGGACTGATGGGTGCGGGGTTTGTCGAAATCAGATTGAGCAGGCTACTGGCCGAAAAAACGTAAATGCGGGTGGTTCGGTTGCGCACACACCAGCTTTCAAGCATCGACTAATCTACCCCACAGCCGGCAATATCTTGCCAGGATTCATGATGTTTTGCGGGTCCAGCGCCAGCTTGATGGTGCGCATGATGTCGACGCCGTGACCGAGCTCGCTGCGCATGAAACCGATCTTGCCCTGACCGATGCCGTGCTCGCCGGTGCAGGTGCCGTCCATGGCGATCGCCCGCATGTTGAGCCGCGCGACGAATTTTTCCGACAGCGCGATCTCCTTCGGATCGTCGACGTCCATCAGCACCAGCACGTGGAAATTGCCGTCGCCGGCATGGCCGACGATCGGCGCGATCAGGCCCATCTCGGCGATATCGGCCTCGGTCTCGGTGACGCATTCGGCAAAGCGCGAGATCGGCACGCAGACGTCGGTCGACAGCCCCTTGGCGCCCGGCCGCAGCGTCAGCGAGGCCCAGTAGGCATCGTGCCTGGCCTTCCACAGTTTGGTGCGTTCCTCGGCGACGCTGGTCCACAGGAACGGCCCGCCGCCATTCTCCTCGGCGATCATGCCAAAGGTCTCGGCCTGTTCGGCAACACCGGCATCGCTGCCATGGAATTCGACGAACAGGCAGGGGCTTTCGGGGTAGTCGAGCTTGGAATAATTCTTCATCGCCCGCATCTGCAGCGCGTTGACCAGTTCGATGCGCGCCACCGGAATGCCCATCTGGATCGTGGCGATGACGGCGTTGCAGGCCGCCTCGACGCTCGGGAACGGGCAGACGCCGCCGGAGATCGCCTGCGGAATGCCTTGCAGCTTCAGTGTCAGCGAGGTGATGATGCCGAGCGTGCCTTCCGAGCCGACAAGCAGCCGCGTCAGATCGTAGCCGGCCGAGCTCTTTTTCGCCCGCTTGCCGGTCGTCACCGTCTCGCCATCGGCCATGACGGCGGTCAGCGACAGCACGTTCTCACGCATCGTGCCGTAGCGCACCGCATTGGTACCGGACGCCCGCGTCGCCGCCATGCCGCCGAGCGAGGCATTGGCGCCGGGATCGATCGGGAAGAACAGGCCGGTGTCGCGCAGATGCCGGTTGAGGTCCTCGCGCGTCACGCCGGGTTCGACCGTGCAGTCGAGATCCTGCGGATTGACCGCGAGGATGCGGTTCATCCGCGACGTGTCGATCGAAATGCCACCGCCCGGTGCGTTGGTGTGGCCTTCCAGCGAGGAGCCGACGCCAAAGGCGATGACCGGCACACGATGCACGGCGCAGGCGCGCACGATTTCCTGCACCTCGGCGGCCGTCTCCGGGAAAGCGACACCATCGGGCGCCTGCGTCGGAATATACGTAGTGGTGTGCGCGTGTTGCGAGCGGATGGCCTGGCCGGTCTGAAAACGCTCGCCGAACTGCTGCTTGAGGATGCCGAGCACCGCCGCGATGCCTTCCTCGTTGCGTTCGACCGGATTGAGGTCGCTCAGAGCCATGAATTCCTCCGCGAATGGACCAGCGCCCACGCTTGTTATGCAGCTATGGATGCCTAAAGCAATTCCAGGAAAAGTGTGAAGCGGTTTTCCGTCCGGAATTGCGCCAGAACAAAAAAGTCTTCGCAGCCACAATTTGTCCAGCACCAGAACAAGGAAGTTTCGATGTCCATCCCTGCCCCCTTCGTCTCCAGGCCCATGGAAATCGAGAAGGACTGGATCGACTACAACGGCCATCTCAACATGGCCTATTACAACGTGCTGTTCGACCGCTGCTCGGACGAGGCCTTCGAGGCGATGGGCATGGGGCTGGACTATGTTAAGGGGCGCCGTCTGACCATCTACACCGCCGAGGTCCATGTCTGCTACGTCCAGGAACTGCATCTCGACCACAAGGTCCAGGTGTCCTTCCAGCTCATCGACCATGACGAGAAACGGCTCCGGGCCTTCCAGGAAATCCGCCATGTCGACGGCTGGCTCGCCGCCACCTCCGAGACGCTGTCGCTGCATGTCGACATGTCGGGGCCGAAGGTCGCGCCCTTCCCCGCCGATGTGATGGCCAAGGTCGAAGCCATGCGCGCCGCCCATTCCGTGCTGCCGATGCCGGAGCGTGCCGGCCGCTCGATCGGCATCAAACGCAAATAGGGCGAAGCCGACACCGCTCCGAACAGAGTGACGGGACCTCAAAGCCACACCGGCAATCCAAAATCGCGGAACCCCCAAATCGGCCGGCCCCAATGCTTGAAGCCGCCCGGCACCCGCATTAACCTTACCGAGGTTTTAACGGGAACAAGCCAATTGAGCCGTTGAACGACTCAGCGGAGCGGTCGAAAACGATCCGCATCGAGTTGCGATACGGACGGCGGGGCGAAGCCGGTTCGAGGGACGTGCATGAAAACCGACATCAAGATCGAGGTGGACAGGCTGGCCGCTGATCCGCGCATCACGGACTATGATTTCTGGCGTTCGCTCAAGAACGTCGACAACGAGATATTCCACATCGCCAACAACAACGAGCCGATCCCGTTCGACATGATCCGCTGGCGCAGCATCTTGAAGCGCGCCCGCCTGAAGCGCGGCCACGCATAGGCCGGCGAGACGGGTCGCGAAGACAACCGGGCAACCAATGAAACCGCCGCTTACGGCGACCGCTTCACCGCCGCCAGCGGCGAGCGCGCCACCACCGGTGACGACTGGATGATGGCCGTATTCGTCATCGCATAGGGAATGATGCGGTCGATCACTCGTTCGAGTTCGGCCACTGAGCCGACATGCGCGAGCGCGATGAAGCAATCCTCGCCGGTCACGCGGTCGCACTGCGCGATCTCCGGCGTTTCACGGATGATCTCGGCCACGACGGACAATTGCCCCGGCACCGGCCGGATGCGAAGCCATGCCGACAGCTTCAGGCCCAGTGCGGCGGGATTGATCTTGACGCAATAGGCCTCGATCACGCCGTTTTCCTGCAGCCGCTTGATGCGCTCGGCGACACTGGGCGCCGACAGGCCGACCGAACGCGCCAGCTCCGCCGTGCTGGCGCGCGCGTCCTGTTCCAGCAGCCGCAGGATCTTCATGTCGGCCGCGTCGAGATCGACATTTTCAGTTCGAAGGCGTTTCACGGATAAATCCTTGCTTTCGACAGAGATATGATCAGATAGGTCGATCGTCATCCATGTAGGTTGCGGAAAATGCCTGCGATACTGATCCGATGGACGATCAGGCGCAAGCTCCCACGGCAGGCCCTGTGCTTGCCCCCGCCTCCACCGGCTCTGGCCTTGGCCTGGCAACAAAATTGCCGCCGCATGTCTGGTTCGGCGTCAGCGCCGTCTTCCACTATCTCGGCCCGGCCTTCGCCGTGCTGCTCTTCCCCCATGTCGGCGTGCTCGGCATGGCGTGGCTGCGCATCGCCACCGCCGCGTTGATTTTTGCACCCCTGACGCACCCCTGGCGAACCCTCGCCCGCGCCGATCCTCCGACACGCCTGCTGTTGCTGGCTTTCGGCGCCTGCCTGGCAGTGATGAACTGCTCATTCTACCTGGCGCTCGACCGCTTGCCGATCTCACTGGTTGCGGCGATCGAATTCGTCGGCACCATCGGCGTCGCGCTGATCGGCCTCAGGAGCCTGCGCAATCTCGCCGCCCTTGCCGTGGCCGTCACCGGCACCTTGCTCCTCATCGACGTCAGATGGTCCAGCGATCCCGTCGGCCTGTTTTGGGCCTTCCTCAACGGCGCGCTCTTCGTCGGCTACATCGTGCTCGGCCACCGTGTCGCCCGTTCCGGCGCCGGCGACGGCATTGCCGGTCTGGGTGCCGCCATGGCGGTCGCCTTCGTCGTCGTGCTGCCGATCGGTTTCCGCGACGCGCTGCCAGCCTTTTTCTCGCCGCCCCTGCTCATCGCCGCCATCGGCGTCGGCATCTGCTCCTCGGTCATTCCCTACATCTGCGACCAGCTTGCCATGTCGCGATTGCCGCGCTCGAGTTTCGCGCTGATGCTGTCGCTGCTGCCGGTCACCGCGACGCTGATCGGCGTCATCGTGTTGCGCCAGATTCCAAGCCTTGGCGATTGCCTGGGGGTCGCGCTGGTCGTCGCCGGCGTTGCCTTCCACAAGCCGGCGCGCTGAAACAACGACTCTAGGCTAGCTTCTCCTTCAGGAAGGCGATCGTCCTGGTCCAGGCAAGATCGGCCGCTTTCTTGTCGTAGCGCGCCGCCGACGTATCGTTGTTGAAGGCATGGTTGGCGCCTTCATAGACATAGACCGTGTATTCGACATGCGCGGCATCGAGCGCCTTCTTGAACGCATCGATGCCGGCATTGGTGCGATCGTCCAGCCCGGCATAGTGCAGCAGCAGTGCGGCCTTGATCTTCGAGGCATCGGCGGCATTCGGCTGCATGCCGTAGTAGGCGACGCTGGCGGCGAGGTCGGGCGCATTGACGGCCAGCATGTTGGCCGTGCCGCCACCCCAGCAGAAGCCGATGGCGCCGACCTTGCCGTTGCCGTCCTTGTCGGCCTTGAGGAAGGCGACGGTCGCCACGCCGTTGGCGACGGTCTGCGCCGGATCGAGTTTGGTGAACATGTCGCGCGCCTTGTCCTCGTCATCAGGCGTGCCGCCAAGCGGCGACAGGAAATCCGGCGCCAGCGCCACGAACCCCTCCAGCGCCACGCGCCGGGCGACGTCACGTATATGCGGGTTGAGCCCCCGGTTTTCGTGGATGACGATGACGGTGCCGAGCTTGCCGGCCTGGTTCGCCGGCTTGACCAGATAGCCCTTCATCTCGCCGACGCTGCCGGGATAGCTGATGTCCTCGCCTTTCACGCGGGCATCATTTTCGGCAACGATCGCCGCCTGGGCGGAATTCGCCGCCAGCATCGGCGCGATCGCGGCCGCTGCCGCACCCGATCCGGCAAGCCTGGTCAGCTGTTCCATGAAGCGGCGGCGATCGAGCGTCAGATGCGTGTATTCGTCATAGGCATCGATCATCGCCTGCGTGATGACAGGTTTGTCGGCGATGGTGGATCTGGTCACGGGGGCGCTCCTCGACTTTGGTGTCCTTGCGTTCGCAAGATAGGGGCGAGGTCCGCATCGTCCAGTCACGGCTCGGTGACGCTTCCGTTCCCTGGCAAGCTGCGGCAACCATCATCACGATTTTGTCATCGGCGACAAATCTTGATGGCGCTGCCACAATAGTGGGGGAAACTGACTATCCGGCCGGTCCATGACATGGCCGCGGTTCTGAAGGGCCTGAAGGAAAGGAAAACTGATGACCATGACCTCGCCGATCCTGGCAACCGCCTCCATGCTTGCCGCGGCCGCCATTCTGGCGATGCGCACAACCATTGTGGCGGCGAACCGGACGTCCATGGTCAAGGTCCGCGGCCGCCAGCGCCATCCGGCAAACACGAAAACCCAGGGTTGAGGTGAAGTCATGGACGTACAGGATATCGTGAACACCGTCTCGCAGAAGGCCGGTCTTGACCAAGCAACGACCGAAAAAGTCGTCGGTACCATTTTCTCGGTGCTCGAGCACGAGGCGGAAGGCACCAGCGCCTCATCCTTCTTCGCCAAGATTCCCGGCGCCGATGCGCTGGCGCAGAAATATGACGTCATGGCCGCGGCTCCTGCCGGTGGCGGTGGCGGCTTCCTGTCCTCGCTGCAAGGCGCGCTTGGCGGGGTTCTCGGCGAAAAGGCGGGCGCGCTGGTCAACGGCCTCGCCGCGCTGAAGGCATCCGGCCTCGATCTGGCGCAGATCCAGAAGGCCGGCGAGACGTTGGTCGAGCAGGCCGAAGCCGCCGTCGGCCCCGATTTGACCAACCAGGTGCTGGGCTCGGTGCCCAGCCTCAAGAGCCATCTCGGGCTCGGCTAGTCTAGAGCAATTCCAGGAAAAGTGTGTGCGGTTTTCCCCGGAAAAGCGCGTAGCGCTTTGCCTTGGGAATTGCGTCAAGACAAAGAATTAGAGCAGTTCGCCGTTTCCATGAAACGGTGAACTGATCTAGCGCCGAGAACGCTGTCGGCTGGCGCGGCCCAGCTACTTCGGCAGCGCGTACGCCATCACATAATCCCCGGGCTTGGTGCCGACCGAGCCGTGGCCGCCGGCGACGATGACCACGAACTGGCGCCCGTCGGCGACCGTGTAGGTCATCGGCGTCGACTGGCCGCCTGCCGGCAATCGGGCCCGCCAGAGCTGCTTGCCTGAGGTCAGGTCATAGGCACGCAGATAATCATCGACCGCCGCGCCCAGGAAGGCGACGCCGCCGGCGGTGATCATCGGCCCGCCAATGCCGGGCACGCCGACCTTCAGCGGCAGCGGCAATGGCGTCATGTCGTAGACGGTGCCGTTGCGGTGCTTGTAGTTGATCGTGCCGGTCCTGAGGTCGACGCCGGCGACGTAACCCCAGGGCGGCGCCTGGCAAGGGATGCCGAGCGGCGACAGGAACGGTCCCATCACCACCGCATAGGGCGCGCCCTCATTGCGGTTCAGCCCCTGTTCGCTGCCCTTGGTGTTGTCACCCGGCGGCGACACGTCCGCGCGGGGAATGAGTCTGGACGTAAACGCCAAGTAGGTCGGCATGCCGAACATCACCTGCCGCACCGGATCGACCGCCACCCCGCCCCAGTTGAAGGTGCCGAAATTGCCGGGATAGACCAGCGATCCCTGCAGCGAGGGCGGCGTATAGCGGCCTTCATAGCGCAATTTGTGGAATTCGATGCGGCAGGCCAGTTGGTCGAACATGGTGATGCCCCACATATCGGCATCGGTCAGCGGCTTCGGGTTGAAGGAGAGATCGGAGACCGGCTGCGTCGGCGACGTGTGGTCGCCCTCGATGGCACCGCCGGGCGCCGGCGCTTCCTTGACCGCGATCACCGGTTCGCCGGTGCGCCGGTCAAGCACATAGAGGTCGCCCTGCTTGGTCGGCCCGACCAGCGCCGGCACGACGGAACCATCGGCCTTGGTGATGTCGATCAGGCTCGGCTGCGCCGGCACGTCCATGTCCCAGAGATCGTGGTGCACGGTCTGCCGCACCCATTTCAACTGCCCGGTGTTGAGGTCGAGCGCGGTGATCGAGGAGGAGAATTTCTCGACATTGGCGCTGCGTCCGGCGCCGAGCTGGTCCGGCGTCTGGTTGCCGAGCGGCACGTAGAGCAGGCCGAGCTTCTCGTCGGCGCTCGGCGTCGACCACATGTTGGGCGAGTTGGCGGTGTAGGTCTGGCCGGCCGGCAGCGGCGTCGACTGGTCCGGATTGCCGGAATCCCAGTTCCAGATCAGTTTGCCGGTGCTCGCATCATAGGCGCGGATGACGCCGGACGGTTCCTGCGTCGAATAATTGTCGTTGACCGCGCCGCCGACGATGATCTTGCCGCCTGATATCAGCGGCGCCGAGGTCGAGTAGTAATAGCCCGACTTCGGGTATGGCATTCCGGTCAACAGGTTGAGCGTGCCGCCCTCGGCGAAGGCGGGACAGACCTGCCCGCTGGCGGCATCGAGCGCGATCAGCCGCGCATCCGAAGTCGGCAGGTAGACGCGGGCAGCACAAGGCTGGCCGGCGGCGCCGGTGGCATCGGCATAGTAGGATACGCCGCGGCAGGTCTGGTGCTGGCGGTCCTTGTCGAGCTTGACCTTGGGATCGTAGCGCCATTTTTCCTTGCCGGTCGCGGCGTCCACCGCGATGGCGAAATTGTGCGGCGTGCAAATGTAGAGCGTGTCGCCGATCTTGAGTGGCGTCACCTGATAGGTGGTCTCGCCGATGTCGTCAGGCCCCTTCACGTCGCCGGTGCGGTAGGTCCAGGCCGGCTGCAGATTGGCGACATTGTCCGGCGTGATCTGGTCGAGCGGCGAATAGCGCTGGCCGAACTGCGTGCGCCCATAGAAGTGCCATTCGCCCGCCGGCACGTCATTGCCCAGATTGGCGTTGGGAATCACCTTGTCGGTATCGAGCGCACCGGCAATGTCCTTCGGGTCCGTCGTCATCGAATAGCCGGCCACCGCCAGCGATGCCAGCACGGCAAGGATCAGCGGTGCGCGCCCGTCAGGCCCGGCAAGGCCCCGCCTTGCCCAAGGCGTCAGCAGCCACAGCGCCACCAGCACGATGATGCCGCCGCGCGGGCCGAGCTCCCACCAGTCGAAGCCGATTTCCCAGACCGCCCAGGCCAGGGTGCCGATCACGATCGCCGCGTAGAGCCAGAGCGCCGTCGAACGGCGCCGGTAGAGCAGCCAGGCGGCGATCAGGAAGGCGAGGCCGACGACGATGTAGTACCAACTGCCCCCCAGCGACGCCAACCAGATGCCACCGCCACCAAGCGCCAGACCGAGGAGAAAGAGAACGAGAGAGGTGATGGTGACAGCCAAGATGATACTCCTTCGACTGTTGCGCGCTCACGCGGCCATGGGCAACCCGGTGCACCGCTCCTGCCCTGCGCACAGCTTTCTCCCGCCTGCCCCGCCTGTCAAGCTGCCCACACGCCAAGGTGGCAATCCATCTTGCCTGAGTCAGGGTTTTCCCGCAGTCTCCATGGATCGTCTTTCCCGTGGAGCAAGCAAAATGCCGTCACTCGTTCCGCCGCTGACGCGCATGGCGCTGATGCTCTACTGCCTCGTCCCACTCTTTGCCGGCACTGTGGCCGCGCCGGCGCAGACAATCAGGGAGATCAACAAGGCGAACGGCTTTCACGAGATGCTGATGGGCATTGGCCCGGGTTTCACCGCGGCCGTGAAATCGGCGCCGGGAACGCCGCCGCAAAAGGTCCTGGACGCCCTTGCCGCCGCCATGGAAGGTGCCTTTGACCCGGAGAAGATGGAAGCGGCGATCGAAGCCCGGATGGCGGACAGGCTCAGTGCCAAGGACCTGTCCGAACTGGCCTCATTTTATGCTTCACCCCTGGGCAAACAGGTCACCGCGCTCGAGATCCAGGCTTCGTCGCCGCAAGCAAGGGAGGCCAAGAAGATCGAGGGCGCCAAAATCCTCGGCGAGCTTCCATCCAGGGATCCGGCCAGGTTCGCATTGTACAGGAAGATGATGGACGATATCAGCGCCGTCGACACCGGAGAAGCCGTCGCCTTGAACATGGGCTACGCCATGCTTTCCGAAATGCTGGGCGCGGCCGGAAAGCCCCTGCCCGACAACCAGGTAATGGCCCTGCTGCGCAAGCAAACCGAAGGGCTTCGCCGTGACATCGACAGCGAGGCCATGGAATCTGCAGCCTATGTCTACCGGGATATGTCCATGGCCGACCTGAAGCTCTATGGTGCCTTCCTGGCCTCACCCGCCGGCAGGCGCTACTACGACCAGATGCAGGTCGCTTTGGGCGCGGTAATGACGGACGAGGCGCGCTCCTTCGGCCATCGATTCTTCGTCGCCCTTGGTTACCGCAAGGCGTGAGCTAAATGGCTGGCGATAATCGATACTCACCCATCCTAGTGGGCATCTTCCTGTTACAGATGCTTATCGGCACACTGGTCGTGGCCGTTTTCCTTTGGATGGGCAAAGCCATCATCCCGAAGCATGGCGGCGGTCTATATGTGCTTGATCGAGTGCAAGACCCCTACCTTTATTGGGGTCTGCTGGCCGGAATTTTGTTCAGCCTCGTCTTCTTGCCCGTCAGGTATCTCTACCAAGGCCCATCGAAGCGTTAAGCCCTGCCCATCTCGCGGGGCCGCCATCCGAAGCTACATTCTTGCCGCGCCGCCACTTTTACCCGGAACAAAACGTAGACAGTTCTGGTCTTTCCCTGCCGAATCACTACATTCGGGGGAAGATGTCCGGCTTTTCCGAAGACATGCCCTTTTTCGATGAACCCAATGCGCGGCCGACGGCCCCGTCGGGCATTGCCGCGCGCGCCATGGCTGCCCGCGGCGGCCAGAGCAATGCGCCCGATTATCTCAAGGGGCTGAATCCGGAACAAAGGCTGGCGGTGGAAACCACCGAAGGCCCGGTTCTGGTGCTGGCCGGCGCCGGCACCGGCAAGACGCGTGTGCTCACCACCCGCATCGCCCACATCCTTGCCACCGGCAAGGCCTTCCCGTCGCAGATCCTCGCCGTGACCTTCACCAACAAGGCCGCGCGCGAGATGAAGCAGCGCATCGGCATCCTGATCGGCGAAGGCAATGTCGAGGGCATGCCCTGGCTCGGCACCTTCCATTCGATCGGCGTGAAGCTGTTGCGCCGTCATGCCGAACTCGCCGGCCTGCGTTCCGACTTCACCATCCTCGACACCGACGACGTCGTGCGGCTGATCAAGCAGCTGATCCAGGCCGAGGGCCTCGACGACAAGCGCTGGCCGGCCAAGCAGTTCGCCCAGATGATCGACGGCTGGAAGAACAAGGGGCAAGGTCCGGCCGATATCGCCGAGGGCGACGCGCGCAGCTTCGCCAACGGCAAGGGCCGCGAACTCTACAAGGCCTATCAGGAGCGGCTGCAGACGCTGAACGCCTGCGACTTCGGCGACCTGCTCTGCCACCCCATCCGCATCTTCCGCGCCAATCCGGACGTGCTGAAGGACTATCACCGGCGCTTCAAATACATCCTCGTCGACGAGTACCAGGACACCAACACCGCCCAGTACATGTGGCTGCGCCTGCTGGCACAACGGCCGGACGCCGGGCGTTCGACGACGTCAACGGATCCGCGATCGGCCGAAGGCCGCAAGCCCGACCGGGCGTCGGCCGGCCAGGCCGCCCCCGCGGAGGCCAGCGAGCGGAGCTCGCGTGCGGCCGTGAGCGAAAACAAAGTCAACATCTGCTGTGTCGGCGACGACGACCAGTCCATCTATGGCTGGCGCGGCGCCGAGGTCGACAACATCCTGCGCTTCGACAAGGATTTCCCGGGCGCCACCATCATCAGGCTGGAGCGCAACTACCGCTCGACCGCGCACATCCTTGGCGCGGCTTCGCATCTCATCGCCCATAATGAAGGCCGCTTCGGCAAGACGCTGTTCACCGACCGCAACGACCCCGAGGATGGCAAGGTCAATGTCCACGCCGCCTGGGATTCCGAGGAGGAAGCCCGCGCCATCGGCGAGACCATCGAGGCCTATCAGCGCCAGAAGCACAATCTCAACGACATGGCGATCCTGGTGCGCGCGTCCTTCCAGATGCGCGCCTTCGAGGACCGCTTCATCACGCTCGGCCTCAACTACCGCGTCATCGGCGGCCCGCGCTTCTACGAGCGCATGGAAATCCGCGACGCGCTGGCCTTCTTCCGCGTCGTCGCCAACAGCGGCGACGACCTCGCCTTCGAGCGCATCGTGAATGTGCCCAAGCGCGGGCTGGGCGAAGCCACTATCCGCCAGATCCACGACACGGCGCGTGCGCTTCGCATTCCAATGCTTGAGGCCGCCGGTAATCTCGCCGAGAGCGACGAGCTGAAGCCGAAACCGCGCGCCGCGTTGCGCGAAGTGGCCGCCAATTTCGAGCGCTGGCAGAAGGCGCTGGAAACCAAGCCGCACACCGAGCTCGCCGAGACCATTCTCGAGGAGAGCGGCTACACCGATATGTGGAAGAACGACCGTTCGGCCGAAGCGCCGGGCCGGCTGGAGAACCTCAAGGAACTGATCCGCTCGATGGAGGAGTACGAGTCGCTGCGCTCCTTCCTCGAACATGTGGCGCTGGTGATGGATGCCGAGCAGAATGCCGGGCAGGACGCCGTCTCCATCATGACGCTGCATTCTGCCAAGGGCCTCGAATTCGAGACGGTCTTCCTGCCCGGTTGGGAAGAAGGCCTGTTCCCGCACCAGCGCGCGCTCGATGAAGGCGGCCGCTCCGGGCTGGAGGAAGAGCGCCGGCTGGCCTATGTCGGTCTCACCCGGGCCAAGAAGAACCTGCATATCTGGTTCGTCTCCAACCGCCTGATCCACGGGCTTTGGCAATCGACCATCCCGTCGCGCTTCCTCGAGGAGCTGCCGGAATCCCATGTCGAGATCGCCGAAAGCGGCAATTCCTATGGCGGCTACGGCAATCCCTATGGCGGCGGCTCCTTCGCCTCCGGCCGTGGCGGTGGGCGGCAGAACCCCTACGGCGCCTCGCGTTTCGACAGTGTCGGCGCCAACACCGAAAAATCAGGCGCCTTCTCCAACACCTATTCGACGCCCGGCTGGCAGCGCGCGCAGGCCAACCGGACCGAAGCGACCGACCGCAACTGGGGCACGCGCTCCGGCCACCAGGTCGAGCGCATCGGCTATGGTGAGACCGACTCGGGCTACGGCGCCGGCCGCACCAGCGTAAAGGGCCGCACCATCGACGGCGAACTGGTCGCCAAATCCGTCGCCGACAAGCCGTCGCCCTTCAGCGTCGGTGACCGCGTCTTCCACCAGAAATTCGGCAACGGCAACATCTCGGCCATCGAAGGCAACAAACTGACCATCGACTTCGACAAGGCCGGCCAGAAACGCGTGCTCGACGGGTTCGTCGCGGCGGTGTGAGCTGCCCTTCCGAGCAGCTCTCGCGCCGTTCCAACAACGGCAGTGCTTCCCTCACCGATACCGTGCCTGGTTCCACTTATGCCCGAGCAGCGACAGGATGATGATCAGCCCGTTGAAGAACTGCACGTAGAAGCCGCTCAGGCCTGCCGCCACCACGCCGGTCTGGATGAACGACACGGTGACCGCGCCGATGGCGCCGCCAACGACCGTGCCGATGCCGCCCCAGGTTGGCGTGCCGCCGACGAACACCGAGGCCAGCACCGGCAGGAGATAGCCGTCGCCGGCCGTCGGCCACCAGGTGAAGTTGATCATCACCGAAAACGTGCCAGCGATCGCAGCCCCTATGCCGACGAAGACGAACACCTTCACCCGCACGCGCTTGACGTCGATGCCCATCTGCTGGGCGCTGTCGGGATTGTCGCCGACCACCCTCACCTGTGCACCGAAGCGATGCCTGTTATAGAGCATTGCCGACAGCACGACGAAGGCGATGGCCCAGAAGATCTGCACCGGAACGCCGTAGATCTGGCTGGAGAAGATCTTGTAGGCCCAGCTGTTGCTGAGGCTGGTCAACGACATCGACTTGCCTTCGTTGATGATCTGGATCAGGCCGCGCAGCAGGAAATTCATGCCGAGCGTGGCGATCAGCGACGACAGCCCGCCATAGACGACCAGCGAGCCGACGAGGAAACCGAGCAGCATGCCCGTCACGAGTGCGGCCGCAATGCCGAGGAACGGGTCGTAGCCGGCCTGCACCACCAGGGCGAAAACCCAGGCGGCAAACCCCATCGTCGCCGGAAACGACAGGTCGATCTCGCCGCAGGTGACGACGAAGACCAGCGGCACCACCACGAACAGCGCCACGGGCAGCGTCGTCAGCACCGAGCTGTAGAGATACCAGGTGGTGAACACGGTCGGATTGGCGACCATGAACACGGCCATCATGACGATGAACACTGCGAGCGTGCCGAGCGAGGCGCGGTTGTCGAGGACGAAGCCGCGCAGCCAGTGATCGGACGGATGTTTCCACTCCTGGCGGGCGGACCCGGCATGAGGGCGCAGAGGGCTTTCGAGATCGGGTTCCATGGTCTTGCTCATCGCGCTTGCTGCTCCGCTTCGCCGGCCTCGCGCAGCCCAGGCAATCCGCCGGGATGCGCGACGTCCTCCATGAAATTGATCAACTCCTCCGCCGACTTGACCGCGCTGCGGTCGGCGGTCAGCGCCACCTTGCCGCGATCGAGCACCACGAAGCGGTCGGCAATGTCGAAGACATGATGGATGTTGTGGCCGATGAACAGGATCGAGCGTCCGCTCGCCCGCACCTGGCGCACGAAGTGGAACACCTTGGCGGTCTCGGTCAGCGACAGCGCCGTGGTCGGCTCGTCGAGGATGATCAGCTCGGCCTGCTTGTAGATGGCGCGCGCGATCGCCACGCCCTGGCGTTCGCCGCCCGACAGCTGGCCGACGATCGAGTGCGGCGTGAACACTTTCGAGGTGAAGCCGATCTCGCGCATCAGCCGACTCGCCTCCTCGATCTCCTTGTTGACCTTCAGCCAGCCCATGAAGCCGGTCAGTTCGCGGCCCATGAAGATGTTGCGCACGATGGTCTGCTGCACGGCCAGCGCCCGGTCCTGGAACACCGTCTCGATGCCGGCGTCGCGCGAGCGCGCCGCGCTCCAGCCGCTCACCGGCTTGTCACGCACGAGGATGTCGCCGGTGGTCGGCCTGACCACGCCGGACAGGATCTTGATCAGCGTCGACTTGCCGGCGCCATTGTCGCCGATGAGGCCGACGACCTCGCCGCGGTCGACACTGAGATTGACGCCGCCCAGCGCATAGACCTGACCGTAGGATTTCGTGATATCGCGCAGTTCGATGATGCGTTCGGCCATCGGATCCTCGCTTTCATTGACGCATGCCGGCCCTTTGCCGACGGTCCTGCCGGCCGGGTCCAACCCGGCCGGCAGCCTTGGGAGGTCAGCGCAGCGCCTGCTTGGCGAGCTCTGAGACGATCTCGTAGTTCTGCGGCGTGACGAAGCCGGCACCGGTGTCGACATTCATCGGCGCCAGCCCCAGCACCACTTGCTGGCAGAGGCTGAGGATCGGCAGATAGCCCTGCATGAATGGCTGCTGGTCGGCTGTCAGCTGCACCCAGCCGCCCTTGAAGCCCTCGACGATCTGCGGGCTGGTGTCGAAGCCGAAATTGAAGATATCGCCGGGCTTGCGCCCCGCGGCCTGCATGTAGGTCGGCACATTGCCCAGCATCTGCCCGCCGGGGTAACCGACCGCCTTGACGTTGGGATTGTTGAGCAAGGCCGCGGTGATCACCGGGATCGCAAGATTCGGATCGGCGGCCCACTCGGTTACGGAATTGATTTGCACGACGTCGACGCCGGCCTCCTTCAATGCGGCGACGGTCCCACGCTCGCGTGCGCCCCGGCTCTCATTGTCGAAGGGGCCGATCATGATCGCCTTGTCACCGGACTTCAGCCCGGCCAGCTTGAACGCCTCGGCGCCGAGCGCGCGGCCCTGCTGCTCCTGCTGCGCGCCGACATAGCCGCCGCCGAACGCCGCCGTCACCTTCGGCACCGGCACGTTCTGGTACATCATCTTGATGCCGTCCTTATGCGCCTGCTCGGCCAGCGGCATGATCGCGTCTTCGCCTGGATGGCCCATCATGGCGATGCCGTTGGGCTTGACCGCGACCGCCTCGCGCAATTGCTGCACCATCTTTTCGACGTCCCAGCCGGAGAAGATGTAGTCGACCTTGGGGCCGAGATCGGCCGCCGCCTGCTTGGCGCCATTATAGACGATGGTGCCGAAAGCGTCGCCCTCGGCGCCGCCGACGAAGAAGCGGATATGGACATCCTTGCACCACTGGGCGTCGAGCGCCCGTGCCGGCAAGGTCGAGATTGCGGCGCAAAGCGCCGTGGCGGCGGCCACGACGGTCGTGCGCAGAAGTGTCGTTCTGATCGCGATGCTCATGCACTTGTCCTCCCATTGTTTCCCTCGTCAGCCGAGGGGCTGTTGACGATTGTTTCGCCACTTACGAACCGGCTCCTCCCGCCGGCCGGGTCCTCACGTCGGATTTTGCAGGTAGCTGGCGCCTCCCCGGCATTGCTTGAGATAATCCAGCGCGCGGACCTGGCCTGACATCTCGAGATCGCCGCGATAGACCGGATCGTGCCAGCCCTCTATGTCGATGGCGCCCTTGTAGCCGGCCAGCCGCAATTCGCTGATCACCCGCGTCCAGTCGCTGTCGCCGAAGCCGGGCGTGCGCATCTGTACGAAGGGCAGCCGGCCGAACACCCCGTGCTCGCGGATGACGTCCCAGCGCACGGTGGCGTCCTTGCCATGGACATGGAAGATGCGTGGCGCCCATTTGCGGATCTGCGGGATCGGATCGATCAGATAGACGAGCTGGTGGCAGGGTTCCCATTCGAGCCCGAGAGCGTCGTCCGGCACTTCGTTGAACATCAGCTCCCAGGCGTCCGGATTGTGGGCGATGTTCCAGTCTCCGGCCGCCCAATTGCCGTCCATGGCACAGTTCTCGAAGGCGATGCGCACGCCCTTGTCGGCGGCGCGCTTGGCCAGTGGCCCCCACACTTCGCGAAAGCGCGGCAGGCTGTCCGTCAGCTTCTTGCCGCGGATGCGCCCGGTGAAGCCGCTGACCATCGAAGCGCCGAACAGATGCGCATTGTCGATGACCGTCTCCCAGGCCGCGAGCACGCCGCGATCGACCTCGCCGCTCTCCAGCGGATTGCCGAACACGCCGAGGGAAGACACGACGACATCGGCATCGCCGATCGCCTCGCGGATTTCGCCGGCAAGGCGCGGAAGATCCTTGCCGCCCAGCGTCTGCCAGAAGAAGGGCTGGATGCTCTCGAAGCCGAGCGGCAGGATCTGCTTGATATACGCCGCCGGGTCGTCGAGGTTGGCCCGCACCATGGTGCCGATCCTGATGTCGAGAAGCGGGTTTGGCATCATGGTGTTCCCTGTGAAATCGCCACGCGGCGTCCGGTTTCGGCGCTCTCGATGGCGCTGAAAACCATGGCCAGGCTTTTGATGTTGTCGGTGCCGCGCGTCTCCGGCTCGGTGCCGGTCTCGATGGCGTGCATGAAATCCCTGATGATGCCGAGATGACCGCCGACGCGGTCGGCTGGATCGAGCGGCGGGACCTCGATCGGCTGGGTCTTGGCGAACAGCCCATCGCGGCCCGTCGCGACCACCTCCGACGTCAAGAGGTCATGGCCATCCCAGATGAGGCTGCCGCGCTCGGCGACGATGCGCCAGCTGCCTTCCCAGCTGGTGCGAAAACCGTCGGCGCACCAGGAGCCGGCATAGGTGAAGACCTTGCCGCCGCCGAGATCGAAGACCGCACTTGCCGACGAGCCCTGCCGGTACCAGGAATTGGCCGGTTCCCATTCCTGGCAGTAGACGCCGGCCGGCTCGCCGCCGGCCATGTAGCGGGCGGCGTCGAAAGTGTGGATCGCCATGTCGAGCAGCAAGACATGCGCCATCTCCTCGCGAAAGCCGCCGAAATGCGGCGCGACGAAGAAATCGGCATGGATGCTGGTCGTCGCGCCAATGGCGCCGGAGTCCAGGAAGCGGCGGATGCGCCTGACATTGGCGACGTAGCGGCGATTCTGCACGACGGCATGGATGCGCCCGGCCCGGCGGGCCGCCTCGACGATGGCGCGCGCGTTTTCAGGACTGTCGGCCAGCGGCTTTTCGGTCAGGAGATGGCAATTGTGGGCGAAGGCCGAAAGCGCGACTTCGCGCCGGGCGGCGGGAACCACGACATCGAACACGGCGTCGGGCCTGGTCTGGTCGAGCACCGCGTCGAGGCTGGTGCCGATGACAATGCCGGTGAGGTCGTATTCGTGCGCCCTCGCCTTCGCCCGCTCGGCGTCGAGGTCGACAAGGCCGACAATGGCAAGCCCATCGATCTGCCTCGCGGCATCGAGCCATTGCCTGCTCATCGCGCCGCAGCCGACGAGGACGACATTCATCATCCGGCGTTCCTCCTCCGCTCGGTCCCTCCAGACCGATCGTCACGGCATCCACGGCATCACCGTAAACGTTTTTCCGTAAACGTTTACGAGAACACACCCGATAGCGTAGAATGTCAATTGGCCGCTCACGAAAATCGTCTTTCGCCTTGGCCTCGGCACCGGCCAATGCTAGCGAAGCTCGGGGGAGAAAGTCTTTGGCGTCCAGCATCCACGACCTAGCGCGTCACCTGAACATTTCGATCGGCACCGTATCGCGGGCGCTGAACGGCCGCGCCGACGTCAATGCCGACACGCGCCAGCGCGTGCTCGACGCCGCCAAGAAGCTGAACTATTCACCCAACCAGTCCGGCCGCAGTCTCAGGCAAGGCGCGACCCACTCGATCGCCTTCATGCTGCAGCCGCATCCCGGCGACCAGCAATATGGCGAACCGTTCTTCATTCCCTTCCTGATCGGGCTGCAAGGCCGCCTTGCCGAAAGCGGACTCGACCTGACCGTGGTGATGGGCGCGCCGGGCGACTATCAGCAGGAGCGACTGCGCCGCGTCGTCGAGACCCGCCGCGCCGATGCCGTGCTGCTGGCCTGGACGCGGCGCGAGGACGAACGCATCGATTATCTCACACAGGTCGGCTTCCCCTTCGCCACGCTCGGCCGCAGCCGCAGCGGCGGCAAGGCCTATCCCTCGCTCGACCTGGATTTCGAGAAGGCGGGCAGCGATGCGGTCGACCGCTTGGTGGCGCGCGGCCACCGCCATATCGCCGCCATCCGCCCTTCCCTCAATCTCAATTTCGGCCATCTGTTTCTGAACGGCTACCGCAAAGCCCTGAAACGGCACGGCATCGAGGCCGACCCCGCGCTGATCGCCGACGGCTTCATCAACGAGGCCGGCGGCTACCAGGTGACGCCGCGCGTGATGCTGGCAAAGGACCGGCCGACGGCCATCATCTTCAACAACGACGCCATGGCCCTCGGCGGCTGCAAGGCGCTGGCCGAGATGGGCATCCGGCCGGGCCACGACATCGCGGTGACCGTGATCGTGGACACGCCGCTCTGCCGGTATTTTTCCCCGGCGCTGACCGCCTTCCGCCCGGCGCTGGAGCCGATGGGCCGGCGCCTGGCCGAAATGCTGCTGGCCTCGCTTCCCGCCTTCGCCGGCCCGGAAGGCCCGCGTATCATTCACGAAGTCTGGCCGCTGGAATTGGTCGCGCGCGACAGCGATTGATGGCGCTCGTAAAGCCTATCAATCCACCTTCTTCTCGCCCCGCTCGCCGGCCTTGACGATGTCGCCAGTGGTGAACAGGATTTCCTTCAACTCCGCCCGCCAGTCCTTCTTCTGGCGCAGCAGGAATTCCAGGTCCATGCCGAAATGCTTGAACTCCTCGCCTTGCGCGTTCTGCATGATGGCCCGCGCTTGCGCATCCTTCTCCACCGAGATGCGCTGTTCGTACCAGCCGATCGCTTCCGCCTCCTCGATCAGCGAGGTGATCATGCGGGCAAAGGTCCGCACCTTCTGCGACATTTCTTCAGGCGGTTCGTGATACTGGTCGAAACCCATGTCGTCCTCCGTGGTTCATTCCCATGAATGCCCGGGAATGCCGCCGGTTCCGCATCACCGCTGCAATTCCGCCAGCGCCCGCTCCAGCGGCGCCGGCGAAATCTGGATGGGTCCGGAGAACGGCACCGCTTGCCAATGACCCCGGCACCGATCACGCGGCGAACGTCGCGGCAAAGGCCAGGTGTCTCGCGCGAAAACTCGCCGCTCACGAAACCGGCGCCGCGCCGCCCTCTTGCGTGCGGCGCGCGATGAATTCGTCGAGCACTCCGGCGGTCGCCGCAGCTGAAGCGGGCGGCTCGAAATCGGCAAGAATGCGTTTCCAGATACCGGTGGCGCGCTCGCTGGCGGTCTTTGATCCGCTTTGCGTCCAGTTGCCGAAATTCGACCAGTCGGCCACCAGTGGCTCATAGAATGCGGTGCGGTAGCGCGCCATCGTGTGGCCGGCCGAGAAGAAATGCCCGCCCGGCTGCACTTCGGCGATGGCCTCGAAACCGATCGCATCGTCGTCGCCAGGCGTTGCCGCGCAAAGCTCGGCAATCGACTGCACAGCCTCGATGTCGGTGATCAGCTTCTCGAAGGAGACGCTCAGGCCGCCCTCCAGCCAGCCCGCGGCGTGGACGCAGACGGTGGCGCCGGCAAGCACCGAGCCCCAAAGGGCGAACTGCGACTCATGGGCGGCCTGCGCATCGGAAATGTTGGCGGCACTGCCGGCGCCCGAACGCCAGGGAAGGCCGATGAAGCGTGCCAATTGGCCGGCCCCCAGTGTCGCCTTGACGTGCTCGGGCGTGCCGAACGCCGGAGCGCCCGACTTCATGTCGACATTGGAGGAGAAGGAACCGTAGAGCACGGGTGCGCCCGGACGCACGATCTGCGCCAGTGCCAGACCGGCCAGCGCCTCGGCATGCTGCAGCGTCAGCGCGCCGGCGACCGTGATCGGCGCCATCGCGCCTGCCAGGCAGAACGGCGTGATGACCAGGACCTGCCCGGCGCGGGCGAAGTCGATGATGCCTTGCGCCATCGGAATGTCGAGCTGGCGCGGTGAATTGGTGTTGATGATGGTGTAGCAATGGGCGCCAGCGCGGAATTCATCCTCCGACAGCCCGCGCGTCAGCCGGATCATCTCGAAGCCATCCTCGACCTGCGGCGTGCCGCGCGCGAAGACAAAGGGGAACTTGTCGGACAGCGTCAACTGCGCGCGGTTGACGGCATAGTGGCGAAAACGGTTGTCGACATCCTGCGGCTCGATGCAGGGGCAAAGCATGTGCAGTACGTCGAAATGCTGGATGAGCTTGGTCAATTCCTCGAAGGCGCCGAGCGTTCCCGGCCGGCGGCCGCGTTCGAGATCGGTGACGTTCGGCGCGCCAGCGCCGGCGAGGAACGTCATCGAGCCGAGTTCGAGCAAAAGATCGCGGCTGCGGTCGCCCGCCAGCGCTGGAATTGATTTTGGCGCCGAGGCCAATGCCGCGGCCACGATGTCGCGGCCGATGCGCACCATGTCGGTGTCCGGCTCCACAAGCGCACCGGCGCGGGCGAAAATCTCCCGCGCCTGTGGCAAGAGCACCTTGATGCCGAGTTCCTCCAGCACACGCAGCGCCGTGTCGTGGATGGAAGCCACCTGGTCATCCGAAAAGATCGGCTGCGGCAAGAACGGGTTCTTCAGAGACCGGTAGTTGGGCCGGCGGCTGCTTTCGCTGCCGGCTTCGCCCGTGCGTCCACGCCGGCGCTCGCGCCTGCTGTCTCGTGCCTCGATCATCGAAATCCTCCTCATTGCCGCATCGCCTTGCCCGAGGGATCGTAGGGCGCCGGCGCGACGACGCGAGCCGGCCGTTCGACGCCGACAATGTGCACCGAAAGCGCCGTCCCCTCCTCGGTAAAATCGGCGTCGACCAACGCCAGCGCGACGCTCCTGCCGATCGTGTAGCCAAAGCCGCCCGACGTGACGAAGCCGACGCGCCGGCCATCGCGCCAGACCGGCTCGAAGCCGCCGGCGTCGGCCCGATGACGACTGCGCGGTTGTGCGACTTGAAGGCCTCCCTCCCGGTCTGTCAGAAGCACACCATATGCACACTAGACATAAGTGTCCAGTATTGCGCTTGCGCACCCGAACGATGCGTGGGATCATCCATTCTTCCGCCAGAGCGCGTGTTTTTCTCGGCCTGTGAACACGCCGGCGTTCAGGCATGCCGCACTGTCACGCAAGCATCATGTTCGCGCCGTAGACCGCTTTTCGGGGGCGGCGCGCGGCAGCATCGATGTACCGCCTCTTTCAGCTTTTTCGCTCTTCGGCCGCTCCGGCGCATCTGTCACAAAGAGGATCATCCATGAAACATCTCCACCGAACCGCCTGGATCGGCGTCGCGCTGGCCTTGTTCACCGCGCTCACGCCGGCGCTTGCCGACGGCACCGCGACCGTCGGCGGCCTCGTCAACAAGGGCCTGGTCGGCGTCGGCCGCATCCCGGCCGCACAGCGCGACAAATTCGGCGAGACGTTCGGCTCGGGTTCCGGCATGGCGATCGACACATCGAGCTGGACGCGTGATGCGGGCACCTACAAGGGTTCGCTCTGGCTGCTGCCGGATCGCGGCTACAATGTCGCCGGCACCACCGACTACCGACCGCGCCTCAACACGATCGGCATCGAGTTCACGCCGGCAGCAGCAGGCGCCGCTGGCCAGCAACAGACCGAAGTCAAGGCGACGCTCACCGACACCATGCTTCTCACCGACGACAAGGGCGCCGATGCCACCGGGCTCGATCCGCTGTCGGATGTGCGTGCCGCCGCAGGCGACATGCCGATGCTGCCCGCCGCCACCAATGGCAAGCTCGCCCTCGACAACGAAGCGATCGTGCGCCTGCCGGACGGCTCGATGTTCATCTCCGACGAATATGGCCCCAACATCTACCGCTTCTCGGCGCAGGGCCGCCTGCTGTCGGCGACCCAGCCGCCGGCGGCCCTGGTGCCGATGCGCAAGGGCGCGCCCAACTTCTCCTCGGACAATCCGGGTCCAGGTGCCGCCGAGCCCGATCCGAAGGATCCCGAGACCGGCCGCCAGAACAACCAGGGCCTCGAAGGCATGGCAATGACGCCGGACGGCAAGTTCCTGATCGCGGTGCTGCAGTCGGCGACCCGGCAGGATGGCGGCGATTCAGGTTCGACCCGGCAAAACACCAGGGCGCTGGTCTATGACGCTTCCGACCTCGCCCATCTCAAGCTGGCGCATGAATATGTCGTGCCGCTGCCGGTGTTCAAGGACGCCAAGGGCAAGACCAAGGTCGCCGCGCAAAGCGAGATCGTGGCGCTGTCGGACACGTCCTTCCTGATGCTGACGCGCGACAGCGGCAACGGCCAGGGCGTCAAGAGCGACAGCTCGCTTCTGCGCCAGATCTTTGTCGTCGACGTTTCGGCCGCAACCGACATCGCGGGCAGCCCTTTCGACGCCGCCGACAAGCCGGTCGCGCCCAAGGGCGTGCTCGATCCGTCGGTGACGCCGGCCAGGCTGACGCCGTTCATCGACATCAACGACAATGCGCAGCTCAACCGCTTCGGCCTGCACAATGGCGCGCCGAACGACCACAACAACCTGTCCGAGAAGTGGGAAGCAATGTCGCTGGCCAGCGTGCTCGATCCACAGCTGCCCGACGACTATTTCCTGTTCGTCGCCAATGACAACGACTTCCTCGCCCAGGACGGTTTCCAGGTCGGCGCCCCCTACAAGGCCGATGACGGCGCCAATGTCGACACCATGTTCCTGGTCTATCAGGTCACGCTTCCCGGCCTCGCCAGGAAATAATCAGTACGATCCAGGCGGACGCGCATGGCGCGTCCGCCTGAGTATTCCGGTCGAACCGTCGATCGTGAAGGTACTTACTTCAAGAACTCCGCGTCCTTCGGCACGCCGGCATCGATCGGCTCAGCCGTCCTGCTCGACACCGCCATGATCTTGCCGGCGGCCGACAGGTTGGGCCGCACGAAGACCTGCGCGGGACCGTTGACGCGGCTGTAGAGGTCGATGATGTCCTGGTTCATGAAGCGCACACAGCCCGACGAGGCATTCTTGCCGATGGAATCCCATTCTGGCGTGCCATGCAGCCGGTACATCGTGTCCTTGCCGTCGCGGAACAGATAGAGCGCGCGGGCGCCGAGCGGGCTCTGCGGGCCTGGCGGCATGCCGTCCTTGAATTTCGCCAGTTCCGGCCGGCGCTGGATCATTTCCGGCGGCGGCGTCCACACCGGCCACTTCTTCCGCGCCTGGACCACGGCGCTGCCGGTCCAGCCGAAGCCGGCCTTGCCAAGGCTGACGCCATAGCGGATGGCCTTGCCGCCGTCGCGCACCAGATAGAGGAAGTGCTCCGCGACATCGACGACGATGGTGCCGGGCTTTTCTCCGGTCGGGTCGGCCACGATCTGGCGGACGAACTTCGGATCGAGCTTGGCCACCGGGATCGCCGGCAGTTGATAGCCCTCGTCGGTGCGCGCCGCGTACATGGTTGCGGCGTCGCCGAGTGCCGGCTCGCTTGGCGCCGGCGCCACTGGCGGCGGCGGCGCCATATCAGTTGTGGTGCACGCCGAAACAACCACCGAGGCCGCGCTCAAAGCGGATGCCCCGAGAAAAGAGCGCCGGTTCAGGCGCTCGGAAAAAAGCGGAATATCGGACATGATCCCCCCGGCTTATCCATAAGATCTAGTAAGGAATGCGGGCCCCACGCCCCCGGGATCAATATCCCATTCCGTGAGCTTTGAGAACATGATTGGATCAAGGTCCATCACAATCCTGGCGGGCACGTTCCGCGCCCGTCCGCGATAGCCGCCCCGTGGACTACTGCTCCACGGCGCAGGGTGCATCTCGATCGGGCCTCCGATATCGTCGCGGGCCAGATTCACATTTGTCGAGTCGCCAGTCATGGACGAAAAAATGCCCGCGCGCCGGCGCACCGGCGACCTGACCAGCGGCCCGATCCCGCGCACGCTGCTGCTGTTTGCCCTGCCGGTGCTGGGTTCCAACGTGCTGCAGTCGCTCAACGGGTCGATCAATGCCGTCTGGGTCGGCCGTTTTCTCGGTGAATCGGCGCTGACCGCCACCTCCAACGCCAACCTCGTCCTGTTCCTGATCCTGGGCACCGTGTTCGGCATCGGCATGGCGGCGACCATCCTGGTGGCGCAGTCGGTCGGCGCCCGCGACCTGCCCGAGGCGCGCCGGATCGTCGGCACCAGCGCCACCTTCTTCTTCTTCGTTTCGGTGGTCTTCGCCGTCTGCGGCTGGATCTGGGTCGACGCCGTCCTGGGCACGCTTGGCACGCCGGCCGACGCCTTGCCGCTGGCGCGTTCCTATCTGCGCATCATCTTCGTCGCCGTGCCGATGATGAACCTCCTGTCCTTCGTCATGACGGTACTGCGCGGTGCGGGCGATTCACGCACGCCCTTCATCTTCATGGCGCTGGCGGTCGTCCTCGACATCGTGCTCAACCCGCTGCTGATCCGCGGCATCGGCCCCTTCCCCGAGCTTGGCATCGCCGGCTCCGCCACCGCGACGCTGATCGGCCAGACGGTGAGCGTCATCGCCATCCTCGTCGTGCTCTACGCGCGCAAGCACCCGCTGCGGCTGGCCGGCGCCAATCTCACCCTGCTGCGGCCCGACCCCGCCTTGCTGCGCATCGTCGTCTTCAAGGGCGTGCCGATGGGCCTGCAGATGATCGTCATTTCGGCGGCGGCCCTGACGGTGATGGGCATCGTCAATTCCTACGGTTCGCAGGTCGCCGCCGCCTATGGCATCGCCGCGCAGCTGTGGACCTACATCCAGATGCCGGCGCTGGCCATCGGTGCCGCGGTCTCCTCGATGGCTGCACAGAATGTCGGCGCCGGCCGTTGGGACCGGATCGGCCGCGTCGCCGCCTCCGGCGTCGGCTTCAACCTCGTCCTGACCGGCGCCCTGGTCGCGATGCTGTGGCTCTTCGACCGCCCGATCCTCGGCCTGTTCCTGAGCAGCGACAGCGCGGCGATCGACATCGCCGCCCACATCAACACGGCCGCGTCCTGGTCGTTCATCCTGTTCGGCATCACCATCGTGCTGTTCGCCACCGTGCGCGCCACCGGCGCGGTGATGCCGCCGCTGATCATCCTGGTGATTTCGGTGCTCATCGTGCGCACCGGCTTCGCCTATTTCATGCGCGGCGTGATCGGCGAGGAAGCGTTGTGGTGGAGTTTCCCGGCCGGCTCGATCACCTCGCTTGTGCTGGCCGCGGCCTACTACCGCTTCGGCGGCTGGCGCACATTGCACATGATCGAGAACAGGCCGGCGGCCGGCGAGCCGCCGGACACCGGGCTCGGCGTACCGCGCGGCCGCGCCAACATGGCGCCCGAGACGCCGAATGGTTGAAGCTCAGCGGGTGAATTTCGCGCCGAACCCCACCGCCACCAGCGAGAAGACGGTGATCATGCCGGCGAAAGCCAGGCTCGCCACCGTGGCGCTCGCCCAGCTCGACAGGATGCCGATGCCGATGACCGGCAGTGCATTGCCGCAGAAGCAGCAGATGAAGAAGGCCGACGCCACCTCGGCCCGGCGATCCGCCGGCGCAATCTGGTTCACTGCCTGCAGGCCGCCGCGATAGCCGAGCGCCGCCGCCACCCCGCAGAAGGCGGTGGCGACAATCATGGTGGCCATGGACGCGAAGAATTGCGCGGCCACGATCAGCGCTGCCGTCGGGATCATCAGCACCAGGGCCGCCAGCATGGTGAAACGGCTGGACAGGCTCGCCG
The DNA here is from genome assembly GCF_002294875.1 of Mesorhizobium sp. WSM4312. Lineage (NCBI taxonomy): Bacteria > Pseudomonadati > Pseudomonadota > Alphaproteobacteria > Hyphomicrobiales > Phyllobacteriaceae > Mesorhizobium > Mesorhizobium sp. WSM4312. The sequence continues at coordinate 289,012 of NZ_NSFU01000005.1, read as the reverse complement.
TCACCACGATGGTCGCGGCAGCCACCAGCGACAATTCGAAAAACAGCGCGCCGGCTCCGGCATGGTTGGTCGCGTGCAGCTGCTGCGCCAGGATGCTTGGCGCCAGCGCAGCGTAGAAGCCGACCAGCGCCATGGCGCCGAAGCCCGTCACCGCGGGTGCAACGAAGCGCGTTCGGATGCTGACGGGAACCGAGAGGCGTGGCCGCATCGAGACATCGGTCAGCCGCCCCGGCCGCGACACGGTTTCCCGCGTGCGCCAAATCAGCAGCGTGACGAGGGCAAGCAAAGCCAGATAGACAGCGAATGTCAGCCGAAGTGGCCAGGGCGCGTATTGCGCCAGCAGTCCCGCCACAAGCGCGCCAAGCCCGAGCCCGACGAAATTGATGCTGGTGGCGATGATGGCCGCGCGCGATTTGTCCTCGCCTTCGATCAGCTCGGCCAGCCAGGCGGTTCCGGTTCCCGCGCCCACTCCGATCCCAAGACCGCTGAGTATCCGCGCAAGGTCGAGCCAAGCCACGTTTTCCGCAAACAGGAAAATCATCGCACTGACCACGGCAATGGCCATCGCCGCCAGCGCGGCTGGACGGCGGCCGACGACATCAGAGAGACGTCCGAAGAGGATAAGCGCGCCCAGATTGCCGATGACGTAGACGGCGTAGACCAGTGTCAGCGTGATCTGCGAGAAACCGAAGGCCTGCTTGTAGATGACATAGAGTGGCGTCAACGCCGTGCTGCCGGCGAAAAGGGCTGCAATCATGGCGGCGACGGCGGCCGTCGCCGCACGGCCACCGAGTTCGTTGTCGCGAGTCATGGTCTGAGCGTTGATGGTCATGCCGGCATCTTCTTTTGGGAAACTCCTGCCCAACGTCTACCTGGCGACGGCGGTTCCCGTTTCCGTCCAAAGCTCCTGACAAGATTGTCAGTATGGCGCGGCACCACATCCTCTCGTAACGTTCGCCTGTTCGAGAGGGAGAATCATGGGCAAAGGCAGGGTCGAGGCATTCACCGACGGCGTGGTGGCCATCATCATCACCATCATGGTGCTGGAGCTGAAGGTGCCGGAGGGCGAGAACTTCGCGGCCCTGGTGCCGCAATTGCCGGTCTTCCTGTGCTACGTGCTGTCATTCATCAATGTCGGCATCTACTGGAACAATCTGCACAACATGTTCCACACCGTGCAGCGCGTCGACGGCGGGGTCTTGTGGGCAAACCTGCATCTGTTGTTCTGGCTGTCCCTGATGCCTGTAACGACCGCCTTCATGGGCGAGAACCATTTCGCCACGGTTCCCGTCGCGGTCTACGGCTTCGATCTCGCAATGTGCGCGACCGCCTATGCCATCCTGGTCCTGGCACTGCGCCGGCTGCATGGTCAGGGCACCGCCTTCGCCAAGGCAATCGGCACTGACCGCAAGGGAAGGATTTCGCTTGCCGTCTATATAGCGGCCGTTGCGCTTGCCTTCCTCAACCGGTGGATCGGTGTGGGCCTCTATGTTGCCGTCGCCCTGGTGTGGCTTATACCGGACACGCGTTTTTCCCGCGTTCTCGAAAAATAGCTCCAAAAAGCCGCTCTATTTGCGCATCGCTTTCAGCTTTTCGGCGACCGACGCCGCAAGATCGGCGTAGCGCTCCTCCAGCCGTTCGGCTGCCTTGATGATCGAGAAATCATGGCCGAATTTCTCCAGCGCCATGCGCAGCTTCTCGACGAACTCGGCCTGTTTTTCCAGCGCGGAGAACAGTGTCTTCACTTGGGCTTCGCTGATATTAGGGTTGGCCAGCATCTGCGGCACCTCGCGCCCCATTTGGTCACCGGTGGCGGTCTGCTCTTTCAGAATTGCGATCCAGTCCGTCAATCGAAAATCTCCATTTGTGGGCAGCATGCGCAGTCGCGGCCCGACTGGTCAACCCGAACACGTGCTGACGAAGGCTTGCGCAAGCCCGTCCCGGCGCTAAGTTCGGCGCCATCGAGAAAAGGATGCTGTTGCTCATGATCACCGACGCTGAAATCCAGATCGCCCTGCCCGCGCTTGGCCCCGGCAACGCCGCCGTCATCACTGGCGCGGCCAGCGGCATAGGCCTGGCAGCCGCCAAGCGGCTTGCGCTGATGGGCATGAAGATCGTGCTCGCCGACATTGGCAGCGCGCGCCTTGACGATGCCTCCCGCGCCGTCTCGGCCATTGCCGGCGATGATGCGGTGCTTGCCGTCGCCGCTGATGTTTCGAAGGCCGATGAGGTCGATCGTCTCGCCGACCGCGCATTCGGCGCCTTCGGCGAGGTCTCGCTGCTGATGAACAATGCCGGCGTCGGCGACAATCCGGGAAAACCCTGGGAAAACCGCGATGGCTGGAAACGGCTGCTCGACATCAATTTCTGGGGCGTCGTGCATGGCGTCGAAGCCTTCGCGCCGCGCATGCTGGCGTCGGCCAAGCCGGGCCTGATCGTCAACACCGGTTCCAAGCAAGGCATCACCACGCCGCCCGGCAACCTCGCCTACAATGTCTCCAAGGCCGGCGTGAAGACATTCACCGAAGGCCTGGCGCACGCATTGCGCAACGAACCCGGCGCCCGCCTGTCGGCGCATCTGCTCATTCCCGGCTTCACCTATACCGGCCTCACCGAAGGGGCGACGGAAAAGCCCGCCGGCGCCTGGACCGGCGAACAGGTCATTGATTTCATGCTGGAATCTCTGGTCAGGGGCGACTTCTACATCCTGTGCCCGGACAATGAAGCAGCGCGCCCGCTGGATGAAAAGCGCATGGCCTGGGCCATCGGCGACATCATCGAAAACCGCCCCGCCCTGTCGCGCTGGCACCCGGACCACAAGGACGCCTTCGCGGCCTTCATCAAAGGCTGATCAGCAAGCTCTCAAGCCGCGTGCTTTTTCGGGCCTCGCTTTTGCGCGACGGCCTTCTTGGCGGCCATGGCGGCGATCTTTTCGTCATGCCGCCGCGCCGCCCGCTCGCACTTGTCGCGGATTTCCTCGACCTCGGATTCCGTCAGGTGCTCGATGCCGATGAAATGGTTGTGGCCCCTGCCGACCCGGATCAGTTCATCGAGCTTAGCCTGGATCGCGGCACTATCGCGATTCTGGGTGTTCTGGATCAGGAACACCATTAGGAAGGTGATGATTGTCGTGCCGGTGTTGATCACCAATTGCCAGGTGTCCGAGAAGCCAAAGAATGGCCCGCTCACCGCCCAGACAACGATAATCATACAGCAGACGGCGAATGTCAGCGGCAGCCCCGTCATGTGGGCTACCCAATTGGCAATCTTGGTAAAGACCTTTTCCATCTGTCGAGATCTCTCAATGGCTGCGGCGATGAGAAACAACCGGAGACCCGCTCGGGTTCCAGTCGGCAACAAATACATCAGGTGCAATTGGACACACGCAAGGCGCGCATGCGGCGGAAAACACACCTTATCGGTCTAATGTCATAGTAACCGTGCAGGCAAAAGTGCCTGTTCCTTCCGCTCCACAGCGGTTTACCTCCGGCCCCTTCCGCCGCGCCACCCCCGCATGGCGGAAGGGGTTTCAGTCCGGAGCGCGGAGCATGGTTTGCCGAAAGCGCCGACCGACGCTCGGCCAGACGGTCGCTCCACTTCCCGCAGCCGGCTTGCCAGCGCCGCTCTTGGCCTGATGATGGCCTGCGCGGCAGTGACGGCCAGGGCCAACCCATTGTCAGCGGAAGCCTAGGCGGCGTCGTTTTCCCAACGATCAAGGAAGGCCAAGATCGGCATGGACTGGATATCGGGAACCGCCCTGGCGAGTTTCTCGACCGGCCAGTCCCACCAGGCGAGCGCTTCGATCCGCGCCGCTATGTCGGGAGCAAAGCGCGGCCGGAGCGGCTTTGCCGGCACGCCGGCGGCGATCATGTAGGACGGCACGTCCTGCGTCACCACCGCATTGGCGCCGATGACCGCGCCATTGCCGATCGTGACGCCGGGCATGATCACCGCGCCGTGGCCGACCCAGACGTCGTGGCCGATGGTCACGGCCTTCGCCTGCCGCCGCTCGCGGAACGCCGCATCGACACCCAGCCAGCGGAAATATTCGTTCGGACGATAGCTGACCTTGTGCTGGGTCAACCGCTCGATCGGATGTTCAAGCGCGTTGATGCGGCTGTTGGCGGCAATCGAGCAGAATTTGCCGATGCTCGTATAGATCGCCTCGGCATGGCGCTCGAAATAGGAGAAATCCCCGACGCTCACCTCGCGCAGCACCACCCTCTCGCCGATCGAAGCGTAACGGCCGAGCTTGCACGCCTTCAACTCCGCGGTCGGATGGATGCGCGGCTCGGGATCTTTCAGGACGAGGTTTTCGGTGCGGTCCATGCGCGCGGCTTTACGCCCGAGCAATTGCTCCTGCAAGGCAGGAGCAATGGTCCGTGGCGCCAATCAGCACAAAAAGACGCCCATCCACCTATTTCGGCTTGCCCTTGCTCCACACCACGTTCTGGCCATAGAGCGGCACCGTGGTCACCGACATTTTGGCCGAGCCGTTCTGCACCTGGCGCGAATGCGAGAGATAGATCAGCGTCTCGTTGGTCTTGTCGTAGATGCGGTTCACCACCTGCTTCTTCCAGATCAAGCTGAGGCCCTGCTTGAACACCTCCTCACCGCCCTCGCCCGTGTCGATGTCGCCGATGGTGATCGGGCCGGTCTGACGGCAGGAGATCGACGAATCGGAGGGATCCTCGAACCAGTTGCCCTTGTGCAGGCGGTCGATGATGCTGCGGTCGAAATAGGAGACATGGCAGGTCACGCCATCCACCTTGGGATCCTTGATCGCTTCGACGATGATGTCATTGCCGACCCAGTCGACGCCGACCTTGCCGACTTCCTCGGCGACGGCGCCGCCGGCGCCAAGCACGACGCACGCGGCCAAGGCGCCGCCGATCAGTTTTCGCCCAATCCGTTCGCGCCCAACCAGTTCGAGCAAAGGAGCCTCCTGCGGTTCGAGTTGCCGGTATCAGGTGGGACGCGGCGTGCGGCTTTGCAAGCGGATGCGTCAACACCACCACGGTTGCGGCATCGCGGCACTTTGCCTGCGCAGGGCCAAACCGCTAAGACTGTCGCACCGGCGCGGCATTGAGCCGGCGCGATGATTTCTGCGGACGGACTTTTGTGATGATGCGTTCTATCCTGGTCGGCATTCTCGTCCTGATGGCGGCCGGCATCGGCTGGCTGACCTTCGACTGGTATCGCGGCCATTATGGCGGCGAACCGTTCGGCGCACCCTTCACCCTCGTCGACCAGAAAGGCGCGCCGATCACCGAAGCCGCCTTCCGGGGCCAGCCCAGCGTCATCTTCTTCGGCTTCACCCACTGCCCCGAAGTCTGCCCGACCACACTGTTCGAACTCTCCGGCTGGCTGAAGACGCTCGGCGACGACGGCAAGACCTTGCATGCCTATTTCGTCTCGGTCGACCCGGAGCGTGACACGCCGGCGGTGATGAACGCCTATGTCAGCAATTTCTCGGACCGCATCACCGGCATCACCGGCGACCCTGACAAGGTCCATGCCATGGCCAAGTCGTTCGGCATCTACTGGAAGAAGGTCGATACAGGCGACGGCGACTATACGATGGACCACACCGCCTCGGTGCTGCTGCTCAACTCCAGGGGCGACTTTGCCGGCACGATCGCCTATGGCGAAAGCGCCAGCACGGCCGTGGAGAAGCTGAAGCGCCTCGCGGCCAAGGGTTGATAAGTATCCATATGACCCAGACGCGGCTTCATTTCACCACCGGCAAGATCGAGGCAGAGCGCGTCTTCGCGGCGCTTGAGCTGGCCTTCGAGGATGAAGGCCTGCCGATCGCCGTGCTCGAGGTCGACGAAGACCAGGACATCCACGAGGTTTCGCTCTACGCCGATGGCGACGTCGATGCGATTGAAGCGCGGGTGAAGGACATTCTCGCCGGGCTTGCTCAGTCGAAGCCGGTCGAGCGCGAAGTGCTGCCCGACATCGACTGGGTGGCGCGTTCGCTGGAGGGCCTGAAGCCGGTGCGCGCCGGCCGTTTCTTCGTTCACGGCGCGCATGACCGCAGGAAGCGCCACAGCGGCGAACTCGCCATCGAGATCGAGGCCGGCCTTGCCTTCGGCACCGGCCATCACGGTACCACCGCCGGCTGCCTGGAAATGCTGGAGAAAGTGGTGCGGCGCGAGCACCCGCGCAATGCGCTCGACCTCGGCACCGGCAGCGCCGTGCTGGCCATCGCCGTCGCCAAGCTGGCGCATATTTCGGTGCTCGCCACCGACATCGACCCGGTGGCGGCGAAGGTCGCCGCCGTCAATGCGCGGCTCAATCACGTCAAGGCGCTCATCGAAACGGTCACCGCACCGGGCTTTCACCATCCGATCTTCGGCAAGCGTGCCCCTTTCGACCTGATCGTCGCCAACATATTGGCGCGGCCGCTGATGCGGCTGGCGCCGCAAATGGCCGGGCACATCGCACTTGGCGGCTCGATCGTCCTGTCAGGCATCCTCGAGCGCCAGCGCGACGCCGTCATCTCGGCCTATGTCGGCCAGAACTTCCGGCACATCAGCACCTTGCACCGCGAAGGCTGGGTTACGATCCACCTCAAGCGCTGAGATCGGCAACGCAACTGCCGATCCTCGACAGTCGCAACTTAGAACTTTGATGGGCCGTGGCATGGATTTCTCCGGAAAGCTGATCGTACCGCGGCTGGACCAGCCCCATTTGGTTGTCAGCCAGCCGGCGCTGTAGCAGTTTGCGCCAACCGGAAATCGATTCCGATTTCCGGACCCATAGGCTACGGTCACGCCGACATCAGGAGGCCCATCATGTTCCAGACCTTCGATTCCGCGGGCGACCCTTCGGTTGGCAAGCCGCGCGTGGCGCTGCTGCGCCAATGGCTGGCCGCCAATGGCCTCGACGGTTTTATCGTTCCGCGCGCGGACGAGCACCAGGGCGAATATGTCGCCGATCGATCGGCACGGCTGAAATGGTTGACCGGCTTCAGCGGCTCGGCCGGCGTCGCCATCGTGCTGCGCGACCGCGCCTTCATCTTCGTCGACGGACGCTACACGCTGCAGGTGCGCAGCGAGGTCGATCTCGACATCTTTGCCGTTGAAAGCCTGGTCGACAACCCGCCCGCCGTCTGGCTCAAGGACAATATCGGCAAGGGCGCGCGGCTGGGCTTCGATCCATGGCTGCACACGATTGGCGAGGTCAAGGCGTTGCAGGCCTCGGCCGACAAGACCGGCGCGGTGCTCGTGCCGCTCGAGAAAAACCCGATCGACATCATCTGGAACGACCAGCCCGCCGCGCCGGTGACGCCGGTCGAGCTGCACCCGATTGGCTTTGCCGGCGAACTCGCCAAGGACAAGCTGGCGCGGCTGGCAGCAGCGATCGGCAAGGACGGCGCCACCCATGCGGTGCTGACCGACCCCTCCTCCATCGCCTGGGCCTTCAACATCCGAGGCGGCGACGTACCGCACACGCCGCTGGCGCTCGGCTTCGCCATCCTCGCGGCGGACGGATCGCACCAGCTGTTCATGGACATGCGCAAATTCTCGCGCCAGGTCGCGGCCTATCTCACTCAGCTCGCCGATCCGCACGAGCCCGGCGAATTCGAGGCGGCGATCGCAGCGCTTGCCAAGGGTGGCGCCAAGATCGCGCTCGACCCGGTGCTGGCGGCCGACCGGCTGCGCATGCTGGTCGAGGACAATGGCGGCACGGTGGTCGCCGCGCCCGATCCTGCCCGCATCCCGCGAGCCACCAAGAACCAGGCCGAGATCAACGGCTCGCGCGCCGCGCACCGTCGTGACGGCGCGGCGGTGGCCAAGCTGCTGTGCTGGCTGGAGCGGCAAAAACCCGGCTCGCTCGACGAGATCGCGGTCGTCACAAGGCTGGAGGAGAGCCGCCGGCAGACCGGCGAGGAAACGCAAATGCCGCTGCGCGACGTGTCCTTCGACACCATTTCCGGCGCCGGCCCGAACGGCGCCATCATGCATTACCGCGTGTCGCGCGCCACCAGCCGCAAGCTGCAGGCCGGCGAGTTGTTCCTGCTCGATTCCGGCGCGCAGTATCAGGACGGCACCACCGACATCACCCGCACCGTGCCGATCGGCCAGCCGACCGAGGAAATGCGCGAACGCTTTACGCTGGTGCTGAAAGGCATGATCGGCATTTCCACGCTGCGCTTCCCCGCCGGCACGCGCGGCTCGGAAATCGACGCCGTCGCCCGCATGGCGCTGTGGAAGCATGGTTGCGACTTCGCCCATGGCACCGGCCATGGCGTCGGCTCTTATCTGGCCGTGCATGAAGGTCCGCAGCGCATTGCCCGCACCGGCACCGAAAAGCTGCTCGAAGGCATGATGCTGTCCAACGAACCCGGCTATTACAAGGAAGGCGCCTACGGCATCCGCATCGAGAACCTCATCCTGGTGACGCCGGCCGAACAGATCGAAGGCGGCGACATCGCCGTGCATGGCTTCGAGACGCTGACGCTGGCGCCGATCGACATCAGGCTGGTGCGGTCAGAGCTGCTGACTCGCGAGGAGCTGCATTGGCTAGACGCCTACCATGCCCGCGTGCTGGCCGAGATCGGACCGATGCTTGACGGCGAAACGCTGGCCTGGCTGGAAAAGGCGACAGCGCCGCTGCCGCACGACGCGAAGATTTGAGGCGAGCCTCTTTCTCCAAGTCACTATACGGGGAGTTGAGAAGCGGTCCGCGAAGCGGACGAAAAGCCAATTGCTTGGCTTTTCGAGTGACGAACGCCCGGCAGGGCAATGAGGGGCGGTGCCAACGCTCGGAAAGATCGCGGGCCAAACTACGCTGCGAACTGCCGCGCCAGGATGAGCACTGCCGCGCCAGCCAAAAACATCGACATCAGCCCGCCGCGCAGTGAGACCGCGGCGGTGACGACCAGCGCCGCCCATTCCGCCGGTCCGGCATTCAACAGCTCCGGCGCCACCAGCGTCGTCAGCACCGCCGCCGGCACGGCGTTGAGGCCGGCCTCGACGCGCGGATGGATGTTCTCGAAGCGGGAGATGACCAGATGCCCGCCGACGCGCGTGAGATAGGTGGCGACCGCGCCGGCGATGATGATCCAGAACGTCGTGCTCATGGCCTTGTCTCCACGCCGCTATGGTGCGGCGGCAGGATGACGGCGAGCAGCACGCCGGCAATGGCGCCGATCGAGACGTGCCAGGGCGAGCCGACCGTCTTGTAGGCGACGATTGAGGCGCAGGCACTGGCGACCACCACCGGCAGCCACAGCGGTCGCTTGCGGAAGCCCATCACCAGGCCGAGGAAATAGATCGGCAACAGGAAATCGATGCCCAGCGCATGCGTGTCGGGGATGAGCTTGCCGAACACAGCACCCAGCGCGCTTTCGGTTACCCAGAACACATAGACCGGCAGGCCAAGCCCCAGATACCAGGCGAAGCCGACCGTCTGGCCCGACGCCGCCCTCGCCTCGGCCACCGCGAACTGCGGATCGGTGAGGATGAAATAGCCGAGCGCCTGCTGGATGACAGGCCAATGCGCGATGCGCCGGCCAATGCCGGCGGAGTAGAGCACATGGCGGAAGTTGACGGCGAAGATCGACAGCACGATCAGCCATGGCGCGACATGCTGGCCGAACAGCTGGATGCCGACCATCTGGCTGGCACCGCCATAGACCAGCGCGCTCATCATAAAGGCTTCGAGGACCGAGAAACCATTGTCGACGGCAAGCGCCCCGAACAGCACCGCGAACGGCGCCGACGCCACGACGACAGGCATGGAGAGCCGCACGCCTTGCCAGAAGTCGCTTCTGCCGCCGCTCTCGGAAATCACGTCCGTCGCCATCGATCGCTCCAGGGTCGAAACCGTCGATGTAGGTAGTGCAGCCCGCCTTGTCACACGAATTCGCTTGAGCCAAACGATCAGCGGAAATGATCATCGCCGGGCTCGAGATGGAACTTAGTCCTTCGCGATTTTGCCCTCGATCGCCCTGCCCCAGTCGAGCAGCGGCTTGGCGCGCATGGTGAAATCGACGAGTTCCTCGACCAGTTCCGGCCCGTGGATGCCCGCCGGATCGATGACGTGGCGGACGGCAAAATGCCGGTTGCGGATCGCAGCGACGAGATCCTTGTCCGTAACGTGCTCGAAGCCCCGCGGCGTGCGTTTCATGGCGTCTTCGGCGCTAAGCTCGAGGCCGTTCTTCTTCAACGCCTTAACCATGGCGCGAAACCTGTCCGGCCACGTCTCGATGGCGCGCCGCATCGCCAGCAGCAGCGCAGCCTCCGGCTGCCACCAGGCGACGCCGGCAAAGCAGCCCTCAAGCCCGATATGAATGTAGAACACGCCCTGCACGGCCTTGCTGCCATCGGACGACAGGATCGCCGAGACATGCCGGTTGTAGGGCCGCTTGTCCTTGGCAAAGCGCACGTCACGATTGATGCGGAACAGCGACTTCTTGCGGTCGCCGCGCAAGCCGAGCCGCGCTTCCGCAAAGCGTTGGGTCAGCGTGTCGACGAGATCGCCAAGCGGATCGCGCAGTTCCTGTTCGAACAGGTCGCGGTTTTCCAAAAACCACTCCCGGCTCTGGTGGAAATCCAGCGCCTTCAGGAACGGAAGGGCCTTTGGGCCGAAGCCTTTGAACGCCATCACGCCTTGCCGACCCGTTGCAGCCAGGTGTCCTCGTCGATGACTTCGACGCCAAGTTCGCTGGCAAGCTTGAGCTTGGAGCCGGCGCCGGGTCCGGCGACCAGCAGATCGGTCTTGGCCGAAACCGAGCCGGCCACCTTGGCGCCCAGGCGTTCGGCCATCGCCTTGGCTTCCGAGCGCGTCATCTTCTCCAGCGTGCCGGTGAAGACGATGGTCTTGCCGGCAACCTCGCTGTCGGCCGAGACGGTGACGATATAGGGCTTGGGCCTGACCTGCTCGAGCAGCTTGTCGAGCACGTCGTCATTGCGTTCATTGCCGAAGAAATCGCGCAGCGCATCGATCACCGTGTCACCGATGCCGTTGACCGAAGGGAAGACGGTGTGCGGATCCTGCGCTGCCGCCGTTTCCTTGCCGACGCGGATCAGTTCCTCGATGGTGGAAAAGGTCTTGGCGAGCACGGCGGCCGTCGTCTCGCCGATATGGCGGATGCCGAGCGCGAAGATGAAGCGATCGAGTTCCGGCTCGCGGCGCGAGTCGATGGCCGCGAACAGCTTGTCGAGGCCTTCATAGTTGCGGTCCTCGATACTGCGCACATTCTTGCGCGTCTTTCCGGACGCCGCCTCACGCTGCCTGGCCTGCTCCTCGCGCCGCTCGGCCAGCGCCTTGGTGACGGCGGGCCGTCGGTCCCTGAGCGTAAAAATATCGGCGGCCGTCTTGATCAGTCCGGCATTGAAGAAGGTGTCGATGTTTTCGACGCCCAGGCCCTCTATATCGAGCGCCCCGCGCGAAACGAAATGGCGCAATCTTTCCACGGCCTGTGCTGCGCAGATCAGCTCGCCGGTGCAGCGCCGGCGGGAATCCTCCTTGCCGGTCTTCTCGTTGATCTCGCGCGTCGCCGGCGAGCCGCAGACCGGACAGGTATGCGGGAATTCGTAAGGCACGGCATCGGCCGGGCGCTTGTCGATGACGACGCTGACGATCTGCGGAATGACGTCGCCTGCCCGCTGGATCACCACCGTGTCGCCGATGCGCACATCGATGCCGTCGCGGATCGGCAGGCCGTTGCTGTCGAAACCCTTGATGTAATCCTCATTGTGCAGCGTGACGTTCTCGACCACGACGCCGCCGACGGTGACGGGCGCAAGCCTTGCGACCGGCGCCAGCGTGCCGGTGCGGCCGACCTGGATGTCGATCTTCTGCACGGTCGTCATCGCCTGCTCGGCCGGGAATTTGTGGGCAACCGCCCAGCGCGGCTCGCCGGTGACGAAACCCCAGCGGCGCTGCAGTTCCAGCTGGTCGACCTTGTAGACGACGCCGTCGATGTCGTAGCCGAGCGAGGAGCGCTGCTCCTCGATGCGATGATAGTGCGCTATGAGGTCGTCGATCGACTTCGCCCGCACCATCAGCGGGCTGACCTTGAACCCCCATTCCTTGAACTTCTGCACCGAATCGAACTGCGTCGGCGCGGGGTCCGCCGTCGTGTAGCCCCAGGCATAGGCGAAGAATTTCAGGTTGCGGCTGGCGGTGACCGATGGATCTTTCTGGCGCAGCGATCCTGCCGCCGTGTTGCGCGGATTGACATAATCCTGGCCGCCGACCGCTGCCGAACGCTGCTTCAAAGCTTCGAATTCGGCATAGGTCATGTAGACCTCGCCGCGGATTTCGATCGTCTCCGGCCAGCCCGAACCCTGCAACTTCTTCGGAATGTCGGCAATGGTCTTCAGATTCGCCGTGATGTCCTCGCCGACGGTGCCGTCGCCGCGCGTCGCGCCCTGCACGAACACGCCATTCTCATAGCGCAACGACGCCGACAGCCCGTCGATCTTCGGTTCGGCCGTGAAGGCGATATCGAGGTCCTTGTCGCGATCGAAGAAGCGCCGGCCGCGCTCGATGAAATCGGCGACGTCCTCGTCGGTATAGGCCTTGGCGAGGCTGAGCATCGGCACGGCATGGCGCACCTTGGCGAAACCTTCGGCCGGCGGCGCGCCGACCCTGCGCGACGGCGAATCCTCGCGCACCTGGTCGGGAAAACGCTCCTCGATGGCAAGGTTGCGCCGGCGCAGCGCATCATATTCAGCGTCGGTGATCGTGGGCGCGTCCTCGGCATGGTAGCGCCGGTCATGCTCGGCGATCTCCTCCGCCAGGCGCTTCAGCTCGGCTTCAGCCTCGCTTTCGCTGAGCGAATCGACAGGTTTTTCGGCCATGCTTTTCTTCCCCGAACGGTGGCGCGCCACAATAGAGCATGATCCCGAAAAGTGGGAACCGGTTTTCGGAAAAGATCATTCCTGAACAGCAGGATGGAGCCATATCCTGACTCGCTGCCATATCCTGCCCCGTCAATGACGCCGGATGGCCTTACGCCGCGTTTGTGTTCTCGCGCAGCAGCCTTTCGGCGGCGGCGCGTGCCTCGTCGGTGATCGTGGCGCCGGCCAGCATGCGGGCGATCTCTTCCTGCCGCGCCGGCCTGTCCATCTCGGCAATGCCGGTCGCCACACGGTCCGTGCTGCCCGATTTTGAGATCAGGAAATGCGTCGCCGCGCGCGCCGCCACTTGCGGCGCATGCGTGACCGACAGCACCTGCACGCGCTTCGACAGCCGCGCCAGCCTTTGGCCGATGGCATCCGCCACGGCGCCACCGACGCCGGTGTCGATTTCGTCGAAAACCAGCGTCGGCGCCGAGCCACGGTCGGCCAGCGCCACTTTCAGCGCCAAAAGGAAGCGCGACAACTCGCCGCCGGACGCCACCTTCATCATCGGCCCGGGCCGCGTGCCGGGATTGGTGCGCACCCAGAACTCGATCTGGTCGATGCCCTCTTCCATGCGGATCTCGGCCTCGCTCTTCATCTCGACGATGAAGGCGGCGCGTTCGAGCTTCAGCGCCGGCAATTCGGCCATCACAGCCTTGGTCAGGCCGGCGGCTGCCGCGTGGCGAAGCGAAGAAAGCTGCGCCGCGGCGATGTCATAGGCCTCGCGTGCCGCCGCGGCCTGCTTTTCCAACCCATGCAGGCGTTCCTCGCCGGCATCGAGATCAGCCAGATCCGCAACCATCGTGTCGCGCAGTTGCGCCAGATCGTCGACGGCGACACTATGCTTGCGTGAGGCCGCGCGCAGCGAAAACAGCCGCTCTTCCGCCTTCTCCAGCCGCTGCGGGTCATACTCGGTGGCGCGAAGTGCCGCCTCGACGCCGGATTGCGCGGCGTCGAGCGACAGCATGGCTTCGTCCAGCGACTTGACCACGTCCTCGAGCAGGCCGGGCGCCTCCGTCGCCTTGCGCTGCAGCCGTCTCAGCAGACTGGCGAGTTGCGGCAAGGGCGAAGACGGGCCGGACAGTACATCCTGGGCGTCATGGATTTCGGAAGCGATCTTTTCGGCGCGCATCATGTGGGCGCGCAGTTCGGCAAGTTCCGTTTCCTCGCCAGGCTGCGGATCGAGCTTGGTCAGCTCCGCCACCGCCGCACGCAGGTAATCGGCCTCGCGCGCCGCTGCCGCCACCTTGGCGCGGTGGCGCGTGAGCTCCTGCTCGCAGGCGCGCCAGTGGCGCCAGGCCTCGCCGGTCGATCGGACAGCGCCGAGATGGCCGCCGAAAGCGTCGAGCACGTCGCGATGGGCGCCCGGATCGACCAAGGCGCGTTCGTCGTGCTGGCCGTGGATCTCGACCAAAGCGCGCCCGACATCGCGCATCAGCGTCACGCTGGACGGCTGGTCGTTGACGAAGACGCGGGTGCGGCCGTCCGCCGTCTGCACGCGGCGCAGGATGATGTCGCCATCATCCTCGATGGCATTCTCGACGAGCAGCGCGCGTACCGGATGGTTGCGCGCCACATCGAACACGGCAATGACCTGGCCCTGTGGTGCCCCATGGCGCACCAGGGAGGCGTCGCCGCGCGCGCCGAGCGCCAGTGACAGGGCATCGAGCAGGATGGATTTGCCGGCGCCGGTTTCACCCGTCAGCACGGAAAGGCCCGGCTGGAAGTCGATATCCAGCTTCTCGATCAGGACGATATCGCGGATCGACAGTCTGGAAAGCATCAGAACCCGAACCTCAGGCAATTCCAGGAAAGGTGCGTAGCGTTTTTCCCATCGGAATTGCGTAGGACAAAAAGTTGGGACGGCTCAGCGCTTCAATCAAACCACTGAACCGCCGTGGAGCGGTGCGCGACCGATTGGAGTCGCAGCGCCGCACTATCTTTTTGTTTCAGCATCGGATCAATCCGAAAAGCGCGCTCGCACGCTTGCGCCTGACAGATCAGGCGCCGGTGATCAGCTTCCCGGCCTTGGAAATCCACGATCCGGCATTCTCGCGCGGCGAAAGCCCGTTGCTCTGCAGGAGCTTGTAGGAATCCTTGTACCACGGGCTGTCGGGATAGTTGGTGCCGAGCACCGCGGCGGCCGTCTGGGCCTCCGAGGTCAGCCCCATCGCGTAATAGCTTTCGGTAAGGCGGGCCAACGCTTCCTCGACATGACGCGTGTTGGAATAGTTTTCCACCACGGTGCGGAAGCGCTTGACGGCGGCGATGTACTCGCGGCGCTCCAGATAATAGCGGCCGATCTGCATTTCCTTGCCGGCGAGCTGGTCGTTGGCGAAGCGGATCTTCTCCTTGGCGTCGTCGACATATTCCGACGTCGGCCAGCGCGTGACCAGATCCTGCATCGTCTGCAGCGTCTGGCGCGCTTCCTTCTGATCCTGCGTCACGTCCTTGATCTGGCGATAGTAGCTCAGGCCGATGATGTACTGTGCATAGGGCGCGTCATCGGTGGACGGATAAAGCGCCAGATAGCGCTTGGCCGACGCGATCGCCTCGTCGTAGCTGCCCTTTCGATAGTCGGCGAAAGCGCCCATCACCATCGATTTGCGAGCCCATTCCGAATAGGGGTGCTGGCGGTCGACGGCGTCGAACTTCTTGCTCGCCTCGTCGAGGCGGCCGGCATTCAAATTGGCGAGACCCTGGTTGTAGAGAACGTCGGCCGGCTCGGTCTGGTCGACGTATTTCGACAGATCGATGTCTTTCTCCGACGACATGCAGGCCGACAGAAAGAGCGATGGAACAACCAGCGAAAGCGCCAGGAGAACAGACCGCTTTGGCGCTTTCGATTGACCGACTCGCTTGAAGAACATGATTGGATTGCGCCCTTTCGGCGTTATTTTAATGCCTCTTGCATGCTGTTGTCCCAAAACTGGTCCCCACTTTTGAGCGACATGCACTAATCGACGGCAGCAGCCATAAACCATAACCGCCTTGCCCGGCAACGCTATCTCCGGGCAATGGCGCATTTTTGTGGCGGCAAGGCGGCGCTAGGGCATCCCTATGATTTCGCCGGTCGATGATGCATTCCTGCAACACCCGGCATCCCGCCACAAAGCGTGAAAACGGTGCGAAACCTAGATCATCCAAGGCGCGTAGAGCGGCGCATTGACGGCGCTCATCTCTGCCGCGCGGCCACGCTCGCGGCGTGTCGTCTCGACGATCTCGAAGGCCGTGCGGTCCGACAGCAGGCGCCGCAGCGCCGCGGCGTTCAGCCTGTGGCCGCCGCGATAGGAGCGGAAACAGCCGATGAAGCGGGCTCCGGCCAGAGCCAGGTCGCCCATGGCGTCGAGCGTCTTGTGGCGCACGAATTCGTTGGGATAGCGCAGGCCGCCCATATTGATGACGCGGTTGTCGTCACCGATCACCAGCGAGTTCTCGAGCGAGGAGCCAAGCGCGTAGCCGGCCGCCCACAGCCGCTCGACATCCTTCATGAAACCGAAGGTGCGGGCGCGCGCTATATCGCGGCGAAAAATGTCGGCATTGATGTCCGACGCAAAGAGCTGACGGCCGATGGCCGGGCTTTCGAAATCGATCTCGACCTCGAAGCGGGTGCCGTCATAGGGCCTGAACTCCGCCCAGGAAGCACCGTTCTCGATGCGAACCGGCTTGACGACCCTGATATAACGCCGCTTGACCGGCAGCGTCTCGATGCCCGCCTGGTCGATGGCTTCCACGAAGGCCATGGCGCTGCCGTCGAGGATGGGAACCTCGTGGCCGTCGATCTCGATGAGAACATTGTCGATGCCGAGCCCGAACAGCGCGGCCATGATGTGCTCGACGGTGGCGATATGCTCGCCCGAGGGATCGCCAAGCATGGTGCACAGATCGGTGGCGCCGATCTCGGAAAACAGGGCACGGAACTCGCGGCCCTGCCCTTCGCCATTGATGAGCTGGAACACGATGCCGGTGTCGGCATCCGCCGGCAGGAAACTGATGGAAACTTCTTTGCCGCTGTGGACGCCGGTGCCCGTAAGCGACGCGCGCGTCTTCACTGTCGTCTGGTAGTCGTGCAAGACAATCCCCATAAGCCCGATATGCCTAAGTCCGCTTCTCCAGCCCAAGGGCGCGGCTCTTGTTAAATCGGCAGGCAGGGTCACTTCCCCGAAATCCCGGCAGACCGACTATGGTAGGCAGCGAAGATAATGTCCCGCCAGGGAGACTCCAAATCACGGTTTCTTACCCTCTGTAACCGCGAGCCGGAGCAAGCCCCATATCGTAACTGTTTGATTCTACAGCACTTAAAATGTTAACAGGCGAGCAATCCCTTGCTCGCCTGTTAACAATTGTTACGGTCCGTTAACCGCTCAGTTGGCCTGGCGGCGGAGGAACGCCGGAATCTCCAGCTGATCGTCGTCCTGAGTCGCCCTGGTCTGCGGCGTCAGGCGGCCCTGGTCGTCCAGCTGGCCACGGCGCGGCGCATAGAGCTGGGCGTCCTGGCTGGCGAGACGGCGCACTTCGGGGGCGGCCTGGCGCAGCTTCGGCTCGCGCGGTTGCGCCGGCTGCAGCCTTGCAGGTTCCTCCTCGCGGCGGGTCAAGCCGTTGGTCAGGCGCTTCAACAGGCCCATCGGTCCGCTGTTGTTCTCGTGGTCCACCGGACGGCTCTTTGCGTCGACCTCGGCCTTCACCACCGGCGGAAAGTCCTCGACGCGCGGCATGCGCTGCGGTGCCATCGCCACCGGCTGTTGGACCTCACGCAGCATTTCGCGCGGCTGCGGGGCCGGCTGCATCTGCTGGACGACCGGCTGCGGCATTGGCTGCTGCGGCGGCGCCTGGAAGATCTTGCTCTGCGGGCGGAAATCGTCCGCATGGGCGACAGGAGCCGGGCGGGCCTGCGCCATGGCGGCGGCGTTCGACTCGGCGAGCTGGATGGCCTCGGCGACCGGGTCCGCGGCGCGCGGTTCATAGACAGGCTGCTGGACCGGTGCCGGGCGGCTCTCCACGGCGGCCACGGCCGGACGGGCGGCCGGCTTCGGCGGTGCCGTACGGATCGAGATCGGCGCCGCGGCGATTTCAGCCGCCGACTTGTCGATGCCGGTGGCGACCACCGAGACACGGATGACGCCTTCGAGTTCCTCGTCGAAGGTGGCGCCGAGGATGATGTTGGCATCCTGGTCGACCTCCTCGCGGATACGGGTCGCTGCTTCGTCGACCTCGAACAGGGTCAGGTCGCGGCCGCCGGTGATCGAGATCAGCAGGCCCTTGGCGCCCTTCATCGACGTCTCGTCGAGCAGCGGGTTGGCGATCGCGGCCTCGGCGGCGGCCATCGCGCGGCCCTCGCCCGAAGCTTCGCCGGTGCCCATCATCGCCTTGCCCATCTCGCGCATCACCGAACGCACGTCGGCGAAGTCGAGGTTGATCAGGCCTTCCTTGACCATCAGGTCGGTGATGCAGGCGACACCGGAATAGAGCACCTGGTCGGCCATGGCAAAGGCGTCGGCGAAGGTGGTCTTGTCATTGGCCAGCCGGAACAGGTTCTGGTTGGGGATGACGATGAGGGTGTCGACGCATTTCTGCAGTTCCTCGATGCCCAAATCGGCCGTCTTCATGCGGCGCTGGCCTTCGAAGTGGAACGGTTTGGTGACGACACCGACGGTGAGGATGCCCTTTTCGCGCGCGGCGCGGGCAACGACCGGAGCAGCACCGGTGCCGGTGCCGCCGCCCATGCCGGCGGTGACGAAGCACATATGGGTGTTGGACAGGTGATCGATGATCTCGTCGATGCACTCTTCAGCCGCCGCGCGGCCGACTTCCGGCTGCGAGCCGGCGCCGAGGCCTTCGGTGACATGCGCGCCGAGCTGGATCAGCCGGTCGGCCTTCGACATGGTCAGCGCCTGCGCGTCGGTGTTGGCCACGACGAACTCGACACCGCGCAAGCCCGCGGTGATCATGTTGTTCACGGCATTGCCGCCGCCGCCGCCGACACCGAACACGGTGATGCGCGGCTTAAGCTCGGTGATGTCCGGCTTCTGCAGATTGATGGTCATTGTCTCCGTCCTTTGCCTTTCACGCCGCTTCGCCGCCGCGGCCGCCTATGGGGCTGTCCCCGTCAATTAGAAACTGTCTCTCAACCACTGACTCATGCGATGCAGTTTTCCACCCGTTCCGGTCATCCTGAGACCGGAAATGCCTTTTGCAGGATGGCTCTCGAAATTCGCCATCTGCGGATAGATCAGAAGCCCGACGGCGGCCGAGAAAGCCGGCCCCTTCGCCGCTTCGGGCAGGCCCGCCACGCCGAGCGGGCGACCGATGCGCACATTGCGCCCCAGGATGCGGCGCGCCGCTTCCGGCAGGCCGGCCAGCTGGCTGGCGCCGCCGGTCAGCACGACGCGCTTGCCGACCGCATTGCCGTAGCCGGACTTATTCAGCCGGTCGCGCAGCAATTCGAGCGTCTCGTCGATGCGGGCGCGCACGATGCGCGTCATCACCGAACGCGGGATCTGCAGCGGCACGTCGCCGTCGTCGCCGATCGGCTGGATCGACACCAGGTCGCGGTCGTCGGCACTGCCCGGCAGCGCCGAGCCATGCATGACCTTCAGCCGTTCGGCGGCATCGAGCGAGGTCGAAAGCCCCTTGGCCATGTCGAGCGTGACATGGTTGCCGCCAATGGCGATCGCGTCGCCATGGACGAACTTGCCTTCCGAAAACACCGATATGGTCGTCGTGCCGCCGCCCATGTCGATGCAGGCGGCACCCAGCTCCAGCTCGTCATCGACAAGCGCGGCGAGCCCGCTGGCATAGGGCGTCGCCACCATGCGCTCGACCGACAGATGCGAGCGGTTGATGGAAAGCTCCAGATTGCGCATCGGTGCCGCATCACCCGTCAGCACATGCATGTCGACGCCAAGCGCGTCGCCGACCATGCCGCGCGGATCGCGCACGCCGCGCTCGGCATCGAGCGAGAAGCCGACGGGCAGCGAATGGATCACCTCACGCTCGGCCTTGAGTGCCTGCTTGGCGCCGGCGCCGAGCACGCGCTTGATGTCGGCTTCGTCGGCCTCGTGGCCGCCAAGATTGATGGTCGCCGAGAAGCTTTCGCTCTTCAGCCGGCCGGCGGTCATGTTGACGATGAGTGAATCGACCGTCAGCCCCGCCATGCGCTCGGCGGCGTCGACGGACAGGCGGATCGCATGCTCGGCGCGGTCGAGATCGACGACCACGCCCGATTTCACGCCTTGCGACTTCTGATGACCGATGCCGATCACCTGGATCCGGTGCGAGCGGCCTCGCAAGAGCTTGCCGTCATCGTTCGGCTTGAGCTTGGCCACCATGCAGCAGACCTTGTTCGAGCCGACATCCAGCACCGTCAGAGTGCCGGACCGGCGCGACGAGGCATCGCCTGAACCGCCAAGCCAGCTCATATCTTCGTCTCCGACTTGCGCTTGAGGGTCTTCGGCTTCTCGTTGAGCGCGGCCTCGCGCTGCGTCGCCGCTTCGGGCGTCAGCTCCACGACCAGCCGGTCTGTCAGGCGCATGTCGACGGCAGCGATGTCGCGCGACAAAAGCCCCTTGTCCTTATCCATCTTGACCAGCTCGGCGAGCGCCTGGTCTTCCTCGTCCTCGGGCAGCTTGACGGTGATGCCGTTGTCGAGCTTCAGGTCCCAGCGGCGATCGCCAACGCGGACATAGCCTTTGACCCGGCTTGCGAGGTCCGGATATTTTTCGACCTTGGCCAGGAAGTCAGGCGCCTTGGCCGGCGCGCCCTCGCCGATCAGCAGCGGCAGCAGCACCTGCTTGCCGCCGGAGAACGGAGCGATGACCGCGCCATCCTTCTCGATGACCGAGAGATCATTGCCCTGCTGCCAGAGCGCGAAGGCTTCGCGCTCCTCGACGCGCACTTCCAGCGTGTGCGGATAGACCTTGCGCACCGCCGCCATTTCGATCCACGGCAGGCCGGAGATGCGCTCGCGCGCAGCCTCGGCGTCGAAGCCGATCAGCGAGGTCCAGCCGTCGAGCTCCAGCCTGTCGAGAATGTCGATCTCCGAGGTCTGGCGATTGCCGACCACCTTGACCTGATCGACGGCAAAGCCGGTACGGGCGGTGATGCTCTGGATGATGCCGTCGGCATGGCCGCCGAGATAGGCGCCATAGGCGCCGCTCGAAGCGAGCAGCACCGCCGACATCATCGCGGCGGAGAAGCGCGGCGCCTCGAATTCACCATCGCCCAGGCGCGCCAGGATGCGCACCGGGCGGCGAAGCACGCGCGGCAGCACGAAATGGCCTGATGACAACGACAAGCCGAACAGCGACGGCCCGGCCGCGCCCTTCCCCTTGCCTTGCCCCCATTTCAACGCAGACACGAAGCGTCCTCCACCATCCAACTCAACAACTCACCAAACGAATGCCCGGCATGGGCCGCGATTTCAGGCACCAGAGACGTCGGCGTCATGCCCGGCTGAGTGTTGACCTCGAGCCATACAACTTCGCCATTTTCGGAGTGACGATCGTCATAACGGAAGTCCGACCGGGAAACGCCCCGACAGCCGACAGCTTGGTGAGCCTTGAGCGCCAGTGTCTGTATTTTTTGGTAAATATTCGGTGAAACTTTTGCGGGGCATTCGTGTTTTGATCCGCCCGCGACATATTTTGAATCGTAATCGTAGAAGGAATGGCCGGTCGGAATGATCTCGCAGACGCCGAGCGCCACATCGCCCATGACGGCGCAGGTCAGCTCGCGCCCGTGGATGTAGCGCTCGACCATGACGATATCGCCATATTTCCACTCGGACGAGCCGACGACCTGCGGCGGATGCGACTGCCCCTCCGACACGATGACGACGCCAAAGCTCGATCCTTCATTGACCGGCTTGATCACATAGGGCGGCTTCATCGGATGCTTGTTCTGGATGGCAAAGCGATTGGCGACCTTCGATTCGGCGACGGGAACGCCGACCGATTTGACGATCTTCTTCGCCTGCTCCTTGTTCATGGCGAGCGCCGAGGCGAGCACGCCGGAATGGGTGTAGGGAATGGCGAGATATTCAAGGATGCCTTGAATGGTGCCGTCCTCGCCGAACGGGCCGTGCAGCGCATTGAAGGCGACGTCAGGCTTGAGCTCGGCGAGCACCGAGCCGACATCGCGCCCGACATCGACGCGGGTGACCTGATAGCCCTCACTCTCCAGCGCATCGGCACAGGCCTTTCCGGAGGACAGGGACACGGGCCGCTCGGACGAAAAACCTCCCAGCAGGACGGCCACATGCTTGCTTTTCATTCCCCGTCATCCCCTCTCACGGCGGACCAAAAACCAAGATTTCCGCAACATTGAGTCCGAGTCTCCCGGCAGGTTGCCCCCCAGACGGAAAACGCGGGTAACGCGTCGAACGACTCAAATCAGGAAACGCTTTCCAGCAGAGAATCAGAGAGTTGATTCACTGGCAAGTGCTTATGATTCCGAGAGATTCACTTTCTGAGAAAATGGCTGCGAAAACCGTGTCGCTGAGTCCCCGGAGCAACGGTTTTGCGCGTTCTGCGAGCGCATTGAAGTTCATGCATCACATGAACTTCATAGACAGCGAAGGTACGTTGAGGTTCAGGTCAGGCCGAGTCGAAAACGATGGCCTTCGAGAACCGGAGCGGAGCGGACATTCGGGTCCGTGAGCACCGGAAGCGGAGAATGCCGTCGTTTGCAG
Source organism: Mesorhizobium sp. WSM4312 (assembly GCF_002294875.1). Lineage (NCBI taxonomy): Bacteria > Pseudomonadati > Pseudomonadota > Alphaproteobacteria > Hyphomicrobiales > Phyllobacteriaceae > Mesorhizobium > Mesorhizobium sp. WSM4312. The sequence continues at coordinate 266,461 of NZ_NSFU01000005.1, read as the reverse complement.
GCCGGCATCACCTGAATATCAGCGTACCTAGAGAAGCTGACCCAGAAACTCCTGGACGGCATGCCCGGGCCGGAAATCGCCGATGCGCTTGATCTCCCACTGCAGCCGGATGCCTGAGTGTTCGAGCACGCGGGCGCGCACCGTCTCACCGAGATATTCGAGGTCGTAGCCGGTCGCGGTGCCGGTGTTGATCATGAAATTGCAGTGCATGGGCGACATCTGCGCGCCACCGATCATCAGGCCACGGCAGCCCGCCTTGTCGATCTCCTTCCAGGCCGACGTGCCTTCCGGATTCTTGAAGGTCGAGCCGCCGGTCTTCTCGCGGATCGGCTGCACGGTCTCGCGGTGGTTCTGCACCGCGTCCATCGCCGCCTTGATAATGGCCTTGTCCTCGGCAAAGCCTTCGAACACGGCCGAGGTGAAGATCAGTCCGGCAGGGGCGGACGAATGGCGATAGGCATAGCCCATCTCGGCATTGCTCAGCGTCTGGACATTGCCCTTGCGGTCGAGAGCGCGCACCTCGACGACGCGCTCGCGCGTCTCGACGCCATTGGCGCCGGCATTCATCCTCAGCGCCCCGCCGACGGCGCCCGGAATGCCGTGATAGAAATGGAAGCCGCCAATGCCGGCTTCCAGCGCCAGGGCCGCGACACGCTTGTCGGGCGTGGCGGCACCCGCCTTGATCCTGATCGGCGAAACGATCTCGGCCTCGCCAAAGCCCTTGGCCGAGAGCCGGATGACGAAGCCTGGAATGCCGCCGTCCCTGACCAGCAGGTTCGAGCCGACACCAACGACGGTAAGAGGTATCTCTTCGGGAACCGCGCGCAGGAACGCGGCAAGGTCTTCTTCGTCGGCCGGCTGGAACAGCACCTCCGCCAGGCCGCCGGCGCGGAACCAGGTGATCTTGTCCATCTCGGCATTCGGCGTGAGCCGGCCGCGCAGGCCGGCAAGCCGGTCGCCGAGTCTGTCGATCAGGGCCTGGCCGTGCATCATGAGGCGGCAAGCTCCTTTGGCAGAGCATAGGCCCATTGGGTGATGTTGCCGGCGCCGAGGAAGACGACGAAGTCGCCGGGCTTGGCCAGGTCGCGAATGATCGGCGCGATCGCTGCCGGACCCTCTATGTATCGCGCGTCGCGATGGCCGCCGGCGCGGATGCGCGACACCAGCGCTTCGGAAGTCACGCCTTCGATAGGCTCTTCGCCGGCCGCGTAGACCGGCGCCACAATCACCGTGTCGGCATCGTTGAAGCAGGTTGAAAACTCGTTGAACAGATCATGCAGCCGGGTGAAGCGGTGCGGCTGGGCAATGGCGATCACGCGCCCCTTGGTGGCGCTGCGCGCCGCCTTCAGCACCGCCGAGATCTCGACCGGATGGTGACCGTAATCGTCGAACACATCGACGCCGTTCCAGGATCCGGTATGGGTGAAGCGGCGCTTGACGCCGGCGAAGGACGACAGGCCCTTCTTGATCGCCTCGCCGGACAGGCCGAGCTCATGCGCGACGGCGATGGCGGCGGTGGCGTTGGAGACATTGTGGCGGCCGGGCATCGGCAGGCGCAGACCTGAAATCGTGCTCTGGCTGCCGGTCTTGCGGTCGCGGATCACCACGTCGAACTCGGAGGTGGCCCCGGCCATGCGGTGGTTGGTAAAGCGCACATCGGCCTGTGCGTTCTCGCCATAGGTGATGACCCGGCGATCCTCGATGCGGCCGACCAGCGCCTGCACTTCAGGATGGTCGGTGCACATCACGCCGAAGCCGTAGAACGGCACGTTCTCGACGAACTGGCGGAACGCCTCGCGCACCTTGTCGAAGCTGCCGTAATGGTCGAGATGTTCGGGATCGATGTTGGTGACGACGGCGATGTCGGCCGGCAATTTGAGGAAGGTGCCGTCGCTCTCGTCGGCCTCGACCACCATCCACTCGCCGTCGCCCATGCGGGCATTGGTGCCATAGGCGTTGATGATGCCGCCATTGATGACGGTCGGATCGAGCCCGCCGGCTTCCAGCAAGGTCGCCACCATCGAGGTCGTCGTCGTCTTGCCATGCGTGCCGCCGATGGCGACAGCCTGGCGGAAGCGCATCAACTCGGCCAGCATCTCGGCGCGGCGCACGATCGGCAGCAGCTTTTCGCGCGCGGCTTTCAGTTCCGGATTGGTCTTCTTGATCGCCGTCGAGACGACCACCACCTCGGCATCGCCGAGATTCTCGGCCTTGTGGCCGACGAAGCATTCGATGCCCTTGTCGCGCAGCCGCTGCACATTGGCGCTGTCGGCCTGGTCGGACCCCTGCACCTTGTAGCCGAGATTGTGCAGCACCTCGGCGATGCCGCTCATGCCGATGCCGCCAATGCCGATGAAATGCACAAGGCCGATGGTCTGCGGCATCTTCATGCTTGCGTCCCTTTCTTGAAATCCGAAACGGTTTTTTGGGACGCAATAGCCTCTGTGAGATCGGCGAGCAACCGTGCCGCGTCCGGCCTGCCGGCCGATTTCGCGCCCGCGGCCATCGCCGCCAGTTGCTCGGGATTGTCCATCAGCCCGCCAATGAGGGCCGCGATGCGCTCGGGCGACAGCGTCGATTGCGGGTGCACCTCGCCGCCGCCGGCAGCGGCAAGGGCCGCCGCGTTCGCCGCCTGGTCGTGGTCGAGCGCATAGGGATAGGGCACCAGCAGCGCGGGCCGGCCGATGACGGCGATCTCCGAGACGGTCGAGGCGCCGGAGCGCGAGATCACCAGATGCGCCGCCGCCATGCGCGCCGCCATGTCGGTGAAGAAGGGCGAGACCTCGACGGCGACGCCAAGCGCGGCATAGGCCGTCTTCACCCGCGCCACGTCATCCGCGCGCGCCTGCTGCGTGATCACGAGACGCTTGCGCTGTGCGTCCGAAAGCAACGCGATGGCACCCGGCATGGCATCGGAAAAGAACTGCGCACCCTGGCTGCCGCCGAACACCAGCAGGCGGAAAGGCTCCTCCCCTGTCGATGCCGCATAAGCCGTCTTGGCCGCTTCCAGCACCGCCGGCCGAACCGGATTGCCTGTCGTTACCGTCTTTTCGCCGGTGGCGCTCGTATCCTGCGGCAGGAAGCCGCCGGCTATGGCATCGACACGGCCGGCCAGCGCCCTGTTGGCGCGCCCCATCACCGCGTTCTGCTCATGGATCAGCGTCGGCACCTTGCGCCGCGTCGCCGCGTAGAGCGGCGGCAGGGTCGGATAGCCGCCAAAACCGACCACCGCGTCCGGCTTGATCCTGCCGATAATGGCGGAGGCCTGGCGCACGCCGCGCCAGATTTTCCAGAATGCGCCAAGCACGGCAATCGGATTTTTCGAGCCCATCGTCGCCGACTGGATCGGATGGACGGCTGCAGCCGGGAAGTGGCCGGCAAACCGCTCGGCGCGATCGTCGGTCGCCAGATGCACCGTCCAGCCGCGCTCGTTCAGCTCATGCGCCAGCGCCTCGGCCGGAAACAGATGTCCGCCGGTTCCGCCCGCCGCGAGTAGGATGACACCCCTCGCCATGTCACTCCGCCGGCAAAGCGCGCCGCGGCAGCGCAAAACCCATCTGCTTGCGCTTCTCCGGCCGCTTGCGCGTCAGCGCCAGCACCATGCCCATCGAAATGGCGATGGCGATCTGCGAGGAGCCGCCATAGGAGATGAAGGGCAGCGTCATGCCCTTGGCGGGCACCAGTTGCAGGTTGACGCACATGTTGATTACGGCCTGCAGGCCGAACACGGTGACGAGGCCGCCGACCGCATAGCGGGTGAAATCGTCATGTTCCTTGAGCGCCGTGTTGAGGCCCCGCAGCACGATGAAGGCGAAGATCGACATGATGAAGAAGCACATGATCAGCCCGAATTCCTCGCCCGCGACCGAGAAGACGAAGTCGGCGTGGCTGTCGGGGATGACCCGCTTGACCGTGCCCTCGCCCGGGCCGACGCCGAACCAGCCGCCATTGATCAGCGCGTCGCGTCCCATGTCGACCTGGAACGTGTCGCCTTCGCCGGTGAGGAACTTGTCGATGCGCAAGGCAACGTGCGGAAACACCGTATAGGCGGCAAAGACGCCGCCGACGCCGGCAGCACCCAGCACGATGATCCACAGCCAGGGCAGCCCGGCCATGAAGAACATGATGCCCCAGGTGCCGGTCGTCAGCATGGTCTGGCCGAGGTCCGGCTGCGCCACCAGCAGCGACACGACCAGCACCAGCAGCAGCATGGCGAACAAATTGCCGGGAATGTCGGGCTGGCGCTTATGTTCGGCGAACAGCCAGGCGCACATGATGACGAAGGCCGGCTTCAGGAATTCCGAGGGCTGGATCGACAGGCCGGCGAGCGAGACCCAGCGCCGCGCGCCCTTCACCTCGACGCCGATATAGAGCACCGCCACCATCAGCACCAGCATCAGGCACAGCATGATCAGCGACATGCGCCGGATCTGCCTGGAATCGAGGAAGGAGACGGCCAGCATCACGCCGAGCGCCGGCACGGTGAAGATGATCTGCCTGGTGGCGAAGTGGAAACTGTCGAGGCCGATGCGCTCGGCGACCGCGGGGCTGGCGGCGAAGGACAAGACGATGCCCAGCCCCATCAGCGACAGGAACGCCGCGAGGAACCAGCGATCGATCGTCCACCACCAGGTTGCGACAGGACTTTTATCGAGACGGCTCTGCATTATCGTGCCCCTCCGATGGGTTTGACGCCATCTATAGCGCTCGCAGCTTGCCTGAAGGCTTCGCCGCGAACTTCGAAATTCTTGAACTGGTCGAAACTGGCGCAGGCCGGCGACAACAGCACCACCACCTCGCCACTGCCGTCCTTGGCCGCATCATGGGCGGCGTGCGCGACCGCGGCGGCCAGCGTGCCAGATATCTCGTAAGGCACCGCCTCGCCCAGCGTCGCCGAAAAGGCCGGTGCGGCCTCGCCGATCAGATAGGCCTTGGCGATGCGCGCGAAGAAACCGCGCAGCGGCTCGATGCCGCCCTCCTTGGGCAGGCCGCCGGCGATCCAGTAGATGCGCGGAAAGCTCGACAGCGCCGGCGCCGCCGCGTCGGCATTGGTCGCCTTGGAATCGTTGACGAACAGCACATGGCCCTTGCGGCCGACCTGCTCCATGCGGTGCGCGAGGCCGGGGAAGCTCTCGAGCCCCGACTGGATTTCGCCGAGGTCGAGCCCGACCTTCAGGCAAGCGGCGACCGCGGCAAGCGCGTTCTGCGCATTGTGCTGGCCACGCAGCGAACCGATGCCTTCGAGGAAGGCGACCTTGCTGTAGCGGCCGTGCACGGCCTCCATCAGATTGGTGCCGTCGGCGAAATAGCCGTCGGTCAGCGGCAGCCGCTTGGAAATGCGGATGACCTGCCGCCCTGCCCGCTCCAGCCGCTCAGCGATCTGCGCGCACCAGGAATCGTCGATGCCGATGATCGCCGTCTCGCTGCCCGCCACGAGCCGCTCCTTGATCGAGGCGTAGTGCTGCATGGTGCCATGGCGATCGAGATGGTCGGGCGTCAGGTTGAGCAGGATGCCGGCGGTCGGGTTGATCGAGGGCGCGAGGTCGATCTGATAGGACGAACACTCGACGACATAGTGTCGATTGGTCTTCGGCGGATCGAGCGTCATCACCGCGCGGCCGATATTGCCGCCCATCTGGGTGTCGCGGCCGGCCGATTTGAGGATATGCGCCGTCAGCGCGGTCGTCGTCGACTTGCCGTTGGTGCCGGTGATGGCGATGAAAGGCGCCGTTGGCGCGCCGAGCGTCCGCTCGCGGCAGAAAAGCTCGATGTCGCCGATGATCTCGACGCCGGCGCCCCTCGCCAGTTCCACCGTCCAATGCGGCTTGGGATGCGTCAGCGGCACGCCCGGCGACAGCACGAAGGCCGAGAATTTCGCCCAGTCGGCGCCGCGCAAATCGGCGGTTGCGATACCGGTGGTGGCCGCCTTGGCGACACTGTCGGGATTGTCGTCCCAGGCCAGCACCTGCGCCCCACCCTCGATCAATGCGCGTGCGGTCGCGATCCCCGAGCCACCGAGCCCGAAGAGCGCAACGTGCTTGCCTGCGAAGGATGCGGCGGGGATCAAGGGAGGGCTTCCTATCTGAGCTTCAGGGTGGAGAGGCCGACCAGCGCCAGGATGACGGCGATGATCCAGAACCGGATCACCACCTGGCTCTCGGTCCAGCCGAGCTTTTCGAAATGATGGTGGATCGGCGCCATCAGGAACACGCGCTTGCCGGTCATCTTGAAGTAGCCGACCTGGATGATGACCGACAAAATCTCGACCACGAACAGGCCACCGACGATGACGAGCACGATCTCGTGCTTGGTGGCGACGGCGACCGTGCCGATCAGGCCTCCCATGGCCAGCGAACCGGTGTCGCCCATGAAGATCGCCGCCGGCGGCGCGTTGAACCAGAGGAAGCCGAGGCCGGCGCCGATGACGGCGCCCAGCACGACCGCCAGTTCACCGGTGCCGGGAACGAAATGGATCTGTAGATATTCGGCGAACACCGCATTGCCTGAGAGATAGGCGATGACGCCGAACGACGCCGCCGCGATCATGATCGGCACGATCGCCAGTCCGTCGAGGCCGTCGGTCAGGTTCACCGCGTTGCCGGCGCCGACGATGACGAAGCACGAGAACGGGATGAAGAACCAGCCGAGGTTGATGATGAATTCCTTGGCGAAGGGAAATGTCAGCGACGAGGAGAACGGCGCCTGGCCGTTATGCATGATCACCCAGGCGGCGATGCCGGCGATGATGAATTCGAGCCCCAGCCGCGCCTTGCCGGAGAAGCCGAGATGCGACTGCTTGGTCACCTTCAGATAGTCGTCATAGAAGCCGATCGAGCCGAAGCCCAGCGTCACCAGCAGCACCACCCAGACATAGATGCTCGACAGGTTCGCCCACAGGAGCGAAGAGCCGATGATGCCCGACAGGATCATCAGCCCGCCCATGGTCGGCGTACCCGCCTTCTTGAAATGCGTCTGCGGCCCGTCGGCGCGGATCGGCTGGCCCTTGCCTTGCCGTAGCCGCAGCGAATTGATGATGGTCGGCCCAAAGATGAAGACGATCAGCGCCGAGGTGATCAGCGCCCCGCCGGTGCGGAACGTGATGTAGCGGAAGACATTGAAGACCGAGATCTTGTCCGCGAAATCGACCAGCAGTGTAAACATGCGCTTTCGTCCCCCGACTTGACCTAGGTCAGTTTGCTGGTTGTCGTTTCAGCCGGGTACTTGCCCAGCAGCGCATCGACCAGTTTTGCAAAACCGATGCCCTTCGACGATTTGATCATCACCACGTCGCAAGGCTTCAGCGCGGCAAGCAGCACCGGCTTCAATTCCTCGACGCCGGCGCGGTATTCCGTCTTGATGTCGCCCGGTAGCGCGTCCGCCAGTGCCCGCATTTGGGGGCCGCCGAGAAACACTGTCTGCGTGCCGGTGCCAACGATGAGATCGGCAAGGGCGGCATGCAGCTTGGCCGAATGCTCGCCGAGTTCCAGCATGTCGCCGAGCACGGCGATGCGGCGCCCCTCACCCGTCACCGGCGTCGCGTTGAGCAGCGCCATGGCCGCCGCCATCGAGGCCGGATTGGCATTGTAGCTCTCGTCGATCAGCGTGATCGGGCCACCGGGGTGGCTCGAAGTCGGGCCACCGGGATGCCGCAACACATGGCGCTTGCCGCGACCGCGCTCTGCCGAGAGATCGGCCAGGGCCAGGGCCACCTTGTCGAGATCGGCGCCGACCAGTTGCGCCGCGCCCAGCACCGCCAGCACGTTCTGCACCATGTGCCGGCCGGGCGCACCGATGCGGGCGATCATGTCATGGCCGCCGATCCGAGCGGCGATGTCGGAATGGTCGGCATGCAACTCGCATTTGGTGAGCTTGAAGGTCGAGCGCGCATTCTCGCCGAAGCCGTACACATGCTCTACGCCGGCGGCATGCGCCATCTTGTCGAGCAGCTTGAAGCGCGCATCGTCGCGGTTGAGGACGGCTGCGCCTTCGGGCTCCAGCCCTTCGAAAATCTCGGCCTTGGCCTTGGCGATCTCGTCCAGATTGCGGAAGAAGCCGAGATGCGCCGCAGCGATCATGGTGACGATGGCGACATGCGGCCGCACCATCTTCACCAACGGCCGGATCTCGTCGGGATGGTTCATGCCGATCTCGAACACGGCATAGTCGCAATCATCGGGCATGCGCGCCAGCGTCAGCGGCACCCCCCAATGATTGTTGAAGGACTGTGCCGAGGCATGCACCTTGCCGACCGCCGACAGCACATGGCGCAGCGCTTCCTTGGTGGTGGTCTTGCCGGCCGAACCGGTCACCGCGATGATCTTGGCCTGGGAACGGGCGCGCGCCGCGACACCAAGCTTTTCCAACGCGACCAGCACATCCTCGACGACGATGATTGGCGCCGTCAGCCGGCCGAGCGACGGCAGCTTGCCTTCCGCCACCACCAGCACACCGGCGCCGGCCTTGATGGCCGCGGTGGCGAAGTCGTGGCCATCCATCGCCTCGCCCTTGATGGCGAAGAAGGCGTCACCCGGCTGTAGGCTGCGGCTGTCGATCGAAATGCCCGATATGCCCTCGGGCATAGGCCCGAGCGGCCGCCCGTCCATGGCGGCAACCAGCGCGTCGGAGGTCCACAGCAAACTCATGCGGCACGCTCCCGCAGCGCCGCGCGGACTTCCTCGTGGTCGGAGAAATGCAGGGTTTCGGAGCCGATCATCTGGCCTTCCTCATGACCCTTGCCGGCGACGATCAGCGTGTCGCCGGCATGAAGCATGCCGACAGCCTCGTGGATCGCCTTGCGCCGGTCGCCGATTTCGATGGCGCCGGGGGCAGCGGCCAGAATGGCGGCGCGGATCGTCTCGGGCACTTCCGAGCGTGGATTGTCGTCGGTGACGATGACGACATCCGCAAGCCGCGTGGCGATTTCGCCCATGATCGGCCTTTTGCCCCGGTCGCGGTCGCCGCCGCAGCCGAACACGACCATGACGCGGCCGGTGGTGAACGGACGCACCGAAGCCAGCACGTTTTCCAGCGCATCGGGCTTGTGGGCGTAGTCGACATAGACCGGCGCACCGCTGGCGGTGGTGCCGACCAGGTCGAGCCGCCCCGGCGCGCCCTTCAATTTTTCCAATGCGGCCAAGGCCTTGGCGACGGGTGTTCCGGTGGAAATGGCAAGCCCTGCAGAAACCAGCGCGTTCGAAATCTGGAAATCGCCGGCCAGCGGCAAGTCGATTTCGTAAAGCACGCCCTCGGCCTCCACCTCGGCGCGCTGGCGATGGCGTTCGTGCTCGACCCGCTTCAGCGTGAGGAAATCGCCATGGCGGCCAACCGTTAGCACATTGAGCCCGGCGGCCTTCGCCGCCTGGATCGTCGGTGCCGACCACGGATCGTCGGCGAAGATGACCGCCGGCGCGCCCTTCGGCAGCAGCGTGTCGAACAGGCGCAGTTTGGCGCGATGATAATCCTCGACCGTCGGATGGTAATCCATGTGGTCGCGGCCAAGATTGGTGAAGCCGCCGGCGGCGAGCTTCACGCCGTCGAGACGGCGCTGGTCGAGCCCATGGCTGGAGGCTTCCATCGAAGCATGGGTGACGCCGGCATCGGCCAATTCCCGCAGCAATTGGTGCAGGGCGACGGGATCTGGCGTAGTCAGCGAGCCATACTCGTTGCGGCCTGGCGCCACCACGCCGGTGGTGCCGATCGAAGCCGCGGCGTAGCCCGCCTGCTCCCAGATCTGCCTGGTGAAGGCGGCGACCGAGGTCTTGCCGCTGGTGCCGGTCACCGCCACCATGGTCTGCGGCTGCTTGCCGAAAAAGCGGGAAGCACTCAATGCCAACGCCAGGCGCGGATCGTCGACCGCCAGCACAGGAACCGGCAGTTCGGCAACGGAACTGCCCTTGACTGTCACGATCGCCAGCGCGCCGCGCCTGGCCGCGTCGGCGGCATAGGCCGCGCCGTCCGCCTTGGTGCCGGCGAGCGCAAAAAAGACGACGCCCGGTTTTACCTGGCGGGAATCGGACGAAATCCCGGTAACCTCCAGATCGGCGGAAGCTGTTCCTTCGACTGGCAGGACACCGGCTAGATCTCTGAGCTTCATCGAGTTCCGTTCACCGCAATAAAATAGCGCGCAGTCGCCGGCGCGCCCTAAGAATCACTCATAGGAAACCAACGTTGCACCATTTTCATGGCTGAAATCTGGTTTCACGCCAAGCATGGCTGCCGACCGCCTGATGATATTACCCGCTATGACCCCCGCATTCGCGGCCGCGACGTCGGTCATCCCAGGCTTTTCCGGGTGCGGGGCGTCGGCAATCGTGAACACCAGATATTGCGGATCGTCCATTGGAAATGCGGCGACAAAGGTATTGAAATTCAGGTCTTTGGAGTAGCGGCCGTTGATGACCTTCTCGGCCGTTCCGGTCTTGCCACCAACGCGGTAGCCGGGGACTCTGGCGTTTCTGGCCGAGCCCTTCTCGGCATTGAGCGAATAGAGGTAGCGCATGCCCTCGACCGTCTTTTCGTTGACGACTTTCTTGGCAATCGCCATCGCTTCCTGCTGCGTGCGCACCAGGAAGGTCGGATTCATCAAATAGCCGCCATTCATCAGTGCCGCGCAGCCGACAGCCGCCTGGAGCGGGGTCGTCGATACGCCATGGCCGAAGGCGATGGTGAACGAATTGACCTGTTTCCAGACCTTCGGTTCGGTCGGGCGGGCGACTTCCGGCAGTTCGGTCTGCATCCTTTCCAGGATGCCAAGACGATGCAGGAATTCCCGGTGACCTTCGATGCCCACCAGTTCGGCCTCCCTGGCCGACCCGATGTTGGACGAATAGAGGAACACCTCCGGCAAGGACAGCACACGATTCTTGCCATGGAAATCGTGAATGGCCTGATGGCCGACCCGGATCGGATGCGAAGCGTCGAAACGACTGTTCATCGTCGCCTTGCCGGAATCGAGCGCCATGGCCGAGGTGAAGCTCTTGAAGGTCGAGCCCATCTCATAGAGGCCCGCCGACATCCGGTTCAGCCGATCCTTTTCCTGTGCATTGTAAGGATTGTTCGGATCGAAATCCGGCACCGAGGCCATGGCCACCACTTCGCCGGTCTTGACGTTGAGCACGACGGCGCCGGCGCCGAGCGCGCGATAGCGCTCCAGGCCGGCGGCAATCTCGTCGCGCACCACATGCTGGACGCGCAGATCGATCGACAGCTTCACCGGCTTGAGATCCTTGGCCACCGCCAGGCCCGACGCCTGCAGGTCGCTCAGGCCCTGCTCGTCGATATATTTCTCCATGCCGGAGATGCCCTGGTTGTCGATGTTGGTCAGGCCGACAATGTAGGACGAGGTTTCGCCGCTCGGATAGAAACGGCGCTTCTCCGTGCGGAAGCCGAAACCGGGAATGCCGAGCTGCATGATGTCGGCCTGCTGCTTGGGCGTCAGCTGCCGCTGCAGCCAGACGAAGCCGGCGCCGCTCTTGAGCTTGTGGTAGGTCTGCTCGTAATCGATCTCGGGCAGCACCGTCGACAGCTTCTCGATGGCTTCGTCGGCGTCGACGATGCGGCGCGGCTCGGCGAACAGCGACGCCGTCTTGATGTCGGTCGCCAGCACTTCGCCATTGCGGTCGACGATGTCGGGCCGCGAGGCGGTGATCCGGCTCTGCGGCCCCCCCGACAGGTCAGGCGTCTGGAAGCCGAGATAGACCAGCCGCCCTGAAATGGTCGAGAAGATGCCGAAGAACACCGCCATCGTCATCACGATGCGCGCCTTGCCCTTGCCGCCGGTCGCCTTGCGTGCGCCCTCGACGACGATCGATCCGTCTTCACCCGTCCTTGCGCGACGCTTCAGCAGTTTGCCGATCATTGGGCGATGCCTCCGGTCACGACGGGATCCTTGCCGTCCGCAGGCGCCTTGTCGGAATTGTCGGCCATGCCGCCCTGGCGTCCGTTCAGAATGTCCTGGATGTCCAGGGCCTTGGCCGGCAGGTCGCCCAAGCCGACGATCTGGCGGGCGCTGACCGGTTCGAGTGCCAGCTGTGACTTGTAGAGTTCGGCGAGCTTCTGCAGCCGCGACGGCTGCGTGAGCAGGCTCCAGTCCGCCTTGAGCAGGTCGATCGTCTCCTCCTCATAGCGTATCTGGTTGTGGATCTTCTGCACCGCCGCCAACTGGTCCTCGGCCTCGCGCTTGGTCTTGTAGGTCAGGGCCGCCGCCGAAACCATGACGGCGATCAGGACAATGTCGCTGGTACGGAACACGTGCTTACCTCTCCCCCGGCCGATCGATGCCGGGAAGCTTTGGAAGACCGAAAATCGAAAAATCGCCGGCGCGCGCCGGCGCCTCGGTGCGGATTGCCGCGCGCAGCCTGGCTGAGCGCGCGCGCGGATTGGCAGCGACCTCGGCATCATCAGCCGTCACGCCGCCACCGGCCTTGCGGAAGGTCGCCGTGCGCGCATGCGCCTCGGGCAGGTGACGTGATCCCGTGGCGACGTCGGCACGGTCGGCGATGAAGCGCTTGACGATGCGGTCTTCCAGCGAATGGAACGTCACCACGGCGAGCCGCCCGCCCGGCTTCAGCGCGCGTTCGGCCGCGAACAACGCCTTGGCCAGTTCACCGAGTTCGTCATTGACGAAAATGCGCAGCGCCTGGAAGACGCGGGTCGCCGGGTGGATCTTGTCCTTCGGCGCGCGGCCGATATGCGTTTCGATGGCGTCGGCCAGTTCCAGCGTGCGCTCGAATGGCTTCTTTTCGCGGCGCGCCTCGATCATGCGGGCGATGCGGCCGGCGTGACGCTCCTCGCCGAGGAAGCCGAAGATGCGGGCAAGGTCGCCCGGCTTGAAACTGTTGACGACATCGGCCGCACTCAGGCCCGCCTGCGCCATGCGCATGTCGAGCGGCCCGTCGAAGCGGAAGGAAAAGCCGCGCTCGGCCTGGTCGAGCTGCATGGAGGACACGCCAATGTCGAGCACGACGCCGTCGGCGCTTTCGACATGCTCGTCCAGCGTCGAGAACGGCGCCTGCACCAGCCTCAGCCTGCCGCCCGATTGTGCCTCGAGATCGCGCCCGGCGGCGATCGCGTCGGGATCGCGGTCGATGGCGACGACGGAAGCACCGGTCGCCAGAATGGCCTTGGTGTAGCCGCCGGCGCCGAACGTGCCGTCGATGATGATGTCGCCCTCCGCCGGCGCCAGGGCATCGAGCACTTCGCCAAGGAGAACCGGAATGTGGCGGACCGAACCGCCAACGGCGTGGACGTCATCGCCGTGGCCCACCGTCATTCCGGTCGCTCCCCAGGCTTCGTCCCCTGCCGAAGCCGCAAAAGCCTGGCCCGCGCCTGCGCCCCATAGGCCGCAAGCCGTCCCGGCTCCCAGATCTGAAAGAAATTGCCGCGCCCGACAAAGGCCACCTCCGCCGAGATGCCGGTATGCTCGCGAATGAAATCGCTCATCGTGATGCGGCCGTCCTGGTCGAGTTTCAGGAACGCTCCGTCGCCATGGCAGAAGAACGACATGTCGTCCGCCGTCTGCAGAAAGGGATCCTCCTGCGCGATGCGCTGCTCGTAGCGGTCGAGCAGGTCGAGCCCGCCGACATCCATCGCCGGCAGGTCCAGACAGCGCAATGCATAGAGTTCCGAATAGCCGCGCTTCTGCACGACGGCGCGGAAATGCGCCGGAACGGACACCCGCCCCTTCGCATCGATCCTGCTCACCGTGTTCGACAGAAACCGGTCCATTAAACGCTACGGCCGCTTGCGCCGCCGCACCCCTCTTCATCGTCTCGCACGCGCCGCCGCTGCGCGTTCCCTGCCCCGTATCAGCCTCGCCCGCACGGGCAAAAACCGGCAAACGCGCAGCCGCCGCGGCTGCCCGACTGGCGTACGCTTTACCCTGACGCGGAACGAAGGCTGTGATGTCTTGATGGGATATCATGGGGCACTATGGGCGTCAACGGGAATAGGCTTCATAAACACGCGCATCGCGACCAATCCGAGCAGCCGTTACGGCACGTCCCGTCTTTATGATCCATTAAGCCTAACGAAGCGTTTAGAGCCCGCTGGCCCAAAAGACCTGGCTTGCCGCCGATCACCCGCGCGCATAGCGTCGAGCGACGTCTTCCGCCCAAAAACAAGGATCGAGTTCATGTCCGAGACGGCAAAGTCACGCGCCGCCGAACTTTCTCATTTGCGCAGCCGCGATTTCGCCAGTGGCGATCCGATCCCCTTGCCGCTGACCATGGCGTCGATCTTTCACACGCCGGGTGTAGAGACCGGGTTCGATCAATATGGCCGCTACGACAATCCAACCTGGCGCGCCGTGGAACATGTGCTCGGCCATTTGGAAGATGCGCAATGCGTGAGTTTTCCCTCTGGAATGGGCGCGATTTCGTCGGTGTTTTTCGCGCTCCTGAAATCAGGCGATCGCGTGCTCCTGCCGGCGGACGGCTATCATGCGACGCGCGCGATGGCCGAACGCTTCCTGAAGCCGCTCGGCATCACCTGCGACACCAGGCCGACGCCAACCTTCCTTGACGGCGGCTTCAAAGGCTATTCGCTGGTCTTCGTGGAAACCCCGTCCAATCCGCGGCTGGACATCTGCGATATCTCGGCGATTGCCAAGGCTGTCCACGAACAAGGCGGGGTCCTTGTCATCGACAACACGACGATGACGCCATTCGGCCAGCGTCCGCTCGACTTCGGCGCCGATGTCGTCGTCTCCGCCGACACCAAGGCGGTCAACGGCCATTCGGACGTGCTGTTCGGCCACGTCGCCAGCCGCGACGCCGACATCATCACCAAGGTGACGGACTGGCGGGCAATGGCCGGCGGCATTCCCGGGCCGTTCGAGGCATGGCTGGTGCATCGCGGCCTCGAAACACTGGAAGTGCGCTTCGACCGCATGTGCTCGTCCGCCGAAACGATCGCGCAGCGGCTGAGGGAACATCGCGCGGTGCGTGGCCTGCGTTTTCCCGGCCTGAACGGCGACCCGTCGCACAACCTCGCCCGCGCCCAGATGGAGCGCTTCGGCTTCCTCATCTCGTTCGACCTCGCCTCGGAGGACAAGGCCGAGGATTTCATCAACAATTGCCCATTGATAGAGGCCGCGACCTCCTTCGGCGGCGTCCACACTTCGGCCGAGCGGCGCTCGAAGCGAGGTGATGCGGTGCCGCCCGGCTTTGTGCGCCTCTCGATCGGCTGCGAACCGGTGGAAGAACTCTGGAAGGCCATCGAGACGTCGCTGGACAGGATCAGCACCTGACAGGCCGATCACGAACCGAGGTCGTCGGCCTCGATGTTGCGATGGCCGTGCAGCACGCGAAGAATTTCGATCGCGTCGCCGACGCGATACAGAGTGAGATACTCGCCGACGACCAGATGACGGATGCCAGGCCCAATGTCGTCACGTGGCGCGCCTGAGGAGGGAAAGGAAGCCAGTTGCTGCCACCGCGCCTCGAAGCGGTCGAGCAGCCGATCGGCTGCGGCCTCGTTGTCGCGCGCAACATGAAGCCAGATCGCGATCAGATCGTCTTCCGTGCGTTCTGGACGATGGGCAGAAAATTCATGCCGCGTCGTCAGATCGCAAGCGTCTCCGTGCCTCGGCCTTGATTTCATCCATCGATGCAAATCGTCCCGGCCCGCTGTCGATCCCTTCCTGCACCAACTTGCGTAGTTCCTCGATCGTATAGCCGAAGAGATCGCGACGGTCCTTCCACTGCCGCAGCGCATCGCGGATGACCTCGCTCGCCGAGGCATATTCGCCGGCGGCGACCACGTCGTCCACCGCTTGCGCCAGTTCCGGCGAGAGCGTGATGCTGCGCTTGTCGACCTGTCCCATGATAGGGCTCCCGATATCGTTCTCGGACCACAGTAGGATTTAATCGCACCAGCTTCAAGTGAGGCCGAGCTGGGTTCTTGTAGGCGAATAGCCGAAAAGACTTGAATCGACAGGCGCGCCCGAGGGCGCAACCTGCTGATCTCAAAGGACTTCTCTTCGAGGACGAAACTGCCAGCTGGCCTGTAAGCCGGGTTCTGTATGGCCCTCGCCCCTTGCGGGACGAGAACGTGGCGACCATTCATCTTGGGCGCATGTTGCCATGCGCCTCACGCAACCTACCCGGACGGTGAGCCGGAAACAGCCCTCGAGGGTTTCCCCTCGCACCGCCCCTATTCGGTTTTGCTCCCGGTGGGGTTTACCGTGCCGCTCCTGTTGCCAGTCGCGCGGTGGGCTCTTACCCCACCCTTTCACCCTTACCCCGACAAAGTCGTGGCGGTTTGCTTTCTGTGGCACTTTCCCTGGGGTCGCCCCCGCCGGCCATTAACCGGCACCGTGTCTCCATGGAGCCCGGACTTTCCTCACTCGCGGCCTTTCGGCGTTTGCGAGTGCGGCCGCCCAGCCAGCTGGCAAGGCGTATAAAGGGGTTCAGCCGGGAAAACGCAAATGAAAAAGCCGGCTTGTCCGCCGGCTCTCGCAACTTGCTATCAAAGCGCGGCCATCTGAACCTTGACCTTGCTGCAATAGGCGGCCGAGATCGGGTTCATCCGCGTCGCGGCATGGCCGGCATTGTATTTCAGGATCGTGCCACAGGTCGTGCCACCGCCAAGGTTCTGCGCCAGAGCGAGATACTTCATGCCGTATTTGATGTTGGTGTCGGGATCGAACAGGCCCTTGGCCGAACCGTTGTAGCCCATCATCCGCGCCGTCGCCGGCTTGATCTGCATCAGGCCGATCTCGCCGGCGCTGCCGACCATGTTCGGCCGGTAGTTGCTCTCGATCGTGATGACGGCGTTGGCCAGCGACACCGGAACGCCGTAGCTTGCCGCATAGCGGGCAACGATCGCGGAATACTGGCCGCTGCTGGCCACCGCTGCCGTCGACGCAGCGACGTTCCTGAGACCGATCGATGCCGTTGTCGTCATGTCGACGGTCTTGCGGCCACGCGTCGTCCGTCTTTTGGCGGAGGATTTCTTCGCCTTGGTCGAGCTGGCTTTTTCCACTTTGGCGGAAGCCTGCTTCGCCGTTGCCTTCAGGCTGCTGCTGCTTTTGGCTGAAGTGGCCTTGCCCTTGGTCACCGCGACGAGCCCCTGATCGGCCCGGGGGCTCCATGTCGCGGCATCAGCCGCGCTGAAGGCAAAAGTCACTACGCCGGCAGCAAGAGCTGCCGTTACAACGGTCAATTTCTGCATGTGATCCTGTTCTGTCTGGACCACGCGAAGATATTCACGTGGCGCTGCTTGATAAATAGCGGAACATCCGGGGGCTGGAGATCCGACAAACTGTACGAATTGCCCTTTGATGCCCGAATTGGCGCCAATGAAGGCGGGGCAAGTCACTTTAAGTGACAGTTTGTAACCTGACAGGGAAAAAGATTACTTGGGCGGCGCCTTGCCCCCGCGTTATCCGCTCACCGAGGCAAGCAACTTCTGCAGCGTGCGCATGGTCGAGCCATCAGCCAGCCCGTCGACCAGACGGGGTCGAAAATGCCGTTGGAACGCCTCGACGACAATCCGCGTCTGATGGTCGAAAACACCCGATATCTCGACGCCATAGCCATAGAGCGTCAGCATGGACTGCAACGCCTCGACATCGGTGCCGCTGTCGCCGGGCTTCAGCGCGGTTCCGCGCCTGATGGGTGCGGCCGGCACGAGATGACCGACGCCGGCCATGAACAGGGCGGCCCACGGGAACTTCTCGCCCGGATCGATCTTACGGCCCGGTGCCACGTCGGAATGCGCCAGCACCCGCATGGCGGGGATCGCATGCCGCGCGGTAATTCCCTTGCACAGGCCGATCACCGCCTCGATCTGGCGCCGGGGAAACCCGGCATAGCCCAGCGAATGGCCAGGATTGACGATCTCGATGCCCACCGAGCAGGAATTGATATCGGTGCGTCCGAACCAGGAACTCTTGCCGGCGTGCCAGGCGCGGTCGCTTTCCCGGACCATCTGCACGATGTGGCCGTTCTCATGCACGAGATAGTGCGATGAAACCTCGCTCGCCGGATCGCATAGCCAGGCTTCCGCCCCGGCACCGGTCGCCATGCCGGTGTAGTGCAGCACGATCATGTCGGGTTTCAGCGCATCACGCCTTGGCCCAAAATTCGGCGATACCCTGACCTCGGCGCTCGGCTCGTCGGGCAGGAAGCCGCTCATGCGTGCCGCAGGCCCCGCTCGATCATTTCATAGGCGGCGTTGATCGCCGCGACCCTGGTGGTGGCGATCTTGATGAATTCCTGCGGCAGGCCACGCGCGATCAGCCGGTCGGGATGGTTGTCTGAGACCAGCTTGCGGTAGCGCTTCCTGACCTCCTCGAACGGCCGGCCGCGCTCGATGCCGAGCACGACATAGGGATCGCCGGCGCCAAGATTGACGTGCCGGGCGAGGATCGACTCGTAATGCGCCTCTTCGATGCGGAAGATCTCGGCGATACGGTGCAGGAAGATGCCTTCGCGTTCATGCACCAGCCCATCGGCCTTGGCGATGTGGAACAGGCCGTCGAGTATGTCTTCCAGCATCACGCAATTGGAATGTCCCGAACCGCACAATTGCGCCATGCGCTCGGCATAGGTTTCGAAACCAGCCACGTCCCGCTGGGCGAGATCGAACAGCCGCGCGACATTGCGCGTCTCCTTGGGTGGCACTTCGAATATTTCCTGGAAGGCGCGCACCTCATCCTGGGTGACGATGCCGTCTGCCTTGGCCATCTTGGCCGAGAGCGCGATCATCGCCACGGAAAAGGCTACGCGGCGGCGCAGGTCCGCATCGCCGGAAAAAACCGTGCGCACGGCCTCCACCACATCGGCAACGCCCGACGAGGCTGAAGACGATACCCGCGTGATGAAGTCGCCGAGGCGGTCCCAAATCGACATGGCCGCTTCTTAGAGCGAACCGGTCCATGCTATCAAGCCAATAACGGGGTTGTGAACGACAGCCACCCCGACAGATCGATGGATCGGCCCGCGAAAAAGGCCGGCATCATGCCGGCCTTCCTCCCAAGACACGCTTACTGCTTACTCACCTACAAGCTACTGCGCAGGCGCAGGAGCAGGCGTTGCCGGAGCCGGCTCGGCGGGCTTGGTCGAATTGTCGGCCGGAGCCGCGGGCTTCATCGGCTGCTCAGCAGCAGGCGGATTGGTGCTCTGCGTGGTGGTGGTGTCAGTGCCCTTGCCGCTGTCGCTGCAGGCCGCGACGCCCAGCAGGGCAAGGGCGGACACGGAAGCCAGAATGAGCTTTTTCATAATATCTCTCCTTCAACACACGCTCACGTTGCGGTGAACGGTCGCAGAGGAAATGCGCGACACGGTCATGAGTTTCGTAACGTTGCGTTTCCGCGTGTAACATCAACGGGATGCGTTGCCGCCGATGCATTGGCGCATTAACAACGAAAGCTGACAACGAAAAATACCGGAGACAGCCGCCATGGCCGCGAAGTGGGATTTCTGGATCGACCGGGGCGGCACCTTCACGGATGTCATCGGCCGCGATCCGCAAGCGGGGCTGCATCCGCGCAAGCTTCTGTCGGAGAATCCCGAAGCCTATGCCGATGCGGCGATCCAGGGCATCCGCGACCTGCTCGGCGTTGACCCGGGCGCCGCGATCCCGTCCGGGCTGATCGGCGACATCAAGATGGGCACCACGGTCGCCACCAACGCGCTCCTGGAGCGCAAGGGCGACCGCGTGCTCCTGCTCATCACCAAGGGCTTTCGCGATGCGCTTAGGATCGCCTACCAGGCGCGGCCCGACATCTTTGCCAAGGAGATCATCCTTCCCGAGCAGCTCTATGAGCGCGTCATCGAGATCGACGAGCGCGTGCTCGCCGATGGCCGCGTCGAACAACTGCTCGACATCGCCGCTTGCCGGCCCGCGATCGAGCAGGCGAAGGCCGACGGCATCGATGCCGTCGCCATCGTCTTCATGCATGCCTGGAAATACCCCGATCACGAGAAGGCGGTGGCAAAGGTCTGCCGCAAGATCGGCTTCGCCCAAGTCTCGGTCAGCCATGAGGTCTCGCCGCTGATCAAGCTGGTCGGCCGCGGCGACACCACCGTGGTCGACGCCTATCTCTCGCCCATTCTGTCACGCTATGTGCAAAGGGTGGCGGGAGAACTGGGCGCGGCGAGAGATGGCGACCAGTCCCCTCGCCTGATGTTCATGATGTCGTCGGGCGGCCTCACCGCCGCCGACATGTTCCAGGGCAAGGACGCACTGCTGTCGGGTCCGGCCGGCGGCGTCGTCGGCATGGTCGAGACGGCCAAGCTCGCGGGCTTCGAAAAAGCCATCGGCTTCGACATGGGCGGCACCTCCACTGACGTTGCCCATTACGATGGCGAGTACGAGCGCGCTTTCGATACCGAAGTCGCCGGCGTGCGTGTCCGCGCGCCGATGATGCGTATCCACACCGTCGCCGCCGGCGGCGGGTCGGTCCTGCATTACGAGGCTGGCCGTTTTCGCGCCGGGCCCGATTCAGCGGGCGCCAATCCCGGACCCGCCGCCTACCGGCGCGGCGGTCCGCTCGCCGTCACCGACGCCAATGTCATGCTCGGCAAATTGCAGCCGGACTTTTTCCCTGCGATCTTCGGCCCCGGCCAGGACCAGCCGCTCGACGTCGAGAGCGTGCGCGCAAAATTCGCGGCCCTGGCCTCCCAGATCGGTGACCGCCGCTCGCCGGAAGCGGTTGCCGAGGGCTTCGTCACCATCGCCGTCGAGAACATGGCCAACGCCATCAAGAAGATTTCCGTCCAGCGCGGCTACGACGTCACCGAATATCTCTTGAACTGCTTCGGCGGCGCCGGCGGCCAGCACGCATGCCTGGTCGCCGATGCGCTCGGCATGGAAGCGGTGCTGATCCACCCCTTCTCCGGCCTGCTTTCGGCCTATGGGATCGGCCTGGCGTCGGTCTTTGCCTCGCGCCAGCAGGCATTGCTCAAACCGCTTGCCGAGGAGTCCCGAACCGAGATCGCCAGCCTCATCGCCACCTTGAAAAAGACGGTGATCGCCGAATTGGCCGTGCAAGGCATCGCCGAGGACGCGGTGGCCGCCAAGCCCGTGCTGCACATCCGCTATGACGGCACCGACACGACGCTGCCGGTGAATTTCGAAAGCGACTCGATTTTCCAGGCAAGGCGCGACTTCGAAATCGCCCACAAGGCGCAATTCGGTTTCGTCTATGACGACAAGCCGATGATCGTCGAGACGGTTGGCGTCGAGGCCAGCGAAATCGGCGAGAGCAGCGCCGAGGCCTATGCGCCCGCCGGGCCCGCACGGATTGAAGCCGGCGCTTCCGGAACGCGGCGCATCTACACCGAAGGCCGGTGGCATGAAGCCGGCATCCATCGTCGCGAGAACCTGCGCCCATCCAATCTGGTCGCCGGCCCCGCTCTTATCATCGAACCGAACCAGACCATTGTCGTCGAACCGGGCTGGCGGGCCGAAATCACCAACCTCAACCATGTCGTGATCCGCCGCACGGCAAGGAAGGCGCGCGCCGCCGCCCTTGGCACCGACGCCGATCCGGTGATGCTCGAAGTCTTCAACAACCTGTTCATGTCGATCGCGGAGCAGATGGGTGTCACGCTGCAGAACACCGCCTACTCCGTCAACATCAAGGAAAGGCTGGATTTCTCCTGCGCCGTCTTCGACCATACAGGGGCGCTGGTCGCCAACGCGCCGCACATGCCGGTGCATCTGGGCTCGATGGACCGCTCGGTCGAAACCATCATCCGGCTGAACGCCGGCGACGTCCACCCAGGCGACGTCTTTGCCTTGAACGCACCGTACAATGGCGGCACGCATCTGCCCGACATTACCGTGGTGACGCCAGTGTTCGACGACGCCCAGAAAGAGATCCTGTTCTGGGCGGCCTCGCGCGGCCACCACGCCGATATAGGCGGCACCGCCCCCGGCTCGATGACGCCGCTCGCCACCACGGTCGACGAGGAAGGCGTGCTGTTCGACAATTTCCGCATCGTCGACCGCGGCAAATTCCGCGAAAAAGAGCTGCATGCGCTGCTCACCGACCATCGTTACCCGGCCCGCAACCCGCACCAGAACATTGCCGACCTCAAGGCGCAGATCGCCGCCAATGAGAAAGGCGTCGCCGAACTGCGCAAGATGGTCGCGCATTTCGGCCTCGATGTCGTCGAGGCCTATATGGGCCACGTCCAGGACAATGCGGCCGAGAGCGTGCGGCGGGTGATCGAGCGGCTGCCCGATACATCGGCCTATGAATATCCCACCGACACCGGCCAGGTGATCAAGGTGAAGATATCGGTCGACCGGCAAAAGCGCGAAGCGACGGTCGACTTCACCGGCACATCGCCCGTCATGAAGAACAATTTCAACGCGCCGGAGCCGGTGGCCCGCGCCGCGGTCCTCTATGCCTTCCGTGTCATGGTCGAGGATATGATCCCGATGAATGCCGGATGTCTGCGGCCCATCAACATCGTCATTCCCGACGGCTGCATGCTGAAGCCCGCCTACCCCGCCGCCGTCGTCGCCGGCAATGTCGAGACCTCGCAGCACGTCACCAACGCGCTGTTCGGCGCCATGGGCACCATGGCCAATGCGCAGGGGACGATGAACAACCTTACCTTCGGCAACAAGAAGTACCAGTACTACGAGACGATCTGCTCCGGCTCGCCGGCCGGCCATATGAACTCCGGCCGCGGCTTTGCCGGCACTTCCGGGGTGCACACCCACATGACCAATTCGCGCCTCACCGATCCTGAAGTGCTGGAACTGCGCTTTCCCGTGGTGCTGGAGGATTTCCACATCCGTAAGGGATCGGGCGGCAAGGGCAAATGGAGCGCCGGTGACGGCACCAAACGCAGCATCCGCTTTCTCGAGAAGATGGAATGCGCGATCCTGTCCTCGCACCGCAACCGCCCGCCTCAGGGGCTGGACGGCGGCGGCGACGGCGAGGTCGGCTCGACCAAGATCCGCCGTAAGGACGGCACGATCGACATGCTGAAGGCCTGCGACCAGACCGTGCTCGAGGACGGCGATGCCGTTATTTTGATCACGCCGACGCCGGGCGGGTTTGGACCCGCCTGAGGGAGCTTCGAGAATTCGCTGCGGCGAGTCAGGTGACGTGGCTTTCGAGAACCGGAGCGGAGCGGACGTCGGAGTCCGCGAGCACCCGAAGCGCGGAAGGCCGCGTCAGATGGCCGCCGCAGTAGAATTATCGATGCCTCCGGCTGTCACCGGCCTGTCATGACCCTGGGTTACCCGCTTGCGGCAAAGCAAATGGGGAATCACTTTGTCATGACGGACGTATCCTCGGATCTGGTTTTTCGCCGCGGCAAGGAAGTTGGAAAAGCCGTCTACCAGAACCGCGCGCTTTCGAAAGCCGGCATCTCCGAGCGGCTGTTCGCCTTCCTGTTTTCCGGCCTCGTCTATCCGCAGATCTGGGAAGACCCCGATGTCGACATGGAGGCCATGCAGCTTGGCCAGGGCCACCGCATCGTCACAATCGCTTCCGGCGGCTGCAACATCCTGGCCTACCTCACCCGATCGCCGGCACGGATCGACGCCGTCGACCTCAATGCCGCCCACATCGCGCTGAACCGCATGAAGCTGGAGGCGGTGCGCCGCCTGCCCTCGCAGGGCGACCTGTTCCGCTTCTTCGGCGCCGCCGACACCAGCCACAATTCGCAAGCCTATGACCGTTTCATCGCGCCGCATCTCGATCCCGTCAGCCGCCACTATTGGGAACGCCGCAACTGGCGTGGTCGCCGTCGCATCGGTGTTTTCGACCGCAATTTCTACCAGACCGGCCTGCTCGGCCTGTTCATCGCCATGGGCCATCGCACGGCAAAGTTCTTCGGCGTCAACCCGGCCCGCATGATGGAAGCCAGGAACCTCGGCGAGCAGCGCCGCTTCTTCAACGAGGAACTGGCGCCCGTCTTCGACAGAAAGCTTTTGAAATGGGCGACCTCGCGCAAGGCTTCGCTATTCGGCCTCGGCATTCCGCCGGCGCAATATGATTCCCTGATCACATCAGGCGACGGCACCATGGCCAGCGTGCTCAAGGCTCGGCTGGAGAAGCTCGCCTGCGATTTTCCCCTGGAAAACAACTACTTCGCCTGGCAGGCCTTTGCCCGCCGCTATCCCGAGCCCGGCGAGGCCGCCCTGCCGGCCTATCTGGAAAAGCAGAATTACGAGACCATCCGCGGCAATGTCGACCGCGTCGCCATCCACCATGCCAATCTGATCGAGTTCCTGGCCGGCAAGGATGCGGGTGCCGTCGATCGCTTCATCCTGCTCGATGCGCAGGACTGGATGACCGATGACCAGCTCAACGCGCTGTGGTCGGAAATCAGCCGCACCGCCTCCGCTGGCGCCCGCGTCATCTTCCGCACCGCAGCCGAGCCCAGCCTGCTGCCGGGCCGCGTCTCAACCTCGCTGCTGGACCAGTGGGACTATCAGGACGAGGCCTCGCGCGAATTCTCGGCCCGCGACCGCTCCGCCATCTATGGCGGCTTCCACCTCTATGTGAAGCGCGCCGCATGAGCACGACCGAGCTGCCGGCCAGCCCCGAATTCAAGGCCAATCATGCCGAACTGATGGATGGCGTGTACCGCTGGCAGCGCCACATCTACGACCTGACCCGCAAATACTACCTGCTCGGCCGCGACCGGCTGATCGATGGGCTTGAGGTGCCGCAAGGCGGCACCGTGCTGGAACTCGGCTGCGGCACCGGCCGCAACATCATCCTCGCCGCCCGCCGCTATCCCGATGCCCGCTTCTTCGGCCTGGATATCTCGGCCGAGATGCTGGAGACGGCCGGCAAGGCGATCGACCGCGAAGGCCTGTCCGGCCGCGTCACGCTGGCACGAGGCGACGCCACCGATTTCGACACCGCCGCACTTTACGGCATCGAGCGCTTCGACCGTGTCTTCGTCTCCTATTCGCTGTCGATGATTCCTGGTTGGGAGAAGACGGTGTCGGCGGCTCTTGCGGCACTATCCCCCGGCGGCTCCCTGCATGTCGTCGATTTCGGCCAGCAGGAAGGCTTGCCGGCTTGGTTCCGGACCTTGCTGCGCGGCTGGTTGAAAAAATTCCACGTCACGCCGCGTGAATCCCTGCGCGAAGTCCTGGATTCGGAATCTCGGCAAGCCGGCGCAACCTTCCGTTTCCGCACGCTTTATCGCGGTTATGCCTGGCTGGGCGTGATTGGACCGCACAACCTCACCTCCCCCTCGATGGAGGAGGTCGCGCCGAAGGCGCGGGTGGGGGTGGAGCGCTAGGCAGCCCACCCCGGCGCTGCGCGCCGACCTCCCCATCAAGGGTAAAAGGTCCTAATGCAGGGCCTTCACCAGCGCGCCCACCATCGTCTGCGGACGATAGCCGAGCTTGGCCGGCGTCAGCCCCAGCCGCACGATCACCAGATGCTCCGAGGGAATGATGGCGACGGTCTGGCCGTCGTGCCCTTCCATCCAGTAGGTGTCCTTGGGCATGCCGGCCGCGACGCCGGCGCCGGGATTTTCCTCATCGCCCGGCGCCTCGATCCACAACTGGCCCTTGCCGTAGACTTTCGAGGCAGGCGCCGGCTCGCGCATCCAGTCGACGAAGCCGGCCGGCAGCACCTGGTTGCCGTTCCACACCCCACCCTGCAGCAGGAACTGGCCGAAGCGGGCCCAGTCATGCGCCGTGGCGTAGAGATAGGACGAGCCGACGAACGTGCCCTGCTCGTCGGTTTCGAGCACCGCGCTGTGCATGCCGAGCGGCCCGAACAATGCGCTGCGCGGCCATGTCAGCGCCTTGGCCTTGTCGCCGATCGCGTCCTGCCAGAGCCGCGACAGCATCACCGCCGTGCCGCTCGAATAGGTGAACACCTTGCCGACCTCGCCCGCCAGCGGCTTTGATTCGGCAAAGCCCGCCATGTCGGGCTCGAGATAGAGCATGCGCGTGACATCGGCGACGTCGCCATAGTCCTCGTTGAATTCCAGCCCGCTCGACATCGCCATCATGTCGGCAAGGCTGATAGCGGCGCGGCCGTCCGCCTTCCACGGCGCGAACAGGCCCTTGTTGTCGACGGCCATTTTGCCGTCCTTGACCAGCGTGCCGACGATCGCGGCGTTCACTGTCTTGGTCATCGACCAGCCGAGCAGCGGCGTCTTGGCCGAAAAGCCGTCGCCATAGCGCTCAGCGACGACGCGGCCGTTCTTGACCACGACCACCGCGCGCATGCCTGCCCCGGTCAGCGCCGCATCGTCGAGCAGCTTGGCAATCACCGGATCCTGCGATGCCTCGACCCGCTCGCCTTCGGGCCACAGCGTATCCAGGCTGGTTGCCGAAGGCTCGACATGGACCGTCGTGCGCCGCGCCTTGCCGACATCGCCGTCAGGGATCGAGGCGCAGCCCAGCCCATCGCGGGAAACCGCCTCGCTCTTGCCGAGGAAGCCCAGCAGGCCCGCCGAAACCGTTCCCCGGTTCTTGTCGACCGAGACCCGCATCAGCCGCAACAGCGGGTGGCCGGGCGCCTGCACGTCGACGGCAAGCACTTCGTTGGCATTGCGCCCGGCAATGAAGACGTTGGAGCAGACGATCTTGGCCGAATAGCCGGAACCGACACGGATCAGTTCGGGCGGCGCGATGTAGAGCCAGCCAAACAGCCCGGCGACCGCCAGAACGATCAGTCCAAGCAGCCATTTGACGATCTTGACGACGAACCGCATCTGCTTCCTCCCGGGCTTTCGCCCGACCCTTATGTCATCGAATTGCCGCCATTGCTCCCGCAAAATCAGGGCTCCTGTCGAGCGCCGTCAACGGATTATCAACCATGATCGGCGATCACAGGATGCATGTCGCCCAAAAGCGCGCTGCGGTTTTGGGACATGCACAAAAGGGATAGACTGGGCGATGCTGTGGGGCGATCGCCCGGAGGGGGCTCGACCAATCGTCGGCTATCGGTTCACAGACCCATCAGCGACCGGCTGTTTCCGGCTTGGAAGTTGTGATGCGCCGTCTTGCGGCCCTTTTCATGCTGACGCTGCTTGGCGCCTGCTCGACCGTGGACGATCTGTCGCCGCTGTCGCCATCCGGGTCCAGCAGCCCGACGGTCGCCGTGCGTGCTCCCCGCTTCGAGGATTCCAAGCCGCATGAATGGGACAGCGGCGCGCCGTGGAACTATGCCGTTCACGGCACCGACGTTTCCAAGTACCAGACCTCGGTCGACTGGCCGACAGCCAAGGCGAGCGGCATTTCCTTCGCCTTCATCAAGGCGACCGAGGGCGGCGACCGCTTCGACGAGTATTTCAACGAGCACTGGGCGCGCACGAAAGCCGCCGGCGTTCCGCGCGCGCCCTATCATTTCTTCTATTTCTGCACCCCGGCCGCCCAGCAGGCGCGCTGGTTCATCCAGAACGTTCCCGTCGACCGCTCCGCCATGCCGCCGGTTCTCGACATGGAATGGAACCCGAAATCGCCGACCTGCAGGCTGCGTCCCGACGCCGCCACGGTGCGTGCGGAGATGACCACATTCCTCCAGATCGTCGAACGGCACTACGGCAAGAAGCCGATCATCTATACCTCCGTCGACTTCTTCGACGACAACCAGTTGTCGACCTTCCGCGGCTACCCCTACTGGCTGCGCTCGGTCGCCGGCCACCCGCGCGAAAAATACGGCAGCCACCCCTTCACCTTCTGGCAGTACACCGGAACCGGCATCGTCCCCGGCATGACCGGCAAATCAGACATCAACGTCTTCAACGGCTCGGAAGCCGCCTGGAACAAGTGGCTGCGGCAGAACACCCGTTGACACCGGTTCAACGGCAGCGAAGCCCATGGAACGAGGGGCTGCCGCAGAAGACCCGTTGACACCGGGCCTGCCGCCTGCTTTTCGACACAGCCAGCGGTAGGGTGCAACCGCCGGTAATTCAGGGCGTTGGGCGTTCAGCCAGCACGACAATGCCCTCTTCGTTCGAAAGGAAGCTGATGCGACTGCGTTCCCAAGCCCTCGCGGCGCTATTCCTGTGCGCCACGGCCTTGCCGGCGATGGCGCAGGAATGCGGCGGCGACTTCGAAACCTGGAAACAGGGCGTGGCGGCGGAAGCCAAGGCGGCCGGTGTCGGCGCCGTCGGTCTCGATGCGCTGGAAGATGCCACCTTTGACGAGCGGGCGCTGGCGCGCGACCGCGCCCAGGGCGTCTTCACCCAGACCTTCATCGAGTTCTCCAACCGCATGATTTCGGCCTACCGGCTGAAGCAAGGCGCGGCGAACATGAAGAAATACGCCGATGTCTTCGCCCGCGCCGACCAGCAGTTTGGCGTACAGGCGCCTGTCATCACCGCCTTCTGGGCGCTGGAGACGGATTTCGGCGCCGTGCAGGGCGATTTCCATACGCTGAGCGCCCTGGTGACGCTTTCGCATGATTGCCGGCGCCCGCAGCTGTTCCGCCAGCAGCTGGTGCCGCTTCTGCAGCTCATAGATCGCGGCGTGCTGCCGGCCGACGTCAAGGGCGCATGGGCCGGCGAGATCGGCCAGACGCAGATACTGCCTTCGGACTATCTGGCCCGGGGCGTCGACGGCGACGGCGACGGCAAGATCGACCTGCGCAACAGCGTGCCCGATGTGATCATGACCACGGCCAACAAGGTGCTGTCGCGCGGCTGGAAGCGCGACGAGCCCTGGATCCAGGAAGTGCGGGTGCCCGACGAGATGCCCTGGGATCAGACCGGGCGCACCAACAAATTGCCGCTGACACAGTGGGCGCAGTGGGGCATCACCAATCCCGACGGCTCGCCGCTTGTCGACAAGGGCCTCAAGGCAGGCCTGGCGCTGCCCATGGGCCGCAAGGGCCCGGCCTTCCTCACCTATGACAATTTCGACGTCTATCTCGAATGGAACCAGTCCTTCACCTATGCGCTGACCGCGGCCAATCTCGCCGCACGGCTCGCCGGCGCGCCGCCGCTTGATCCGCGCAACCCGGAACAAGGCCTCAACAACGAGCAGATGAAGGCGCTGCAGACCAAGCTCGAGGCCCGGGGCTACGACGTCGGCACGGTCGACGGCATTCTGGGCACCAACACCCGCGAAGCGATCCGCAAGGAGCAGATGCGGCTTGGCCTGCCGGTGGACGGCTGGCCGACATCGGAGCTTTTGGCGAAGCTGTGAGGGGCCGCCAATCTTGAGGCCCTCGCTACCGGCTAGCGCCTGCTCTCCTCGCCCGCACGAAATCGATGAACGCCCGCAAGGCGGGCGGCACGTGCCGCGAACTTGGGTGGTATAGATAGAAGCCGGGAAAGCTGGGCGACCAGGCTTCCAGAAAGCGGACCAGCCTGCCTTGCTCGATCCAGGGCCGAACCTGGTATTCGAACATGTAGGCAATGCCCACGCCATCCAGAACGGCATTGAGCATCAGCTCGGTATCGTTGACGGTCAGGCTGCCTTCGACCGCGATTTCCAGAACCCGTTTGCCGCGCGCGAACTCCCATCGATAGAGGTTGCCGCCGCCCGGCCACTGGAATTTGATGCATTGATGCTGGTGCAGTTCCTGCGGATGACGCGGTACGGTCCGGTTCTCGAGATAGGCGGGGGCGGCCACCGCGGCCATCTGCAAATCCTCGCTCAGTTTCACCGCCACCATGTCCTTCTCCAGCCGCTCGCCGAGCCGGATTCCTGCATCGAACCGGCCTTCGACAATGTCTGCCAGCGTGTCATCGACGATGACGGTCAGCGCGATATCGGGATAGCTGCGCTGAAAGTCCCCAAGGATCGGCGCGATGAATCGCATCGCGGCGACACGCGGCACATTGATGCGTAGCGAACCCGCCGGCCGATCGCGCGCCGCATGAACATCGGCAATGGCGCTTTCCAGTTCATCAAAGGCGACGGCAAGGCGCGAAAAAAGCGCGTCGCCTGCGGCGGTCGCGGAGACACTGCGGGTCGTGCGGTTGAGGAGCCTGACGCCGATGCGCGTCTCCAACTGCCGGATAGACTGGCTGAGCGCCGGTGGCGACACGCGCAGCCTTGCGGCGGCACGGACGAAACTGCCCTCTTCGACGATGGCGGAAAATGCCTTGAGCTCGGTGAATTCGGATCCGCGCATTATGTACCCTTGGATTAACAAGCCAATCAGATAATAGGTCATTATCTGATCAATTGCATGCCGCTATCTCTCAGCCATCGGCCACATTGCAGGCAAAGCCGCGGGCCGGAATGGTTGAAGGAAATTGATCATGTCCCAGTCTCTGCACGGCAAAACCGCAATCGTCACCGGCAGTTCGCGTGGCATTGGCCGGGCCATCGCCGAAGGCCTCGCCGCCCAGGGCGCTGCCGTGGTCGTCAACTATGTCGGCAACCGGAAAGCCGCCGATGAGGTCGTCGCCGGCATCGCCAGCAAGGGAGGAAAGGCGATTGCCCTCCAGGCCGACATATCAAGCGTTTCCGATGTCCGCCGTCTGTTTGACGAGACCGAGAGCAGGCTGGGCGCAATCGACATCGTCGTCGCCAATGTCGGCGTCGCCGTCATCAAGCCGCTGACCGAGGTGACGGAAGCCGATTTCGACCAGGTCTTCGGCACCAATGCCAAGGGCACCTTCTTCACGCTTCAGGAAGCAGCGCGCCGGGTGCGCGATGGCGGCCGGATCATCGCCGTCTCCACCGGCGGCACGAAGATGTTCTTCACGCAGACGGCGCTCTATCTCGGCAGCAAGGGCGCCGTCGAACAGTTCGTCCGCGTGCTCTCGCGTGAGCTCGGGCCGCGCGGCATCACGGTGAATGCGCTGTCGCCGGGCTTCACCGACACGGACCTGCTTCCAGAGCGCGATCGCGCCGTGGCCGCCGGAATGTCGCCCTTCGGCAGGATAGGCGCGCCGCGCGACGTTGCCGATGTCGCGGTCTTCCTGGCCAGCGACGACGCCCGCTGGCTGACCGGCGAGAACATCCAGGCCGGCGGTGGCGTGGCGTAGGGATAGGAATTAGGCATTAGGCATTAGGCAGTAGGCAGTAGGCAAATACCAAAGGTGACATTGAAAGCGGGCAGTATAATAAACGATCCCTATTCCCTACTGCCTACCCCTTAATCCGCCATCGTCTCCAGGCTGGCGAAGCCCTGCGGCGCGTCACCCTCGTCGAACGGTGTCGTCACCTCGACGAATGTGTCGGGGTAAAAGCCGTTGAAGCGGGTCCTCAGCGACAGCGAATAGGCACCGATATGGCCGATTTCGATCCAGTCGCCGGTATCGACGGTTTCCGGCAGCCAGAATGGCCTGGACAGGATGTCGACGGAATCGCAGGTCGCGCCGCAGACCTTGAACGGGACGATGTTCTTTTCAGCGCCATTGCGGGTCCTGATCGCCGGATCGGGGATGAAGCGAGCCGGCAGCGTGATCTTGCCGGTCCATGAATCCGACAGCGATGCCCAGATGCCGTCATTGATGTAGAGCCGCTTGCCCTTGCGCAGCAGCACGCGCACGATCAGCGACAGGCAGCGCGCCACGATCACCCTGCCCGGCTCGGCCACCAGCGGCATCTGGTCGAACTGATATTCCTTCAGGTCACCGGAGAGCCGCGACATGATCTGGCCGAGCGAGGGCATCTCGATCTGCTTGCGGTTGGGATCGTGGCCATATTCGGCTGGAAAGCCGCCGCCGACATCGAGCCCGGCAATGTCGAAGGTCAGCCGGTTGCGCACCCAGTCGGCCGAGGCCAGCGCCCGCTCATAGGTGTCGGGATCCTCGATCTGGCTGCCGACATGGAAACACAGACCGACCTTGTAGCCGGTGCGGTTCAGCCGCTCTGCCAGCTCCACGGCATAGGCCGGCCCGGCGCCGAACTTCTTCGACAATTCGTAGGCCGCCGACCCTTTCGTCTGGATGCGCACGAACACGCTGATCGAGCCAGGGTCGATGTCGAGCGCCCGCACCACCCGCGTCAGCTTGGTGATCTCGTCCTCATGGTCGAGCGAAATGACGCGGATGGCGTATTTCTCCAGCGCCAGCTTGATGTCGGACTGCGCCTTGACCGGGTGCATGTAGAGCATCTCGGCATCGGCAGAGACGGCGCGCACGGCAGCGAATTCGCCTGGCGAAGCGACGTCGAAGGCGGTGACGCCGGCCTCGACCAAGGTCTTCAGCACGATCTGCTCGCCATTGGTCTTGACCGCATAGGCGGTCTTGCCCGGGAACATGCCCATGAACTGCCTGGCATCAGCCTTCAGCACCTGCGGGCGGAAGCAATAGACCGGATCGTCGGGACGAAGTGCCAGTGCCGCCTCGCGGGCATTCTCGAATCGCTGCATTGACGAATCCTCGATCTCGGCTGCGCACAATTAATCCAAGCTAGCGGCTAGCGCATGACCCCGAAAGTCGATTTCGACTTTCGGAAAGGATCATGCGCCAAATATGAGTCTTGCAGCATCCGAGGACGCGCGGCGCTGCAATGAAAACAATTCTGTGTCTCGTGCACCTGACGCCGCGGCGGTAGTGTTGGCAGCGTCGTCTGCCAGCGATCAGGTTTCGGGTGGCGCTTGCCGGCAGACCCGATATGCCTGTGCCTGGCCGGCTGACATTCGAGCCGGCATGTCGGGGGAGGACGATCTACATGGCAATTGCCGCCACATCCGCACCACGCGGACCGATGACCCTCGCCGACTGGGGGCAGTTGCTGCTGCTTGGCGCCATCTGGGGCGGTTCGTTCTTCTTCGCCCGCATCGCGGTGGCGGAGCTTCACCCGCTGGTGCTGGTGCTGTTTCGCGTCGCCATAGCGGCAATCGCGCTGCAGATCTATCTCGGCCTGCGCGGCCCATCCTTCCGCCTTGCCTTTCCACATGCCGGCCTGTTCTTCCTGCTGGCCTTCACCAACAACGTCGTCCCCTTCTCGCTGATCTTCGCCGGCCAGACCGAGCTTGGCGCCGGCGTCGCCTCGGTGCTCAACGCGACGACGCCGTTCTGGACGCTGATCCTCGCCAACGCGCTGACATCGGACGAAAAGCTCTCCTGGAACAAGCTCGCCGGCATTGGGCTTGGCGTCGCCGGCACCGCCGTCATGATCGGTCCCGGCCTGCTCGCCGGGCTTGGCGGCCCTGTCTGGGCGAAGTTCGCGCTGATCGGCGCGTCGCTGTCCTATGCCGTCGCGCTGATGGTCGCCCGGCGATTCAAGGGCGTGCCCTCGCCGGTCATCGCCACCGGGCAGCTGACCGCTTCGACCATCATCATGATACCGGTCGTCCTGCTGGCGCACGGCCCGGCCGGCCTTTTCTCGGCCTCGCCGCCAGTCTGGGCGGCGGTGCTGGCACTGGCGCTGCTCTCCACCGCCTTCGCCTACATCCTCTATTTCAACCTCGTCGCCTCGGCCGGCGCCACCAACGCCTCGCTGGTCACGTTGATCGTGCCGGCCAGCGCCATGCTGCTCGGTTTTCTTTTCCTGGGCGAGCGGCTGGAACTGTTCGAGATCGGCGGCGTGGTGCTGATCGGCCTCGGTCTTCTCACAATCGACGGACGTGTTCTTGGAAGGCGTTAAGCGCGAAAATCAAAGCCGACTTTCGCGGCGGTAGCGCTGCCATGACACAGCATCGACACGCCCCCGCCATAATTTATTCACAGGCATGAAGCGGGTTTTTGCCGAAGAGTTTCAACGGCTAACGGCAAAACCAGAGTCGCAAATTTCACAATCACGTCGCAATGCAGCACATTTTCCGCTTGCCTGTGGCACAAATGGACCTAGACTCTCAGGCATAGCTCTTTAAGAGGAGGCTATGTCATGGGACTTACGAGGCCAATCAACGCATTGATGATTTGTGCTGCGTTTGCTTTCATCGGCGCCCTCATTATGGGCGTCCTTCCCTGAACCCGCCAAGACGGGGAAGACCAGCACCAGATAGTCTAAACAATTCGAAAGGCCGGGTTTTTACCCGGCCTTTTGCTGTTTAGGCTGAAGCGCGTCACGTCTGAACGGATTCATGCGACGCACTTTAAGTCTTTGTTTTTATGCATGTCGTTCTCCCAAAGCCGGGGCCACTTTTGGGCGACATGCATTAAACCTCACGCAGCAGCCGAGCCCGCCACCTCCGCCTCGTGCGAGCGGATGCCGATCATGTGGCAGATGGCGAAGACGAGGTCGGCGCGGTTCATCGTGTAGAAGTGGAAGTCGCCCACGCCGCGCTCGACCAGGTCGAGAACCTGTTCGGCGGCGACGGCCGATGCCACCAGCGCATGCGTCTGCGGATCGTTCTGCAGGCCGTCGAAACGCTCGGCCAGCCATGCCGGCACCAGCGCGCCGCAGCGCGCCGAGAAATTGGCGACCTGGGTGAAATTATGCACCGGCAAAATGCCCGGAACGATCGGGATGTAGATGCCGGCGCGACGCGCGCGCTCGACATAGCGCTCGTAGAGATCATTGTCGAAGAAGAACTGGGTGATCGCCCGCGTCGCGCCATTGTCGACCTTGCGCTTCAGCATGTCGATATCGGTGGCGAAGTCCGGGCTTTCCGGATGCTTTTCCGGATATGCCGAAACCGAGATGTCGAAATCGCCCGCTTCCTTCAGCGCGCCCACCAGTTCGGCGCCGTTGGCGTAGCCGTCCGGATGCGGGCGGTAGGCGGTGCCCACGCCCGCGGCCGGATCGCCGCGCAGGGCGACGAAGCGCTTGACGCCCATATCGGCGAATTCCTGGATCACCGCGTCGACCTGATGACGGGCGGCATCGACGCAGGTCATGTGCGCGGCCGGCGTCAGGCTGGTCTCGTTCAGGATGCGGCCGACGGTGCGCGCCGTGCGCTCACGCGTCGAGCCGCCGGCGCCATAGGTCACCGAGACGAATTTCGGCTTCAGCGGTTCCAGCCTTGTGACCGTGTCCCACAGCCGCGCCTCCATCTCGTCATTCTTGGGCGGGAAGAACTCGAAGGAAACCTTGACCTTGTCGCCAATGTCGGGGCGGCGGGAAAAGCGGAACTGGTTCATCAGGCGATTTCCCCTATCGAATTCACTTTGGTCTGCTGGCTGTCATTGGCAGGGTCGGCGATCAGCAGGCGCCGGTCGCGGCCAAGCCAGAGCTTGACGGTGAGCCTGGGCTCGCTGCCGCCGCGCGGCTCGAATTCCTGGGCATCCTCGAGATCGAGGCCGGCCTCTGCAAACCACTCGCTGATCTGCCGGTCGGAAAAGCCGAGCCGCATATGCGCGTGCTCTTCGCGCAGGAATTCCAGCGTGTGTGGCGCGAAGTCGACGATGACCAGCCGGCCCGACGGCCGCAAAAGCCGTGCCGCCTCGTGGATGGCGCGGGCGGGATCGTCGAGATAATGCAGCACCTGGTGGATGGTGACGAGATCGAAAGCGTCGCGCTCGACCGGCGGCGAGAAGATGTCGCCCTGCCGCACCTGCGCGTTCGAAACGCCGGCCTTGTCGAGATTGGCACGCGCCACGGTCAGCATCTCGCGCGACATGTCGATGCCGACACCGCGCCGGTAGAGCGGCGAGAAGATTTCAAGGAGCCGCCCGGTACCGGTGCCGAGATCCAGCATCGACTGGAACGGCCGCTTGCCGACCAGCTTCAGCATCGCCGCCTCGACCGCACGGTCCGGCACATGCAGCGAGCGGATATGGTCCCAGCTTGCGGCGTTCACCGAGAAATACTCGGCCGCCCGGTCCTGCCGCTTGCGCTTGACCGAGGCCAGGCGTTCGAGATCGCGCTCGACCTGCGGATCGGCGCCGCGAATGCTGGAAACCAGCCCCATGACGAAGTCGCGCGCGGAATCGGCATCCGACAGGCGGAAGAAGGCCCATGATCCTTCCTGGTAGCGGTCGATCAGCCCGGCCTCGAGCAGCAGCTTCAAATGCCGCGAAACGCGCGGCTGCGACTGGCCGAGAATTTCGGTAAGATCGGAAACGGTGAGGTCTCCACGCGACAACAGTGCCAATATGCGCAGGCGGCTGGATTCGGCCGCCGCCTTCAGCGTATCCACCATGGTGTCGAGCGAAACATGCATCAGCGTATTCTCTTTTCAGCGCATTCACTTTGAAAAAGATATAAACATATGTTTATGTCGGTTTTCAAAACCTTGCAAGCGCTATGTCGCTTCCGGACAAGAAAATGCCGCATGCGTGATTTTCCGGTGCGCGCCGCCCAAAAATGTGTAGCGGTCCTGGGACAATGACAGCAGCAGCACGGAGATGGGCAGAATGACGGGGCCGCGCGAAATGTTCGAGGCACGCGAAGGCGAGCAGAGGCTGGGCTTAGATCCGGCAACGATGCCGGCGGATGGCCGCGTCGTCTTCATCGGCCGCATCGCCTCGCCCTGGACGACAAGGGAGAGCTGCCCGAAAAACATGCGCACGGCGCGCGAGACCGGACAGCCGGCGGTGCTGACCATCGACGCGCCCTATCGCCCTGGCTTGCAGGGCCTGGAGCGCGCCAGCCATGTCATCATCCTGTCCTGGCTGCATCACGCGCCGCGGAATCTGATTGTGCAAAAACCCCGCCATGCGACTGAAGCAAAAGGCGTATTCGGCCTGCGTTCCCCAGCCCGGCCGAACCCAGTCGGCCTGCATGTGGTAAGGCTCGTCGGATTGGACATCGCCACCGGGCGCATCGATCTCGACGCCATCGACGTGCTCGACGGCACGCCGGTCATCGACATCAAACCTTACTTCGCCTCGACCGACGCCATACCGGAAGCGATCATCGAGGGACGCGGGGAGCGATGACTGCACCGACCGGCCGCCGCCGCGCCATCGCCAAGGCGCTGACCGCACTTCTGCCGCTGGCGCCCTATGCCGACATGGAGAAGATCCGTGCGGATGCCGGCGCAGTGCATATGAAGACCTTGCCGCCAGGCATTGCCGTGTGGCTGGCAACCATTGCCCACATCCGCCACATGCACACCGACTATGAAAAGCTGCTGGCCGAGGGTTATGACCGCGACTCCGCCCGCTTCTTCGTCATCGAGAAGACCAACATCGTGCTCACCCGCTGGCGCGCGACACGCCTGCTCGACGCCGACGACGAGGAGGAATGAAGCGGCTATTGTCGCGTCAGCACGGCGATCGCATTGTAAGGCTGGCCATCGGCCTGGCCGACCCAGGTCCAGGACAGGTTTCCCTTGAAGAAGCGGACGGTGATGTCGCCACCGTCGATGCACGTGTCCTGGCCATAGGTGATGCTTTCATGGAATTCCGCCGACGTCTCGTCCCTCGACGTCTGCGACAGCGATCCGCCGCAGCCAAGTGACGGATAATCGATCGACGCGCCGTCATTCCTGATCGTCATGGCGATCGACCAGTCGGCGCCGGCATCACCCGCCGGGCTCTGGTGGCCGCTGCCGATCCAGGTGCCGGTCAGTGTCTGCGCCGGCGCATTCGCCGTGCAAGGCAGGTTCTGGAAGATCGGCGTCAACTCGCTGCC
Source organism: Mesorhizobium sp. WSM4312 (assembly GCF_002294875.1). Taxonomy (NCBI): domain Bacteria; kingdom Pseudomonadati; phylum Pseudomonadota; class Alphaproteobacteria; order Hyphomicrobiales; family Phyllobacteriaceae; genus Mesorhizobium; species Mesorhizobium sp. WSM4312. Next base: position 229,138 of record NZ_NSFU01000005.1, on the reverse strand, counting down.
GGTCTTCTCGCAGCGATAGGTCTGGCCGTTTTGGCAGAGTTCGTCGCCTTGTTTCACGCACTGCGCGCTGGCCTCGCCCGTGGCGGCGAAAATCATCATGGCTGCGATGATGGTCCCAAGCCTGCCCATATCCCCTCCCATTCCAAGCCATCCGATCATAAGGCAATTCCAATCCGGTGTATCGACCCGATCGTGGAGGACGAACGGTGCCGGGCGGTTGGCTCTATGCCGCCTGTCCCGGGCCGGTAGGCTGATGACCCGCCCTGCCGCGAGGAGGCCCCGATGGACCAGACGACGGCCACACAGGCTACAAAACCACTGCCCACGGTCGGCAACCGCCATGTTGACCCGCACACCTATCCCGACGGCATCGCCTTCCTCGACGGCCAGTATCTGCCGATATCGCAGGCCAAGCTGTCGGTGCTGGATTGGGGGTTCCTGCATTCCGACGCCACCTATGACACGGTGCATGTCTGGAACGGCCGCTTCTTCCGCCTCGATCTGCATCTCGACCGCTTTTTCGGCGGGCTCGACAAGCTGCGCATGACCATCCCCTTCGACAGGGATGGCGTGGCCGAAATCCTGCACAATTGCGTCGCCCTTTCAGGTCATCGCGCCGCCTATGTCGAAATGCTGTGCACGCGCGGCGCATCGCCAACCTTCAGCCGCGATCCGCGCCAGGCGATCAACCGCTTCATGGCCTTCGCCGTGCCGTTCGGTTCGGTCGCCAATGCCGAACAGCTGCAGCGCGGCCTGCGCGTCGCCATCAGCGACAAGGTGCGCATCCCGCCGGCATCGGTCGATCCGTCGATCAAGAACTACCATTGGCTCGATCTGGTGCGCGGCCTCTACGACGCCTATGACCGCGGTGCCGAGACCGCACTCCTTCTCGACTTCAACGGCAATGTCGCCGAGGGTCCGGGCTTCAACGTCTTCTGCGTCAAGGATGGCAAGCTGTCGACGCCGGCCATCGGCGTGCTGCCTGGCATCACCCGCCGCACCGTCTTCGATCTCTGCGCCGAAGAAGGTCTTGTCGCCGCCGCCGCCGATGTCAGCGTTGCAGCACTCACGGCGGCCGACGAGGTCTTCATCACCTCGACCGCGGGCGGCATCATGCCGGTGACTGAGATCGATGGCGCGGCGATCGCCGACGGCAAGGCCGGGCCTGTTACCGGCCGGCTGATGGCGCTCTACTGGCAAAAGCACGACGATCCGGCCTGGTCGTCTCAGGTGAGTTATCGCTGATCAAGGGACGTCTTGTTCAAAAAGATTTCCCCTCGCCCCTGGAAAATCACGCGATAGACCGTATATGGCCGAAAGCGGAGAAGCCTCCGCTTTCATCCAAAAATTGCGCCCGCAGGGGCAAGGATTCCACATCATGACAAACAAGGTTTGGTTCATCACCGGATCGTCGAAGGGTTTTGGCCGCGTCTGGACCGAGGCCGCATTGGCGCGTGGCGACCGTGTCGCCGCGACCGCCCGTGACGCCGGCACGCTCGCCGATCTGGTCGAAAAATATGGCGACAACATCGCCGCGATCAAGCTCGACGTCACCGACAAGAAAGCCGTCGATGCCGCTGTCGCCGAGGCGCACAAGCGCTTTGGCCGGCTCGACGTCGTCATCAACAATGCCGGCTACGGCCATTTCGGCGCCATCGAGGAAGTCAGTGAGCAGGAAGCCCGCGACCAGATCGAAACCAATGTGTTCGGTGCCCTCTGGGTCACGCAGGCCGTGCTGCCGATCATGCGCGCCCAGCGCTCCGGCCACATCATCCAGATTTCGTCGATCGGCGGCGTCAACGCCTTTGCCTCGCTCGGCCTCTACCATGCCTCGAAATGGGCGCTGGAAGCCTTCAGCCAGTCGCTCAGCATCGAGGTGGCGGAATTCGGCATCCATGTCACGCTGGTCGAGCCGGGCGGCTTCTCCACCGACTGGTCCGGCGCCTCAGCCAAGGTCTCCAAGCCGATGGAGGCCTATGCGCCCGCCCGCGCCAGGATGGCCGAGCGCCGCGCCAACTCGGTCGCCGGCGATCCCGAGGCGACCGGTCCGGCAATGCTGGCCATCGTCGACGCCGCCGAGCCGCCGCTGCGGGTGTTCTTCGGTGACGGCGGCCTGCCGATGATCCGTCAGGAATACGCCAACCGCCTCGCCACCTGGGACAAGTGGGACCACGTGTCCGTCATGGCGCAAGGCGCCAACAAGAACCGCAAGGGCTGAGACCTTCCGCTACGCCGCTCGGGGGCGGCGTAGCCCTTAGGCCACGATGCAACGCGCGGCTATGCCTGATAAATCCACTGCTCCGGCACCCGCGCCGAAATCTCTTCGCCGGCCCTGATCGTTCCGGGCTTCTCGACCCAGGCGACCACGCCACGCAGCCGTTTGGCCATTTTGGGAAACGCCAGCGCGCCGGCTTCGATGTCGGCCATTCCCGCATTTTCGGCGATCGATCGCCCGGCAATGCGGCACGGTCCGTTCTGGGCGTCGACCTTGAGGGTGACGCCATCCTTGAAGAACAGCAGCGTGCCGGCCGGCAGCATCGACAGATGCGGCACGCCTTCGATCACCAGATTGGCGCCGATCCATTCCGGCTTGATCTCCAGAAGGCCCATCCGCCCGGCGACGATGGCCAGTTCGTCCGCCGCCACGATCGACAGCTGCCGCTCGTTGCGCATTTCGGTGCCGCGCGGATACCAGGGTTCGCGCCCGCCCGAGCGCCGCGTTGCGCCCGCGTGGAAATCGCCCAAAATGCCGTCGAAGCCAAGGCGCAATTCCTCCACCGGCCGCGTCTGGAAATGACCCGCCGGCGCGACATAGAGCGCTGCAGCGCGGGCGGAAAGCTTCTTTGCCGGGACGATTTCGACCGGCTTCTCGGCCTCGGGGAAGAGATCCAGCATGGCGTTCCGTCCTTGAATCATGCCCCCCGTTTTTGCTCTTCGGGCGGCAAGGCCGCAAGAGCGGTTTGGGCCAGAATGCGCAACTCTTCGGCCGATGCGCCGTCCCGCGCCTGGATCGACATGCCGTTCATGACGCCGGCGATATATTTGGCGAAGCTCTCGACGGAGAAGCCTTCCGGCAGGTCGCCCACCGCCTGGCCTTTGGCCAGACGCTGCGCGATCGCCGCCTCGCTCGCCTTGCGATAGGACTTGAGTTCATCCGCGATGGCTTGCGCCTGCGGCGAGGCTGCCAGGGCACCGCTGACGAAAAGGCATCCGCCCGGCTTGCCGGGCCTGGAATAGGCCTCCGCCGCGCCCAGCAGCAGCCGTCGGATCGCCTCGCGCGTCGGCACCGGCGCGCTCATTGCGTCCAGCGCAAAGCCGATCTCCGTCTCGTGATAGCGCGTCAGCGCCTTGCGGAACAAGGTCTCCTTGTCGGTGAAGGCGTTGTAGATCTGCGGCGGCGTCAGCTCCATCGCCTCGCGCAGCATGGCCAGCGACGTCGCCTCATAGCCATGCTCCCAGAACAGATGCATCGCCGCATCCAGCGCCCGGTCGGGATCGAACGTGCGGGGACGACCACCCCTGGCCTTTTCCAAATTATCCATAGTGATCGATACGAAACCTGTTGACTTGCTCGCTGCACATAACGTAACAATTGATACGAAACATGGCAAGCCGGAAGACGATCTTCCGGCAAGGCCGTGCAGCCCGAGCAAGGAGAGACCAAATGCCCATCACCGTGACCGCGCCGGAAGGAGTACTGACAGAGGCCGGAGAGCGCGAGATCCTGCCGCGCCTCAGCGCCGCCCTCATCGAAGCTTCCGGCGCCACCGGCAATGCGTTCTTCACGGCCATCGTCGGCGGCACGGTCCACATCCTGCGGTCGCGCCACATCTATGCCGGCGGCGCCAACAGGCCTGTCGTGATGGTGGAGTTGAAATTGCCCAATATCGCCCTTGGCTCGATCGAGGCCCGCAACGCCTTCATCACCACGGCCGCCGGCATCGTCGCCGAACTTTGCGTGGCCGGACACAAGCCCGAAAACACCTGGATAAACATCGTCAACGCGCCCGACGGCGGCTGGGGCATCGGCGACAGGCAATATACCGGCGACGCACTCATTGCCGCCGCCACCGCCGCCGCGCACTGATTTCATAGGAAAGATGTGATGCGGCTCTCCCCTTCGCTGTTCTTCACCACCAATTGCGAGCCGGCACTGGCTTTCTACGAACAATGCGGCCTTGGCAGGGGAACCATCCTGCTGCGCTGGGGCGATAACGGCATGCCGGTGCGAACCGAAACCATGCGCGGAAAAATCCTGCATGCGCGCTTCGAAGGTCCAGGCGTGCTGTTCCATGCCTCCGACAATGATGATGCCGAGCCGATGAAAGGCTCTGCGATGATGCTGGAATTCGACGACCTGGCAGCCATGCGGGAGCTTTTCTCCCGCATGGCTGCCGGCGGCAGCATCACCGTGCCCCTGGCGCGGCAATATTGGGGAACCAGCTTCGGCATGCTGGTCGACGCCTATGGCGTGCAGTGGATGTTCAGTTGCTCGGGTCAATAGAGGCGAAGGATCACGATCTTCTTACCGGAAATGGAATTGGTGCCGTATTGCCGCCGCGTCGGATCGCTTTCATGTTGGCGAGACACTGCGGAGGTTCTTATGCGACCCGCGACGGCAATCGCGCTGCTCTGGCTGATCTGGGTGGTCACCTGGATTGCCGCGGCCGTGTGGGCTGATCCGGCTCAAAAACGCGCCACCATCGGCGCAGAGGTCCGCTATCGCATCTTCTGGCTTGCAGGCACCGTCCTGCTGTTCGTCCCGGCGCACGGCTATGAAGGCAGGTTGAGATTGTGGACTCCGACCCTGCCCGAGACCTGGGCCTGCATTGCCCTGATCGCCATAGGTCTCATCTTCTCGTGGTGGGCGCGTATTCATTTGGGCAGGCTGTGGTCGGCCTCGGTCACCGCCAAGGCAGACCACCGCGTCGTCGATACCGGCCCCTACGGCCTCGTTCGCCACCCGATCTACACAGGATTGCTGCTGGCGCTCCTCGCCACCATGGTGGCGAAAGGCACTGTCTGGGGCATTGCCGGTGTCGCACTGCTCACCATCGGCATCGTCATGAAGGCAAGACTCGAGGAGCGCTTCTTGCGCGGCGAACTTGGCCCCGCCTATGACGACTACGCGCGGCGGGTGCCAATGCTGGTTCCCTTTACGCCGGCCTGACACGCCAAGGTGCGTTGGAACGACAGCTCAGCCCGATTTTTTCGCCCCGCTGCCTTGCCGGAAATGCTCGACGGCACCGTCGATTTGAACCCAATCCTGTTTCGACTGTTCGAAGATCGACCGGACAGGCGGTGGACAGTTCGGGTCGGTCAGCGCGCCGACGGCGACGCCGATCATCATTGGCAGCCTGTCGGCTTTCCAATAGACCGTTGAGCCGCAGTTGGGACAGAAGCAGTTGTGCACCTTCCCGCCGCTGGCCGCATCGCGGGTGAATTCCTTCGGGGTTCCAGAGATGGCAACAGCCTCGGCCGGATAAAAGGCGCCGACGCCGAAGGGGGCCCCGGTTCGGCGCTGGCAATCGAGACAGTGGCAGGCGACAACCATCTTTGATGGTCCTGTCAGCGTCAGCATGAGGGCACCGCAGCTGCATCGGGCATCGACCATTGGAACTCTCCTTTTCTGAAACGGGATCGCGTTGATCCAAGCTCGGATGACACAGGCTGTGCGAGGGTCAGGTCAGGTTGAACGGGAGTGGAAAACGGCGCGAAGCGGCCCGGCTGGGGCGAAATTCCGGATGGCCCTTTCAGGCCACAGTTCGAAACGCCCTAACGTATGTTGAGATTCCAGTCAGGCCGAGCCGCGAAGCGACCAAACCAGATGGTTTTCGAGAACCGGAGCGTAGCGTACTTAAGTACGTGAGCATCGGCCTACGCCGGCCGCAGCCTTAACTGCACGACCACTCATGACTGCTTCGGCTGGCGAAAGTCGGAAGCGCAGAAAGCCTTCGTTTGCGGGCCGGCATCACCTGACTATCGGCGCACTTTAAAGCATCCGGATGAGCGCGCCGCCTATCGAATACCCCGCGCCAAAGGCGCAGATCAAGCCGAAATCGCCGGGTTTCATGTCGGCATGGTTCTCCGACAGCGCGACGATGGCGCCGGCGCCCGCCGTGTTGCCCAGCCGCTCCAGCACCATCGGCGCGCGATCGTTATCGACATCGTGGCCGAACGACAGTTTCAGGATCATCGCATTCATGCGCGCATTGGCCTGGTGCAGCCAGAAGCGCCTGATCGCCTGCGGCGTCAGTCCGTGCTCGGCCAGGAATTCGACGATGAATTTCTGGCCGGCGACGGTGACTTCCTTGAACACCTTGTTGCCAACCTGTTTGATCAGATTGCCGTCCAGATTGATCATGTAGGGATCATCCTGGGCGGTGCGGGTGTGGTAGCCGAGATTCGTACGGATGTTGTTCGACATCTGCGTCCACAGCCGCGTGTCCAGCACCTCGAAGCGCCCCGGCCGTTTGTCGCCCTGGGCAAGACCCTCCACAACCATCGACACCGAGGCGTCGCCGAAGATGAAATGCGTCTGCCGGTCGCGGAAATTGAGATGTCCGGTGATGATTTCCGGCGTGGTCACCAGGATGCGCTTGTGTGCGCCCGAGCGCACCAGATTGACCGCCATGTGAAGCGCGGCCGCCGCTGACGAACAGCCAAGTCCCATGTCGAAGCCGGCGCCGGTGGTGCCCAGCGCTTCCTGCATTTCGATGGCGATCGCCGGATAGGGCCGCTGGTGGTGAGAGGCCGAGCAGATGATAAGGTCGATCTGGGACGGTTCAAGTCCGGCATGGTCGAGCGCCTTCCTGGCCGAGGCGATGCCGAACTCGGCCTCCAGCGACAGCGCATCGTCGGGTCGCGCGGGAATGCGCGGCGTCATGCGGGTCGGGTCGAGAATGCCTTCGCGCTCGATGACATGACGGGATTTCACGCCCGAGGCGTGGACGATGAAGTCGCTGTCGGATTTCTGCAGCAGCGCCTCTCCGGTGCCCTGACGGCGCGCATTCTCCGTGTCGACCCAGCTGTTGAAGCTCTCGACCAGTTCTTCATTCGTGATGACAGCTTCAGGAATTTCAGCGCCGATGCCGCTGATGATGACGCGATGCATGTTTCAGTCCGTCCCATCCGCAGGCGTTGCGGCTTCATGTGGGCGCCGAAACGCTTCGGCGCAACACTTTTCTCATCCGGCCGGTTTACGCCGGCTTAAACCAGCTGTTGAGGCGGACTTGAACCAGGATTTCACCAGGCGCACAGCTTGGTGTTGGTCTGCGGGTTGTTCCAGCAGGCACCGTCGTCACGGCTGCGCACGAACTGCCCCGGCAGCGGCACGTTGCGGCGACCGAGATTGACATAGCCATAGGCAAAGCCCGGCCCGTCGATCTCCAGCACATAGGTCGGGTAACCCGGCGCCGATATCCGGAAACTGCCGGCATCATCGATCGCGCGGTAGCTGCACGGGAAATACCCGTCATCCGACGTGAAGCAGCGCGCACGCTTGGCTTGCGCCGAAACCGAGAACGCCAGAAGGGCCGCCGCGCACACGCCGCCGCCATAAAGCAATCTTTTCAAACCCATCATTTCCCCCCTGCCACGCGGCCATCATGGCCCCCACGCGATGAATTGGGCATGACGGCGAAACCGGGTCAAGCCACGGCAATCGACCGCAGGCGAAGCGGATAATCTAGCCGGCCCGCTTGGCGACAATGAAGATACGCGGGAAGCGCAGCAGCACCTTGTCGTTCGCCATTCTGGGATAGGCCTGTTTGACCTTGGCGGTGTAATTATCCAGGAACATCTTGCGCTCGTCGGCGTACAGCGGATCGAGGAACGGCTTCAGCCCGGTCGATCTCACCCATTCGACGATCGCCTCGGCGTCGGCCAGGGGATGGTTGTAGGCCGTATGCCAGATATCCAGCCGGCCGGAGAGCGGCGACAGCAGGTCGTAATAGAACGACACCGGCGGCAACGGTCCGCGCGCCGCACTCTTGAGCTTGTCGGCGAACGGCATTTCGACGGCGGTTTCCCGCATCGCTTGATGCGACGGCTCAAGCAGGTTGTCCGGCATCTGGACGGCCAGCGCGCCACCCGGCGCCAGAAAGCCCATCAGCCGCAGGAACACCGCCGGATGCGTGGGCAGCCACTGGAACACCGCGTTGGCGAAGATCACATTGACCGGTTCGGCCGGCTGCCATGTCGCCGCGTCCGCCAGGTCGAAACTGACATTGGGCAGGCGTGCCCTCGCCTTCTCGATCATGTCGAGAGAGGTGTCGAAGCCACTCACCTGCGCATCCGGCCAGCGCTCGACCAGAAGCTCGGTCGAATTGCCAGGCCCGCAGCCGATGTCGACGACCCGGCGCGGGAAATCGACCGGCACTTGCGCGGCCAGATCGCGCGCCGGCCGCGTGCGCTCATCCTCGAACTTCAGATATTGGGCGGCGGACCAGTCAGCCATTTGAGCTCCTCATGTGGCTTTGAGAATTCACCGCCCTAGTGATTCCCTACCGCGTCAGCCGCTTGTGCGTCATGCGGTGCGGCGCTGCCGCTTCCGCACCGAGGCGGCGCAGCTTGTCCTTCTCATATTCCTCGAAATTGCCTTCGAACCATTCGACATGCGCGTCGCCTTCGAAGGCGAGCATGTGCGTCGCCATGCGGTCGAGGAACATGCGATCGTGGCTGATGATGACGGCGCAGCCGGCATAGGCTTCGAGCGCGTCTTCGAGCGCTCCCAGCGTTTCGGTGTCGAGGTCGTTGGTCGGTTCATCGAGCAGCAGGACATTGCCGCCGCCCTTCAGCATCTTGGCCAGATGCACGCGGTTGCGCTGGCCGCCCGAAAGGTTGCCGACTTTCTGCTGCTGGTCGCCGCCGCGGAAGTTGAAGGAGGAGCAATAGGCGCGGCTGTTGATCTCGTGCTTGCCGAGCTTGATGATTTCGGCGCCGCCAGAGATTTCTTCCCATACGGTCTTGTCGCCATCGAGCGCGTCGCGGCTCTGGTCGACATAACCGAGCTTGACCGTCTCGCCGATGCGCACGGTGCCCGCATCCGGCTTTTCCTGGCCGGTGAAGGTCTTGAACAGCGTCGTCTTGCCGGCGCCGTTCGGGCCGATGACGCCGACGATGCCGCCCGGCGGCAGCCGGAACGACAGGTTCTCGATCAGAAGCTCGTCGCCAAAACCCTTGTTGAGACCTTCGACCTCGATGACGACGTTACCGAGGCGCTCGCTCGACGGAATAACGATCTGCGTGTCGGTCGGCTTGCGGTTCTGCGACTGCTCGACCAGTTCCTCGTAGGCCTTGATACGCGCCTTCGACTTGGTCTGGCGCGCCTTCGGCGAGGACTGGATCCATTCGCGCTCGCGCCAGATCGACTTCTGACGGGCGTCGTCCTCGCGGCCTTCCTGGATCAGGCGCTTGGCCTTGGCGTCGAGATATTTGGTGTAATTGCCCTCATAGGGGATGCCGCGGCCACGATCGAGCTCGAGGATCCAGCCGGTGACATTGTCGAGGAAGTAGCGGTCGTGGGTGATGATCAGCACCGAGCCAGGATAGTCGCGCAGGTGCTTTTCCAGCCATGCCGTGGTCTCGGCATCGAGATGGTTGGTCGGTTCGTCGAGCAGCAACAGGTCGGGCTGTTCCAGAAGCAGCCGGCAGAGCGCCACGCGGCGACGCTCGCCGCCCGACAGGTTGGTCACTTCGGAATCGCCCGCCGGACACTGCAGCGCGTCCATCGCCATCTCGACCTGCTGCTCGAGATCCCACAGGTTGAGCCGGTCCATCTCGTCCTGCAGCTTGGCCGACTCGTCGGCCGTCTCGTCGGAATAGTTCATCATCAGCTCGTTATAGCGCTCGATGATGGCGGTCTTCCTGCCGACGCCGTCCATGACGTTTTCAAGCACGGTCTTTGAGTTGTCGAGCTGCGGCTCCTGCGCGAGGTAGCCGACGGTGGCGCCCTCGGCCAGCCACGCCTCGCCCTGAAACTCCTTGTCGAGCCCGGCCATGATGCGCAGGATGGTCGACTTACCCGAACCGTTGGGTCCGAGAATGCCGATCTTGGCGTCCGGATAGAAGGACAGATGAACATTATCGAGCACCTTCTTGGTGCCATAGGCCTTCGACAGGCCGGACATGTGATAGATGAACTGGCGTGCCACGCGCGCTTTCCCTGAAAAACTGACTGAATTGTCGAATTGAATGGAGGTTGGCCGCTATGTAGGCGATGCGGCGGCGAACGGCAATCGCTTTTGCCGGATCAGGCCGAACACACGGGCAAGTGTGCGCTGACTACCGAAGTTTTTCGCGCTCACGAAGCGCGTTGAAATCACCGGTTAACCCTTCCGCGTCAAAACAGGATCGGGGTGGAATCGCCGGCTGGCCGCGATTCCGGTACAGAAAGCGGATCAACGGCAGTGCTGAACAGTTTCCTGCTCCTCGCCGAAGCGATCGTCTACTTCAGCGTCATGGTGACGCTGTTCCGCTTCCGCAAGCGCATTGGCCTCGGCGTCTTCGTCTGTGCGCTCGGCGTCATGCATTTCCTGGAAACCTATCTCGCCAGCGTCTTTTATGTCGCGCTGCCGTTCGGCCTGGTCTCGCCGGGCTCGGCGGTGCTGTTTTCGGGCAAGCTGGTGATGCTGCTCCTGCTCTACATCAAGGAGGACGCCGCCACCGTGCGCCAGCCCATCTATGGCCTGCTGCTCGGCAATGCGGTGATGATCGGGCTGGTGTTGCTCTTGCGCCTGCACGCCATAGCGCCGCTCCCCGACGGCAAGCTGCCCGACATCGGCTTCATCGACGAGATGGGCTGGCTGATGGTATGGGGCACGACGCTCCTGTTCATCGACGCCATCCTGATCATCCTGCTCTATGAAAGACTTGGGCGCACCCTGCGCAAGGCGCAGTTCGCGCGCATCCTGATCTGCGTCGCCTGCGTGCTGACCTTCGACCAAGCAGGCTTCTTCACCGCGCTGCATTTCGTCGCCGGCGCGCCGATCGCTGTCTTCTTCGGCGGCTGGTTCGCCAAGATGGCGGCGGCGCTGGCCTTCAGCGGCATGCTCGTGGCCTACCTCAGATGGTTCGAGGCCCGCGACATTGCGCTGCCGCGCGGGCTGACCGACATTTTCGAAACGCTGACCTATCGCGAGCGCTATGAAGCGCTGGTCGAGCATGTCGGCCGCGACGGCCTGACCGGCCTGCTGCATCGCGGCCGCTTCGACGCCGACGGTGAAGCCGCCGTCGAGATCAGCACGCGCACGGCGAGGCCCCTCAGCCTGCTGATCATCGATGTCGACCATTTCAAGTCGATCAACGACCGTTTTGGCCATGCCGAAGGCGACAAGGTGCTGAAAGCGATCGCGGCCCTGCTCCGCGAAGTGGCGAGCGCCGAAGACCAGGTGTTCCGCATCGGCGGCGAGGAGTTCGCCATCCTCAGTTCGCGCCCGCATCCGGTCGCCAGGCTGTTTGGCGAAAGCATCCGTTACGCCGTCAAGGCATCGCCTGTGGCCAGCCGCTTCGAGCTGACCGTCAGCGCCGGCGTTTCAACCGTCAGCGAAACGACGCGCTGTCTTGCCGATCTGTTCGCCCTCGCAGACCAGCGCCTCTACAAGGCGAAGTCGACCGGACGCGACCGCGTCGTCGGCGAGCCGGGTGGCCATGAGCTGGACGCCGCCATCGCCTGGACCAAGTCGGCGCAGTTCTGATCTAGGATTTCTCTGTCGCGCAATGCCCGTCAGCGGCGTGGGCTTACTGGAACCCGATCGCGTCGACGGTGCCTGTCGGGCAACCGGCCTTGTTGGTCGGTACGGAAGCCAGCAACAGGTCCTTGAGCGAACTGTTCGGGCTGATCGGGCCGGCAAGGCCGAGCGTCAGTTCGCCGATCAGCCGCCGGCCGTTCGACGGATCGATGACGCAGGACACCCGCACGCGATCCCCTGCCCCGGCACCGAAGGCCCGGTCGAAGGCGCCACGGATCTGGTCCGCCGTCAGCTTGCCGCCTATGGTCTTGGCGAAGAGTTCGCGCACCGGCGAGGCATTCACCTGTCGCATCAGGCCGAGCGCGTCGGAGAAGTAGTCCTGCTGGTTCTTGCCGTAGCAGGTGCCGTGCTTGATCCATTCATGCCGTTCCAGCTGGGAGGCCGTGCCCGGCATCACCTGGTCAAGCTCCTTGCGGGTGCCGGCGTCCAGATTGACCGGCGGCAGATCCTTCCAGTGAGCAGGATTGTCGTTGGCCTTGTCGCTGGCCGCCACCTGGCAATAGAAATTGCCGTTCGGCTGCGGCCACAGCCCATGCAAGGTGAAGTTGGTGGCGTCGAACTCGTTCGGGTTCTGCGCCCTGCATTCGGTCTTGCTCGATTTGGTCTCGCAAAAAGCCGGCTGCCAGCTCAGCGCGAAGACATATTCGGGTTTCCCCGAGGCGGCGGGCTTGCCTTGTCCGCCAGGTGCCGCCGGCACCGCCGCGGCATTGCTGCCCGCCAGATGGCCGCAAGTGACCTTCACCCAGCGGCGCTCCGGATCGGCGCCCGGCACCAGGATCAGATAATGCGTCGGCGCGTCCTTGTTGCCGGCAAGCAGCTGGTAGCTCTGTCCGGCATCGGTCGAGACGTTGCCGGGGTTCTTGCCGTTCTTGATGGCTTGCGTCGCCGGACAGGCCGCATCGGCAACGAAGGTGCCGCTCATCTTGACTTCGGCATGCGCAGCATTGGCCAGCGATACCGCCAGCATGGCCAATCCAAAAACGACACCAATGCGCATGAGAAATCCCCGGCTGAGAAGTGGGCGACAGACTGAAGCTGTCACCGTGTCAGAATTGCGATATTTTGCCGGTCGAACGCAAGAAACATCGTCGCGCAAAAGCATTTGCTGTGGATTGACGCGTAACCGGCGGCGGCGCAAACAAAGCCAACAACGACAAAACGAGGGGGAGACCGGGCGGGCCATGCCTTTCAATCAGCAACGCATGGTCCGCTCACCGACCGGCGCCGATCTCAATCTCCTCGTTAGCCGCGCAGAAGGCAAGCCGCGCGCGGCTGTCCAGATCAACCACGGCCTGGCCGAGCACGCCGCGCGCTATGCCCGCTTTGCCGATTTTCTCTCCGCGCGCGGCTTCCACGTCTATGTCCATGACCATCGCGGCCATGGCGCGACCAAGGCCTCCGATGCGCCGCTCGGCCAATTCGCCGACGAGGATGGCCCGGCCAAGGTGATCGCCGATGTCGATGCTATCCACGATCTCATCGCCGGCGAGTGCCCGAACCTGCCGGTCATCCTTTTCGGTCATTCGATGGGCGCGTCGGTGGCGCTGAACTACCTTTTGGAACACTCGCCGCGCCTCCATGCCGCCGCGATCTGGAACGGCAATTTCTCACAAGGGCGGCTTGGGCAGGTAGCACTCGGCATCCTCGCCTGGGAGCGGATGCGGCTGGGCTCCGATGTCCCGTCCCGCCTGCTGCCGAAACTCACCTTTCAGGCCTGGGGCAAGGCGGTGCCCGATCACCGCACGCCGTTCGACTGGCTGTCGCGCGACGAGGCCGAGGTGGCGAAATACATCGCCGATCCGCTGTGTGGCTGGGATGCCTCTGTGTCGATGTGGCGCGACGTGGTCTCGATGGCGCTCAACGGCGGCAAGGATGCCGGCTTTGCCGGCGTCCGGCGCGACCTTCCCGTCGCCATCATCGGCGGCGAGAAAGACCCCGCCTCGGACTATGGCAAGGGCATCACCCACCTTGCCGATCGCATGCGCGGGATGGGCTTTTCGAATCTCGTTTCAAAGGTTTACGACGACACCCGCCACGAAAGCCTGAACGAGGTGAACCGCGATATCATCATGAACGATTTCGCCACCTGGGCCGACAGCGTGCTGAAATAGCGACCTGCATCCTTTCCGAACCGGCCCGTTGGCCTATTGCAAGGGCCGTGACAGCCGATGCCGGGCTTGATAGAGGCTCTGCTTTCGCGGCAATCATGGTGATTGCGGCAATGACGGTGATTTATGGCCGAACCACCCCTGAAAGGCGTCCGCGTCGTCGAACTCGCCCGCATCCTCGCCGGGCCATGGGCCGGGCAATTGCTTGCCGATCTCGGCGCCGATGTCATCAAGGTCGAAAGTCCCGATGGTGGCGACGACACCCGCAAATGGGGCCCGCCCTTCGTCATGAGCCATGACGGCGAGAACCTGTCGGCCGCCTATTACCATTCCTGCAACCGCGGCAAGCGCTCCATCGCTATCGACTTCTCGACGCCGGAGGGCGCCGAGACCGTGCGCCGGCTGGTCGCGACCTCGGATGTGCTGATCGAGAATTTCAAGCTTGGCGGCCTGAAGAAATACGGGCTCGACCATGACAGCCTGCGCAAGATCAACCCGCGCCTCGTCTATTGCTCGATCACCGGCTTCGGACAGGACGGGCCCTATGCGCCGCGCGCCGGCTACGACTTCATCATCCAGGCCATGGCCGGCATGATGTCGATCACCGGCGAGGTCGGCCGCGAGCCGCAAAAGGCCGGTGTCGCCATCTCGGACATCTTCACCGGACTCTATTCCGTCATCGCCATCCAGGCCGCGTTGCGGCATGCCGACCGGACCGGCGAAGGCCAGCATATCGACATGGCGCTGTTCGACACGCAGATCTCGGCGCTCGGCAACCAGAACCTCAACTATCTCGTCTCCGGCAAGTCGCCGGTGCAGATGGGCAATGCCCATATGAACATCGCGCCTTACGAGGTGGTGCCGGTCCGGGACGGCCACATCATCCTGGCGGTCGGCAATGACGGCCAGTTCGCAAAATTCTGTGCCGCCGTCGGGCTGGATGAATTGTCGACGAATCCCGACTTCGCCACCAATCCGGCCCGGGTCGCCAACCGGGTGAAGCTGCGCGAACGCATCGTCGAGGCGCTGTGCACGCTCGATCGCGCCCCGCTGCTGGCAAAGCTGGAAGCGGCAAGCGTGCCGGCGAGCCCGATCAACACGATCGGCCAGATGTTCGCCGACCCGCAGACGATCGCGCGCGGCATGCGGCTCGACCTCGACGACGGCCATGGCAATCTTCTGCCCTCGGTGCGCGCGCCGATGGTGATGTCGGGCACGCCGCTGGTCTATGAGCGCCCTTCGCCGCGCCTGGGCGAACACACCGACGAAATCCTTGCCGAACTGGAGAGATCAGCAAAATGAAGACCGGTGGACAACTGATCGTCGAGGCGCTGGAAGCGAACGGCACCGACCGCATCTTCTGCGTGCCCGGCGAATCCTATCTGGCGGTGCTCGACGCGCTGCACGATTCATCGATCCGCACCATCGTCTGCCGCCAGGAAGGGGGTGCCGCGATGATGGCCGACTGCCAGGGCCGGCTGACCGGCAAGCCCGGCATCTGCTTCGTCACCCGCGGCCCCGGCGCCACCAACGCGTCCGCCGGCATCCACATCGCCATGCAGGATTCGGTGCCGCTCATCCTGTTCATCGGCCAGGTTGCCAGCCATGCCAAGGAACGCGAGGCGTTCCAGGAGGTGGACTACAAGAAGTTCTTCGGCGACATCGCCAAATGGGTGGTCGAGATCGATGACGCCTCGCGCATCCCCGAATTCGTCACCCGCGCCTTCGCGGTCGCGACGTCGGGCCGACCAGGCCCGGTCGTCATCTCGCTGCCCGAAGACATGCTGACCAGCGCGGTCCAGGCTCCGGAAGCGCTTCCCCACACGCCTGTCGAGACCTATCCCGGCGGGGCCGAACTCGACGCGCTGGAAATGCTGCTCAACGGCGCCAAGCGACCATTCGTCATCCTCGGCGGCACACGCTGGAATGAGGAAGCGGTTGCGCGCATGCGCACCATAGCGGAGACATGGTCGCTTCCCGTCGGCTGCTCTTTCCGCCGCCAGATGCTGTTCGACCATCTTCACGCGAACTACGCCGGCGACGTCGGCATCGGCATCAACCCCAAGCTGGCGGCGCAGGTCAAGGCGGCCGACGTCGTGCTGTTGATCGGCGGACGCATGGGCGAGATGCCCTCCTCCGACTATACGCTGCTGAAAAGCCCCTATCCCGACCAGGCGCTGGTGCACGTCCACGCCGACGCCGGCGAGCTCGGCCGCGTCTACCGGCCGACGCTGGCGATCAACGCCTCGCCCGCCGCCTTCGTCGAGGCCTTTGCCAAGCGCAAGCCCGCCGGCACGCCATCCTGGTCAGCCGAGACAGCCAAGGCACATGCCGCCTATCTCGAATGGTCGACGCCGCCGCAGACGGGTCCAGGCGACGTGCAGATGGGCCCGATCATGACCTATCTGGAACAGGAGTTGCCGCACGACGCCATATTCGCCAACGGCGCCGGCAACTACGCCACCTGGGTGCATCGTTTCCACCGCTTTCGCCGTTTCGGCACGCAGGCGGCGCCGACCTCCGGCTCGATGGGCTACGGCACCCCAGCCGCGGTCGCCGCCAAGGCGCTTTATCCGGATCGCACCGTTATCGCCTTTGCCGGCGACGGCTGCTTCCTGATGAACGGCCAGGAATTCGCCACCGCCGTGCAATATGACCTGCCGATTATCGTGATCGTCGTCAACAACGGCATTTACGGCACCATCCGCATGCATCAGGAACGCGAATATCCCGGCCGCGTCGTCGCCACCGATCTCAGGAATCCCGACTTCGCGTCGCTGGCACGCGCCTATGGCGGCCATGGCGAGACGGTCGAGAAGACGGCGGATTTCGCGCGGGCCTTCGAGCGAGCCCGCGCCAGCGGCAAGCCAGCCATCGTCGAAATCAGGCTCGACCCCGAAGCGATCACGCCAACCCGCACGATGACGCAGATACGCGACAAGGCGTGATCCAGACAAAAAAGGGGCGGTCGCCCGCCCCTTTTTTTCCAAGCGGCTTGCGTTACTTCGCCGCCTCGATCTGGCCGCGGATCTCGCCATCCTTGTTGGCGGCGGTGTGGACGTTGACATAATAATTGCCGGCCGCCAGATCGGCGGCTTGCGCGTCCGTCAGCGTTGCCGAACCCTTGATCGGGCTCTTGAGCTTGCCTTTGAACGGGATGACCGGATCGGCGTTCGCACCCATCGCAGCCGGGCCGTGAATATGCGCTGCCGTCGCCGGTCCGCTAAGGCCGGAATATTTGACGTTCCAACTGAGTTTCTTCTTGGTGGTGTCGAAGGTGAGCGTGGCGGTGCCTTTGCCCTTGGTGGTGACGGGCGGGTTCTGCTGGCCGCCATCGAGCGTTGCCTTGTACTTCACCACCTCGGCCATTGCTGGCGAAGCGAGCAGGAACGCGGTCGAAACGGCCAGCGCCGAAAGCACCGGCAGGAAAGAATATGTGCGCATGAAGAACCTCCGATTGGCTGCCGCATGCGTCGCTGCTCCCCCGGCGCGCGCATGCCTCAACTGCAACGGCTGGGCGACGCAATGTTTCCCTGAACACGAATTTGTGAAGAAAGGGCGATCGGCCGCCCCTTCCGGCGTCCCGAGAGAGAAATCAGACCGACGCCAGCGCCTGCGTCAGGTCCGCGATCAGATCGTCCGGATGCTCGACACCGATCGACAGCCTGACCGTGGTCTCCAGCACACCGATGCGCTGGCGCACGTCCAAGGGAATGCCGGAATGGGTCATGGCGGCCGGATGGCTGGCGAGCGACTCGGTGCCGCCGAGACTTACCGCCAGCTTGAAGATCTGCAGGGCGTTGAGAAACGCGAAAGCCGCCTTCTCTCCACCTTTGATGTCGAAGGAGAAAGTCGAGCCGGCGCCGCTGCATTGCCTCACATAGGCGCGCCCCGCCGGCGTATCCTCGCCCAGGAACGGCAGATAATGCACCTTCTCGACCTTGGCATGATCGCGCAGGAATTCGGCGACCAGGCGCGCATTGTCGTTGGCCCGCTCCATGCGGATCGACAGTGTCTCCAGCGAACGGCCGAGCATCCAGCAGGAATGCGGGTCGAGTTGCGTGCCAATCGCGCCGCGCAGCGCCTTGATCGGCTTAGTGACCGCCTTGCTGCCCATGGCCGCACCCGCGATCAGGTCGGAATGGCCGCCGACATATTTGGTCAGCGAATAGACGGAGACATCGGCGCCATGCTCGATCGGCCGCTGAAACACCGGGCCGAGCAGCGTGTTGTCGCAGACGATGATCGGTGTTGACCCTTGGCTCGCCCCAATCTCATCAGCGATCGTCCGCATCAGCGCGATATCGACCAGGCTGTTGGTCGGATTGGACGGCGTCTCGATCAGGATGACTGAAACACGCCCCTTCGCCACCGCGGCATCGGCGGCTGCCCGAACCGCCTTCTCGTCGACACCATCGGCGAAACCGACGGCGCCGATGCCGAAGCCGGACAGCGTGCGCGTCAAAAGCGTCTCGGTGCCGCCATAGAGCGGCTGCGAATGCAGGATGACATCGCCCGGACGGGCATAGGCGAGCAGTGTCGTCGCGATCGCCGACATGCCGGAGGAAAACAGGATACAGGCGTCCGTCCCTTCATAGATCGCCAGCCGGTCCTCGACGATCTCGCTGTTGGGATGGTTGAAGCGCGAATAGACGAGACCCGACGCCGTGCCGCTCGGCGGTTCCTTGCGGCCGGACGTGTAGTCGAAGAAGTCGCGCCCCTCTTCCGCCGATTTGAACACGAAGGTCGAGGTCAGGAACACCGGTGGCTTGACCGCGCCTTCCGACAGCTGCGGATCGAAACCATAGCTCAGCATCAGCGTCTCCGGATGGAGCTTGTGGTTGCCGATATGGGTTTTCGACGGGCGTGGCGCGGTCATGGCTTTTCCTGCTTTCGAGGGATGTCGCCCGCAATTTATGCGATCCCGATCAGCCAGTCCTTGCTATTCTCGGGCTCACATGGCTGCATGCCGGCAACAAACTGCCCAAAGAGAGCAAAAATGCAGCAGAAGATAGCCGATGATTTCGACCTCAGGATTCTGCGCGAACTGCGGGCCGACGCCCGCATCACCAACAACGACCTCGCCGAGCGCATCGGCCTGTCGCCATCGCCTTGCCTGAGGCGCGTGCGGCGGCTGGAGGAGACGGGTGTGATCAAGGGTTACACCACGCTGGTCGATCCCGCCGTCTTCGGCTGGAGTATGGTCGCCATCGCCACAATTCGGCTCAGCCGGCAGAACGAGGACGAGATCGTCATGTTCGAAGAGGCGATCCGCGGCTGGGAAGAGGTGCTGGAATGCCACCTTGTCACCGGTTCGCGCGACTATGTGCTGAAGGTGGTGACCGGCAGCCTCGAACAGTACGAGCGCTTCATCAAGGAAAAGATCGCGCGGCTGAAATGCGTCGCCTCGATCGAGACCAGCTTCGTCATGAACACCATAAAGGAACGGCGCCTCTGAGGGCGCCGCTCCATTTTACATTTGAGCATGACCTTTGCGGGATCACGCTCTGCAGGGTTACTTGATCGCCTTGTCGGTGATCGCGGTCGTGTAGGCGCCTTTCGGCTCCTTGGTGATGATCTTCTGGTCGAGCAGCGCCTTGGCGGTGCGCTCGTAGGTCGCCGGATCGAGCTTGCCGTCGGCATTGTCGATCAGCTTGGCGACTTCGCTCATCATGCGCTTCTGGTGGTTCTCGTCCTGGCCGCCGCCATCCATGACGATGCCTGCCGCCTCATCATTGTTGTCGACGGCGTATTTCCAGCCCTTCATCGAGGCGCGCACGAAACGCACCATCTTGTCTGCGAAAGCCGGATCCTTGAGCTTGTCTTCCGACGCATAGAGCCCGTCCTCGAGCAGGTCGTTGCCCATCGCCGAATAGTTGAAAACGGTCAGCTGTTCCGGCTTGTAGCCGGCGTCGATCAGCTGCCAGTACTCGTTGTAGGTCATGACCGAGATGCAATCCGCCTGCTTCTGGATCAGCGGCTGCACGTCAAAGCTCTGCTTGAGGACGGTGACGCCGTCCTTGCCGCCATCGGTCTTGAGGCCGAGCTTGTTCATCCAGGCATAGAACGGATATTCATTGCCGAAGAACCAGACGCCCAGCGTATGGCCCTTGAAGTCGGCCTCGGTCTTGATCGGCCCGTCCTTCGGGCAGACCAGCTCCATGCCGGCCTTCTTGAAGGGCTGGGCGATGTTGACCAGCGGCACGCCCTTTTCGCGCGCGGCGAGCGCACCGCCCATCCAGTCGACGATGACATCGGCGCCGCCGCCGGCGATCACCTGCTCGGGCGCGATATCGGGGCCGCCCGGCTTGATGTCGACGTCGAGGCCTTCTGCTTCATAGAAACCCTTGGCCTTGGCGACATAGTAGCCGGCAAACTGGGCCTGCGTGACCCATTTCAGCTGCAACGTCACCTTGTCGGCGGCCATTGCCTGGAAGGCGGCGAGCGACATCGCGCCGGCCAGAACTGGAATGACAAGTCTTTTCATGTTTTTACCCTCTGAAGTTAGCACCCTTAAACCCACCGCCCCTATCCACCACGGACAGAGGGATGCCAAAACGTGACGGCTCTTTCGACAAGAGCGACCACGCCATAAAAGACCGAACCCGCAAGTGCTGCAACTGCGATTTCGGCCCAGACCATGTCGATGTTCATCCGCCCGACCTCGGTCGAGATGCGGAAGCCCATGCCGACGACGGGCGTGCCAAAGAACTCGGCGACGATGGCGCCGATCAGCGCCAGCGTCGAGTTGATCTTCAGCGCGTTGAAGATGAAGGGAGCGGCGGCCGGCAGCCTGAGCTTGATCAGTGTCGGCCAATAGCCCGACGCGTAGGTGCGCATCAGGTCGCGCTCCATATGGCCTGATGCGGCGAGCCCGGCGACCGTGTTCACCAGCATCGGGAAGAACGTCATGATGATGACGACCGCCGCCTTGGACTGCCAGTCGAAGCCGAACCACATGACCATGATGGGCGCCACGCCGATGATCGGCAGCGCCGAGACCATGTTGCCGATCGGCAAAAGCCCACGCCGCAGGAACGGCACGCGGTCGGCGAGGATGGCGGTGATGACGCCGGCGCCGCTGCCGACGACATAGCCGAAGATCACCGCCTTGAAGATGGTCTGGCGCACATCGGCGCCGAGCACCGGAAGCGAACCGGCGATGCGCGCGCCGATGGCGCTTGGCGGCGGCAACAGGATGAAGGGGATGCCGGCGCCGCGCGTCACCGCTTCCCAGATGATCAGGATCCAGGCGCCGAAGATGGCGGGGATGACCAGGCGCAGCGCGTTGCGGGCCGAGTTCGCCATCGGGCGAAGCCCCGACAGTACCGCCACGCAGCGCCAGCCAAGGAGCCAAGCGGCGGTAAGCAGCAGGAAGTACGGTGCCAATGCCGTCCCCTCGAACCCCGCAATGCCCGAGATCAGCAGCCAGGCAACGAGATGGGCGCCGATAAAGAGCACGACGGCCTCGGCAAGCGAAGGAATCCTGAGCATCGAAACCAGCGCCGCCACGATCGCCAGGCCGAGCATCAGGCCCTTGGTTCCGAGATAGGGATAGTTGATGCTGGCGGTGGGGTCCGCGAGCGCTGCCGCTTCCGGCTTCGACATCGCGCCGAGCGCGATTGCGATCAGGCACAACACGATCGCCAGCACGGCTTGCCACGAAGGTTTCAGCCAGTTCATGCCGGCCTCCCGCCCATGGCGCGATCGACGATGCGCCCGGCAATGCCGACCACCATGACCAGCAGTGCCGCCACGATCGAACCGGCGACCAGCGCCGACCAGATGTCGATGGACTGGCTGTAATAGGCGCCGGCAAGCAGCTTGGCGCCGATGCCGGCGACAGCACCGGTCGGCAGTTCGCCGACGATGGCACCGACCAGGCTTGCCGCCACCGCCACCTTCATCGAGGTGAACAGGAACGGCACCGAGGCCGGCACGCGCAGCTTCCAGAAGGTCTGCGAGGCACTGGCATTGTAGGTGTGCATCAGGTCGAGATGCATGATCTCGGGCGAGCGCAGCCCCTTCACCATGCCGACCGTCACCGGGAAGAACGACAGATAGGTCGAGATCATCGCCTTCGGGATCAGCCCGGTGATGCCGATCGCCGCCAACACAACAATGATCATCGGCGCCACCGCCAGGATCGGAATGGTCTGCGAGGCGATGATCCACGGCATCAGGCTGCGGTCGAGCGTCGCCACATGCACGATGCCGACGGCGATGATGATCCCGAGCGCGGTGCCGAAGGCAAAGCCGAGCAGCGTCGACGACAGCGTCACCCAGGCATTGTAGACGAGGCTGCGGCTCGAGGTGATGGGCCGCAGAAACGTGTTCTCGAAGAAGTTCACCGCCACCTGATGCGGCGCCGGCAGCGTCGGCTTCGGCTGCGCCAGCGTCTTGCCGATGAACTCGACGGCGCCGGGCGTTTCGTTGGCCCGGGTGTCGAGATCGCGCTGGAACGGCGCATTGAGGATGACGGCGAAGACATACCAGAGCACGACGACGCCGGCGAGGATGGAGGTCACGGGGACGAGCTTGTCGCGGAAGCTATCCATCTAGAGCTGCCCTTCTCCTCTCCCCGCCGGGGAGAGGGTGGCCGGAGCGAAGCGAAGGCCGGGTGCCTTCGTTTTCGCTGCCGCGACGTTCGTTCTCTTCGTCATCCTAGGGCGGAGCAAGGAGCGAAGCGACGCGGCGCAGACCCTAGGATCCATGCCGTTACCTCGACGCTCCGCAGCGGTGCGGAACATGGCTCCCTGCGTCTCGCGCTGCTTGGCGGGTATTCTCAGCCGTTTGCGCTCTCCGACCGACGTCACGGCATGGATCCTAGGGTCTACGCAGGCTGCTTCGCGCCTGCTCCGCCCTAGGATGACGAAAGCGTAGGGGGCCGCTTGCTTGCCAGGCCGCTCAATCATCATAGCTGTGCCCTGCCCTCAACCCATCGCGCACGCGGGCAGCTATCGCCAAAAACTCCGGCGTCTCGCGGATGTCGAGCGGCCGCTCCTTCGGCAGCGTCGATTCGATGACATCGCTGACGCGGCCCGGGCGCGGCGACATGACGACGATGCGCGTCGACAGATAGACCGCTTCCGGAATGGAGTGGGTGACGAAGCAGATGGTCTTGTTGGTCCGCCCCCACAACTCCAGCAATTGCTCGTTGAGGTGGTCGCGCACGATCTCGTCCAGCGCGCCGAACGGTTCGTCCATCAGCAGCAGATCGGCGTCGAAGGCCAGCGCTCGGGCGATCGAGGCGCGCTGCTGCATGCCGCCGGAAAGCTGCCAGGGGTATTTCTTCTCGAAGCCCGAGAGGTTGACGAGATCGAGCGTGCGCTTGATGCGTTCCGCCTGCTCCGCCTTCGACAGGCCCATGATCTCCAGCGGCAGCGCGACATTGCGCTCGATGGTGCGCCACGGAAACAGGGCGGCTGCCTGGAAGACATAGCCATAGGCGCGTTTCCCGCGCGCCTGCTCCGCCGTCATGCCGTTGACCGAGATCGTGCCTGATGTCGGTTTCTCCAGATCGGCGATGACGCGCAGCAGCGTGGTCTTGCCGCAGCCCGACGGTCCGATGAAGGAGACGAACTCCCCCTTGCCGATCGTCAGGTCGACATTGGACAGTGCCTGGACGGGGCCGTCATTGGTCTGGAAGGTGAGGCCAAGTTTGCTTGCCGCGACAACGGCTGGCGAAATCCCTGTCATCGGCCGCTGCCTGCCTGTTCCCGCCAAAGGGGCGTCGGCCGGAATCCGATTGCTTTTATCGCGATGTTGTTTTCCACTCGCCCTGTCCCATTGGCCCTGTTCCACGCAAATCGACGCCCGGAGTTTCCCCGATGTCGCCCAAACCCACTTGTCATCTTATCCGCCCTGAAAGCACTTATGAAGGCAAGCAGGGACTGACCTATTTCTCCGGCATCGCCACGGAGTCGGTCGGCTCCTCCGGCATCTGCATGCACGTGCTCACCATGCCGCCCGGCGCCCGCGCCAAGGCGCATCTGCACGAGAACCATGAAACGGCGATCTACGTGCTCTCCGGCGAGGTCCATACCTGGTATGGCGACCGGCTCGAACACCACATCGTCGTCAAGGCCGGCGACCTCTTCTACATTCCGGCCGGCGTGCCGCATCTGCCGGCCAATCTGAGCAACGCCCCGTCCTCGGCCGTCATTGCGCGCACCGACCCAAACGAACAGGAGAGTGTCGTCCTGCTGCCGGAACTGGATGCGCTGGTCGCCTGAGCTCGACGGGATCGCCGTCATTTGCACCGCGAGACTTCCCCCATCACATTGCCGTCCGCATCCGTGATCGTCAGCTTCCTGGTGTTCCTGGCGCTGCGCTTGATGGTGAAATTGGTCGGCTCCTGTCCCTCTTCGCCTTCCGCCTCGCATGTCGCCGTCACCACCAGCGATCCGTCAGCCTGCGCTAGCGTCTTCGTGAACGTGCAGGCGCTGGCGGCGGTAATCAATTCCTTGTCGGTCAAGAGCAGCATCTTGTCGGCGGCGACTTCCTGGCCATTGCGGTTGATGCAGCCATATTTGTCGCCATAGGGTTTCGACAGATCAATGCTTGCCGCGGAAGCTTGTCCCGCCGCCAGCACGAGCGTCATCGCAACAGACAAACCGAAACCGCGCATGCTCATCCCCCAGATCCCAGTGCTCATAACATCACGAACATGACCGCAGCGGCCCCACTTCCTCAAGACCGGGAATGGTGACGAAGAAGCCATCCGCACCCTCGTTGGTGACCACGATTGTTTCGATCGCCGTTCCCGCCTCGCCTTCGGCGGAACAGGTCGAACGCAGCGATTGCGGACCTGGCACCGGGGTCAATTGCTGCTCGAACCGGCAACCGCTGCCATAGGTCTCGATGCCTTCCGCGGTCAACAGGATATAGGCATCACTGTTCTGGTAACCAGCCTTGATGCCGGCACAGCCGACATCATTGCCCCAGGAGCCAGCCAGCACGCCAGCCGCGGTCGCCGGGCCACCGGCAACCGCCGCCAAGACCATCGCGATGAGCGCGGCCGAACGCGCCAAGCCTAAACCCCCGTCGCCGGGATGCCCGTGCGTTCCACCTTGCGCGGCGCGGTGATCTCTTTCCACGTCGACAGGGCCCGGTTGACCGCGGCGTTCGGCTCGCGGCCGACGAACTGGCCGTGGCCGGGCTTTGCCTTCACCTCGGCCTCCTCGATCGACAATTCGCCGCGCGAGAAGACGAAGCGCGGCAGGCCGGTCACCTCGACGCCCTCAAACACATTGTAGTCGATCACCGACTGCTGCTTCTTGGCCGAAATCGTCTTCTTGCGCTTCGGATCCCAGACGGTGATGTCGGCATCAGCCCCTTCGACGATGGCGCCCTTCTTCGGATACATGTTGAGGATCTTGGCGATGTTGGTCGAGGTCACAGCGACGAACTCGTTCATCGTCAGCCGCCCGGTATTGACGCCCTTGGTCCACAGCACCGGCAAACGGTCTTCGAGGCCGCCTGTGCCGTTGGGGATCTTGGTGAAATCGCCGACGCCGAAGCGCTTCTGCTTGGTGGTGAAGGCGCAATGGTCAGTCGCCACCACCTGCAGCGACCCGGCCTGCAGCCCGGCCCACAGCGAATCCTGGTGAAGTCTGTTGCGGAAGGGCGGGCTCATCACGCGGCGCGCCGCATGGTCCCAGTCCTTGTCGAAATACTCGCTCTCGTCGAGCGTCAGGTGCTGGATCAGCGGCTCGCCGAACACGCGCATGCCTTTCTGGCGCGCCCGCCGAATGGCCTCATGCGCCTGCTCGCAGGAGACATGCACGACGTAGAGCGGCACGCCGGCCATGTCGGCGATCATGATGGCGCGATTTGTCGCCTCGCCTTCCACTTCCGGCGGCCGCGAATAGGCATGGCCCTCCGGGCCATTGTTGCCGGCGGCGAGCAGTTTCTGCGAAAGTGCGGCAACCACGTCGCCATTCTCGGCATGCACCAACGGCAGCGCGCCAAGGTCGGCGCAGCGCTGGAACGACGCATACATCTCGTCGTCGTCCACCATCAGCGCGCCCTTGTAGGCCATGAAGTGCTTGAACGAGGTGATGCCCTTGTCGACGACGGTGGCCATCTCGTCGAACACCTGCTTGCCCCACCAGGTGACCGCCATGTGGAAGGAATAGTCGCAGGCAGCTTTCGACGTCTTGTTGTCCCACATCTGCAAGGCTTCGAGCAGTGACTGCTGCGGCGCCGGCAGGCAGAAATCGACCACCATGGTGGTGCCGCCGGCAAGGGCTGCCCGCGTGCCGGATTCGAAATCGTCGGCCGAATAGGTGCCCATGAACGGCATTTCGAGATGAGTGTGCGGGTCGATGCCGCCCGGCATGACATAGCAGCCGGTGGCGTCGTACTCATGGTCGCCATGCAGGTCGGAGCCTATGGCGACGATCTTGCCGTGCTTGACTAGCACATCCGCCTTCCACGTTCGGTCGGCGGTAACGACGGTGCCGTTCTTGATGACTTTGGTCATTTTCTTGTTCCCTTGTTCTCTTCGCGCTTCTTTGCGAGCGGCGTTTGGAATCTATAGGCTCACTCCACGATGACGGCGGTCTCCACCACCGCGTGGAACAGGACGTCGGCGCCGGCGCCGGCCCATTCCTTGGTGATTTCCTCGGCCTCGTTGTGCGACAACCCGTCGACGCACGGGCACATCACCATGGCGGTCGGCGCGACGCGGTTGATCCAGCAGGCGTCGTGGCCTGCACCGGAGACGATGTTGCGGTGCGTATAGCCGAGCCGATCGGCGGCATCGCGGATGGCCTTCACGCAGCCGGCATCGAAGGTGACCGGATCGAAATGGCCGACCTGCTCGACCTTGTACCGGATGTCGAGCGCCTCGCAGATCGTGTCGATGCCTTCGCGGACGCGCGCATCCATGGCGTCGAGCACTTCCTTCTCGGGCGAGCGGATGTCGATGGTGAAGACGGTGCGGCCGGCGATGATGTTGCGCGAATTGGGATAGGCTTCCATGTGGCCGACCGCGCCGACGGCATCCGGCTGGTAGTCCATGGCGATCTCATGCACCAGTTCGATCACGCGCGCCATGCCGAGACCGGCATTGCGGCGCTTCGGCATCGGCGTGGAGCCGGTATGGGCTTCCTTGCCGGTCAGCGTCACCTGCAGCCATTTCAGGCCCTGGCCATGGGTGACGACGCCAATGTCGATGTCTTCGTCCTCGAGGATCGGCCCCTGTTCGATATGCAGTTCGAAGAAGGCGTGGATCTTGCGATCGCCGACCTTCTCGGTGCCCTTCCAGCCGATGCGCTCCAGTTCCTCTCCGAATTTCTTGCCGTTCTTGTCCGTGTGCTCATAGACGTCTGCCTGGTCGAGCACGCCGGCGAATACGCCCGACGCCATCATCGCCGGGGCAAAGCGCGCGCCTTCCTCGTTGGTCCAGTTGGTGACGACGATCGGGTGTTTCGTCTTGATGCCGAGATCGTTGAGCGAGCGCACGATCTCCAGGCCGCCGAGGACGCCCAGCACGCCATCATATTTGCCGCCGGTCGGCTGCGTATCGAGATGGCTGCCGACATAGACCGGCGGCAGGCTGGGGTCGGTGCCTTCGCGGCGGGCAAACATCGTGCCCATCTCGTCGACGCCCATTTCGAGCCCGGCATCATCGCACCAGCGCTTGAACAGATGCCGGCCCTCGCCGTCTTCGTCGGTCACGGTCTGGCGATTGTTGCCGCCGGCAATGCCAGGGCCGATCTTCGCCATTTCCATTATCGAATCCCACAAACGGTCTGAATTGATTCGCAGATTCTCGCCGGGTGCGGCCATTCAAGGTCCTTCCATTTCATTCAAAAATCGGACGGCGGTTCCCAACGCCGTCCGACTATAGACTAGGCTAGTCGATCGACCTTAGCACTTCACGCACATGATCGATCAGTTCGTTGATCTGGCCCTTGGTGATGATCAGCGGCGGCGACAGCGCGATGATGTCGCCGGTGGTGCGGATCAGCGCGCCGCGCTCGAACGCCTTGACGAAGGCCGAGAAGGCCCGCTTGGTCGGGCTGCCGGCGATCGGCGCCAGTTCGATCGCGCCGATCAGGCCGATGTTGCGGATGTCGATGACATGCGGCTCGCCTTTCAGCGAGTGCAGCGCGTCCTCCCAATAGGGCGCCAGTTCCTCGCCACGGGTGAGCAGGCCCTCTTCCTTGTAGGTGTCGAGCGTGCCCAACGCCGCGGCACACGCGATCGGATTGCCCGAGTAGGTGTAGCCGTGGAAGAACTCGATCATATGCTCGGGGCCGGTCATGAAGGCGTCGTGGATTTCCTTCTTCACGAACACCGCGCCCATCGGGATGACGCCGTTGGAGACGCCCTTGGCGGTGGTCATGATGTCGGGCGTGACACCGAAATAGTCGGCCGCGAACGGCGCGCCGAGACGGCCGAAGCCGGTGATGACCTCGTCGAAGATCAAAAGGATGCCGTGCTTGGTGCAGATTTCACGCAGCTTCTGCAGATAGCCCTTGGGCGGCAGGATGACGCCGGTGGAGCCGGCGACCGGCTCGACGATGACCGCTGCGATGGTCGAGGCGTCATGCAGGGTAACGATGCGCTCCAGTTCGTTGGCAAGCTCCGCGCCATATTCCGGCACACCCTTCGAGAAGGCGTTCTTTTCCGGCAGATGCGTATGCGGCATATGGTCGACGCCGCCGAGCAGCGTGCCGAACATCTTGCGGTTGGAGACGATGCCGCCGACCGAGATGCCGCCGAAATTGACGCCGTGATAGCCGCGCTCGCGGCCGATCAGACGGGTACGGGCACCCTCGCCCTTCATGCGATGATAGGCGATCGCCATCTTCAGCGCCGTCTCGACCGATTCCGAACCCGAATTGGTGAAGAAGACATGGTCCATGCCCTTGGGCGCGATGTCGACCAGGCGGTTGGCCAGCTCGAACACGATGGGATGGCCCATCTGGAAGGCCGGCGCGTAGTCGAGTTCGGCGGCCTGGTGCTGGATCGCTTCGGTGATCTTCGGCCGGCAGTGGCCGGCGTTGACGCACCACAGACCGGCGGTGCCGTCGAGCACCTTGCGGCCATCGCTGGTCGTGTAGTGCATGTCCTTGGCGGACACGAACATGCGTGGCGCCTGCTTGAACTGCCGGTTTGCCGTGAACGGCATCCAGAATGCACTGAGATCGTTCGGCGTGACTTTCAGCCGGTTGGACATGACCAAGACTTCCCCTTGTAACCTGTTTCGGTGCGTCCAACGCTTGGTCTTTGCGCCGTTTTCATGCTACGCAAATTTTTGACCGATTGGACAAACGTTAGCACCGCCCTGTCGGCGGTCAAGGGATTACTAGCGGAAATGCGGCTCCTGAAGTGCGTTCCACAGCCTAGGGAAAAACTGGTCCAGAGAATTGGTCCAGATGACCGCCAACATGAGGGTTCGCAACGGTGAACACCGGCACGGAAGTCCCTCGCCGCACCCGCATCCAGCAGGAAAAGCGCGAACTCATCCTCGAGGCCGCGCTCGAAGTGTTCTCCACCCATGGCTTCCGCGGCTCGACCATCGACCAGATCGCCGAAGCCGCCGGCATGTCGAAACCGAACCTGCTCTATTACTTCCGCCGCAAGGAGGACATTCACGAGACCTTGATGCTGCGCCTGCTCGACACCTGGCTTGCGCCGCTGCGCGAACTCGACGACATCGGCGATCCCCTGACCGAGCTCAGGAGCTACATCAGGCGAAAGCTCGAAATGGCGCGCGATTTCCCGCGCGAGAGCCGGCTGTTCGCCAACGAAATCCTGCAAGGCGCGCCGCGCATCATGCCGCTGCTGGCTGGCGATCTGAAGACGCTGGTCGACGAGAAGGCCACCGTCATCAAGGGCTGGATGCGCGCCGGCAAGATCGCCCGCACCGACCCCTGGCACCTGATCTTCTCGATATGGGCGACGACGCAGCACTACGCCGATTTCGACGTCCAGGTGCGCGCCGTGCTGGGACCGAACCGTGGCGGCGACGGGCGCTTCGAGGACGCGGCAAGATTCCTGGAGCAGTTGTTCCTGGATGGGCTGAAGCCGAAGGGCTGACCCCCGCCGGCTCAGGCGCTACGCCGCTCGGCCGGAAGCGCGTCCAGCAAGGATTGCAGCTTGGCAATCGAGTTCTGCTCGGCGAGCGGCGTGTAGACGACCAGCCTCATGTCAGAACCATCGTCGATCGACAGGCTCATATGCTCGAATGTCATCGCACCCGCAACGGGGTGCCGCAGGTGCTTCAGCCCGGTCAGTCTTCGTGCCACGTCCCTCAGGGGCCACCAGTCACGGAACTCGGGGCTCGAGCGCATCATAAGCGCGATCAGCCGGTCGAAATCGGGATCACCGACATATTTGGCGCTCTCCGCGCGAAACGACGCGAGCACCACGCGGGCGAGTTCTTCCCAGTCGACCAGCAAACGGCGGTGGTGCGGGCTGGTGAACACCATGTGGACGATGTTGCGGGCGTCACCCTCGAGAAGGCCATAGTCGCCGAACACCGCGACGGCCGCGTCGTTCCAGGCCAGCACGTCCCAGCGTCGGCCAACGACGTAGGCGGGTTGCAGGACGAGGCTTTGCAACATGTGCAGCAAGGGACCGTCGGCCTTTTCCGGCGCGGCGACGCGGCGCTCCGGCTGCTGACGCCCGGCAAGGATGAACAGGTGCCGCCTCTCGACGGCGTCGAGGCGCAGCGCCTCGCTTAACGCCGTCAGCACCTCCACGGAAGGGCGCACGTCCCTGCCCTGTTCCAGCCAGGTGTACCAGGTGGTGCCGACGCCGGCGATCATCGCCACCTCTTCGCGGCGCAGGCCCGGCGTGCGGCGCCTGAGGCCGGTCGAGATGCCGGTCGCCGAGGGTGTCAGCCTTTCGCGCCGCGAGCGCAGGAAAGCCCCAAGCTCGCGCCGGCGGCTGTCTTCAGCGGAATGGGAGGGAGCATCCATGCTTCTTATTATAGCAGTATTGATACCAGGATAAAGTTTGAACTGTTTGAGATCGGCCAGACGTCCCATCTTGCGTTCAGAGCAGCAGACAGGAGGCTCTGGACATGGACCTGAAAGACAAGACAATCCTCATCACCGGCTCGACCGACGGCGTCGGCCGCGTCGTCGCGCAACGGCTGGGTGCCGCCGGCGCCCGGGTGCTGGTGCATGGCCGCGATGCGGCGCGCGGCAAGGCAGCGGTCGCCGAGATCGAAGTCGCCGGCGGCAAGGCCGAATTCCTCGCCGCCGACCTTGCTTCGCTGGCCGAAATTCGCCACCTCGCCGAGGCGGTACGTGCCCGGACGAACCGGCTCGATATCCTCATCAACAATGCCGGCATCGGCACGGCAGGCGCCAAACGGCAGGTCAGTGCCGATGGCTACGAACTGCGCTTCGCCGTCAACTATCTCGCCGGTTTCCTGCTGACCTCGGAGCTTCTGCCGCTGCTCAAGGCCAGCGCTCCGGCGCGCATCGTCAACGTCGCCTCGGCCGGCCAGCAAGCGATCGATTTCGGCGACGTGATGCTCACCCACGGCTATAGCGGCGTGCGTGCCTATTGCCAGAGCAAGCTGGCGCAAATCCTGTTCACCGTCGATCTGGCGGAAGAGCTGAGAGGCACCGGCGTCACCGTCAACGCGCTGCATCCGGCGAGCTACATGAACACCACCATGGTCCGGCAGGCCGGCGTGACGCCATGGAGTTCGGTCGAGACCGGTGCCGAAGCCATCGTCAACCTCGCCGCCGCACCCGCGCTCGAAGGCCGCAGCGGCCTCTATTTCGACGGACTGCGCGAAGCCCGCGCCGATGCCCAGGCCTACGACGCCAGGGCACGGCAGCAATTGCGAAGCCTCAGCCTCGACCTTGTCGGCCCGGCCTCCTCAAAATCCAGGGAACAGCACTCATGACCAACAGAACCGAACACACAGTCATCATCGGCGGCTCATCCGGCATCGGCCTGGCGACCGCGCGAAAACTGCTCGGCCCGGGCATGAAGGTGACGATCACCGGGCGCAACCAGGACAAGCTCATCGGCGCCTGGAAGAGCCTCGGCGGCGCCGCCGACAAGGCCCCGTTCGATGCGTCGAAGCCGGACGAGGTCCGCCAGTTCTTCGAGCGCCTCGGCCCGTTCGACCACCTCGTCTTGGCGGCCAGCGGCGGCAAGGGCCTTGGCCCGTTCGAGACGCTTGACCTTGCCGATCTCGGAAGCGGCGTCGAAGAGAAGGTGCGGCCGCAACTGTCCTGCCTGCAGGCCGCCTTGCCGACGCTGAACAAATCGGGCTCGGTCACCTTCATATCCGCGGTGTCGGCTCAGGCCACAATGCCTGGCGTCGCCGGCATCGGCGCCATCAACGGCATGCTCTTGACCGTGGCGCCGATCTTGGCGGTCGAACTGAAGCCCTTGCGCGTCAACGTCGTGGCGCCCGGCGTCATCGACACGCCGTGGTGGGACTTTTTGCCCGACGAACAGCGGCAGGCGGTCTTTGCCGAGTACGCCGGCAAGACGCCGGTCGGCCGCATCGGCCGCGCCGAGGACGTCGCCTCGGCGATTGCCTTCCTCGTGTCCAACGGCTTCATGACCGGCCAGGTGCTGACCTGCGATGGCGGGCTACGGTTCGCAGCCTGAGTTAGACCCTCAGAGCGTCTGCGCGATCAACGTCAGGAAACCGCCGCCCAGCGCGACATTGCCGACGAAGCCGTTGATGCGCGCCGCGCGATCCGGGCCCTGGTGGTCCCAGAAATTGTGGAACATCGGCGTGGCGACGATCAGGAACAGCACCAGCACCGCGCAGGCGAGTGCCGTCCACAGGCCGGCCATCACCAGGACACCGGCGATGATCTGGAGCACAATGCCGGCCCACAGCGCCAGCCGCGCTTGCGGCACGCCGCGCGCGGCCATCAGCCCGGTCAGGAAAGCGGCGTTCAGGATGTTGCGCAGGCCGGCGAAGACGAAGGCGCCGCCAAGCAACAGGCGGCCTAGAAACAACAAGATCGATGGCAAATCGGCAGGCATAAAACACCCCCTTTGAAAACAATCGGAGCGCCGCCTCATCGACGGCGCTCCAATGGCGATAAGATCAGGCGGCCTTGGCGGCCGGCATCGGATGAATGGCCTGGAACGGGATGCACAGCCGGTTCCAGGTGTTGATCATGCCGAGCGCGACGGACAGCTTGACCAGTTCCTCTTCCGAGAAATGCTCAAGCGTGCGGGCATAGAGCTCATCCGACACACCATTGTTGGCGATCAGGGTCACCGCCTCGGTCCAGGCGAAAGCGGCGCGCTCGCGTTCGGAAAACAGCGGCGATTCCTTCCAGGCCGCGACGAGATAGAGCCGCTGCTCGGTTTCGCCGTCGCGCCGCGCCTCGCGGCTGTGCATCTCGACGCAGAAGGAACAGCCATTCATCTGCGAGGCCCTGAGCTTGATCAGATGCAGCAGGCTGGCCTCCAGCCCGCATTCGTCGACCGCCTTGTTGAGCGCCGATACCGCCTTCATGATCTCCGGCGCCTTGGCGAAAAACTGCATCCTCTGTTTCATCTGATATCCTTTCACATCTGCTTTGGCGGGGCTGAACTGGATTTCTGCGGCCGCTGGTGGCGCGCCACGAAGGCGCAGCTCGCGGCAAAGGATCTGGGATCGCCTTCCGCCGCGTAGTCCGCCACGATGTCGGACAGCTTCACTTCAGCAAGCGCGGCCCGATAGGCGCGCTCGGCCTTGAGCATCGCGGCATTGATGCCGCAGGGTTTGACATAGGCCGAGGCATCGATCTTGACCGGCCCGTTGCGGCGGATTTCGCCGCAGCGAAATGCGGGTTCGCGCCCTTCTATGGCCAGCACGATATCGAGCAGGGTGATGCGTTCGGCCGCCCGCGCCAGCCGGTAGCCGCCAGCCGGCCCCGGCACCGATTCAAGAATGCTGGCGGCGGCCAGCATGTTGAGATGCTTCAGCAGATAGCTGGGCGACAGTCCGAAACACTCGGCGAGAGCAGCACCCGGCATGGTGCTGTTGCCCTCGACGCTTGCAAGGGTGGCCGCGCAATGGATGGCCGCCTCAACGCCCTCGCCCAGCTTCATGATGCCGATTTCCTATTCATGGATACTATTTATCGTGGATAATTGTTATCCGCAATAGGAAAAAGAAAAACGGCACCCGAAGGCGCCGTTCTTGCGTGTCTGTGGCTACTCCGCAGCCACCTTGGCCATCGGATTGTTCGGATGCGTCGTCCAGTTGGCGTAGATCGGCGACACCGGCTTGCCGGTGCGCTGGTCCATGACGCCGGCAGCCAGCGGCTCCATGGTGATGCAGTTCTCGACCGGGCAGACATTGACGCACAGATTGCAGCCGACGCATTCGGCCTCGATCACCTCGAAGTGTCTCACGCCATTGACCACGCTGGTGATGGCCTGGTGCGAAGTGTCCTCGCAGGCGATGTGGCAGCGGCCACATTTGATGCAGGCGTCCTGGTCGATATGCGCCTTGGCGACATAGTTGAGGTTGAGATACTGCCAATCGGTGACGTTGGGCGTGGCGCGGCCGATAATGTCGTCGAGCGAGCGGTGGCCCTTCTCGTCCATCCAGTTTTCCAGACCGGCGATCATCTCCTGCACGATCTTGAAGCCGTAGGTCATCGCCGCTGTGCACACCTGCACGTTGCCGGCGCCGAGCGCCATGAATTCAGCGGCGTCGCGCCAGGTGGTGATGCCGCCAATGCCGGAGATCGGCAGGCCGTGTGTCTCCGGATCGCGCGCGATTTCGGCCACCATGTTCATGGCGATGGGCTTCACCGCCGGGCCGCAATAGCCGCCATGCGAGCCTTTGCCGTCGATGGTCGGCATCGGCGCGAAACTGTCGAGGTCGACGCCGGTGATCGAATTGATGGTGTTGATCAGCGACACTGCGTCGGTGCCGCCGGCATGCGCCGCCCGCGCGGGCTTGCGGATATCGGTGATGTTGGGCGTCAGCTTGGTGATGACGGGCATGCGCGTATACTGCTTGCACCAGCGCACCACCATTTCGATATATTCCGGCACCTGGCCGACGGCCGCGCCCATGCCGCGTTCCGACATGCCGTGCGGGCAGCCGAAATTGAGCTCGATGCCGTCGGCCCCGGTCTCCTCGACCAACGGCAGGATGGCTTTCCAGCTTGCCTCTTCGCAAGGCACCATGATCGAGGCGATGAGTGCGCGGTCGGGCCACTCCATCTTGACCTGCTTCATCTCGCGCAGATTGGTCTGCAGGTCGCGGTCGGTGATCAGCTCGATGTTGTTGAGGCCGAGCAGGCGCCGGTCGGCGCCCCATATCGCGCCATAGCGCGGGCCGTTGACGTTGACGACCGGCGGGCCTTCCTCGCCCAGCGTCTTCCACACCACGCCACCCCAGCCTGCCTTGAAGGCGCGGATGACGTTGTAGGCCTTGTCGGTGGGCGGTGCCGAGGCCAGCCAGAACGGATTTGGCGATTTGATGCCGACGAAATTGTTGCGGAGGTCTGCCATGACAGGTCCCTTTCAGCCGAGACGAAGAAGCAGTTCAACGGGTGCGAGAATGCCGCCTTCAAGCGCGGCGGTGACATTGGCGATCTTGGTGCCGGCGTCTTCGCCCATGACGAGGCCGACGCCGGGCGGCGGCTTCTTGCCTTCCGCTTGCGCGGCGGCCATCCGGGACCGTATCGCGGCGAAGAATTCGACGGCGAAAGCACCGCGCCGCCGCTCGGCGACGACGGAGAAGCCGGAAGCCGTGGCAGCCGAGCGATAGTCGTCGGGCGTGGCAACGAAGGACATGCTCTCATCCGATGCCCATGGCAGCGGATAGGTCAGCGCGCCATCCTTGAGCCGCATCACGTCGTAGACGGCGAAGACGCCGCCAGACCGGAGCACCCGCGCGGCCTCGCCCATCAGTTTTTTCTTGTCGGGAAGGTTCATGCCGACATGCAGGATCATGGCCGCGTCGAAGCTGGCATCGGCGAATGGCATGTCCAGCGCACTGCCTTGCACGAAGTGCGTCCTGTCGACCATGCCCGCGCGCTTCGACAGGCTGGTCGCGATGTCGACATAGCTTTGCGTAAGATCGATGCCGGTGACGTCGGCGCCAGCTTCGTTGGCGGCAAAACGGGCAGGACCGCCCACCCCCGATCCGATATCGAGCAGCCCGGCTCCCGGCTTCAAACCCATCTGCCCGATGAGTTCCCTTGTGGCGGCGATACCGCCAATGTGGAATTCGTCGACCGCCTCAAGATCGCCGGCGCGCAGATGGGCAACGTCCACGCCGATATCGGCGAGCGCGGCAAGGATGCGCTGCTCGAGACCCGCTATGTCGTAGTGACGGGCGATGCCCGGTTCCACCGTGGCCATGATCCTTATCCCTGCGTCAGACTCCTGTGCATGCTCTCGGCAGCGTCACGGCCCTGCGCGACCGCCGAAACGGTCAGGTCGTCGCCGCCAAAGATGCAGTCGCCGCCGGCCCAGACTTTCGCCAGCGAGGTGCGCCCTTCCCCATCGACCTTTATACGCCGGGCTTCGAGCTCGATCGAGGCCTCGCTGCCGTTGAGCGCGGCCGGGACAAAACTCTGGCCGATCGCCTTGAACACCTGGTCGGCGACAAGCGTCAGCGTCTCGCCGGTACCGGCAAGCTTGTCGCCCTTCAATGCCGTGTATTCAAGTTCGATGCCGGAGACCTGGCCGGCGTCGGTGATCACCCGCTTCGGCTGCAGCCAGTGGCGGATGGTGACGCCGTTGGCGGCGGCCAGGTCCTGCTCGAACTCCGAGGCGTTCATATGCTCCTGGCCGCGCCGGTAGCAGATCGTCACCTCCTCGGCGCCGAGCAGCTTCGACTGCACGGCGGCGTCGATCGCCGTCATGCCGCCGCCGATGACGACGACGCGGCGGCCGACAGGCAGGCTGGCGAGATCGCTGGCCTGGCGCAGCTCGGCGATGAACTCCACCGCATTGGTGATGCCGGCGGCATCCTCGCCATCGGCGCGCAGCGCGTTGACGCCGCCAAGCCCCATGCCGAGGAACACCGCATCGTAGTTGCGGATCAGGTCGGAGAGCTGGTAGTCGCGGCCGAGCGCCTTGCCGTTCTGGATGTCGATGCCGCCGATCGCGGTGACATAGTCGACCTCGGCCTGGGCGAAATTGTCGACGCTCTTATAGGCGGCGATGCCGTATTCGTTGAGGCCGCCGGCCTTCGGCCGCGCCTCCAGTATGGTCACGTCATGGCCATGGCGGGCTAGCCGGTGCGCAGCGGCAAGGCCGGCCGGGCCGGCGCCGACCACGGCAATGGTCTTTCCGGTCGGCTCCGGGCGCGCGTAGAACTGCTTGTTCTCGGCCATCGCGACATCGGTGGCGTAGCGCTGCAGGCGGCCGATCTGCACCGGCTTGCCTTCCGCCACCTCACGCACGCAGACCTCTTCGCACAGCGTCTCGGTCGGGCAGACGCGGGCGCACATGCCGCCCAAAATGTTCTGATCGAAGATGGTCTTGGCCGAGCCGATCGGATTGCCGGTCGAGATCTGGCGGATGAACAGCGGAATGTCGATCGAGGTCGGACACGCGTTCATGCACGGCGCGTCGTAGCAGAAATAGCAGCGGTCGGATTCGACCAGCGCCTCGTGGTGATCGAGCGGCGGATGCAGGTCGGAAAAATTGTCCGCATACTGCTCGGCTGGAAGCCGGCCGCCGACGATACCTTCCTTGAACTGGCCTTCTGGCATTGTCAGTTCCCCTTGTTTTCGTTTTGGGGAAGGCTAGCACGTTTTATTTTTTTATCAATTGGTCAATTTTTGGCACAAGCTGCTGAAAAGGCTCGATAAAAACATGATTTTTTCACTCATGTTATGCCGTGGACGGCTGTTCTTGCCTGGGTGCGCTGCCCTGGTCGACCGGCCGGCCGTGGAGGGCCCGGACCTCGTCCGCGACCAGTTCCTGCAGCCGCCACAGATTGCGATCATGGATGCCGAACGCTTCGAGATGGCTGACCGTGTTGTAGAGATATTCGGCGCCGGATCCGATATGGCCGCAGGCCCTGGCCAATATGCTCGCCACTCTGTCCAGCGGCTGGCCCAGCGACGTTCCCCTGCCCTTCACGCCAACCCAGAAACCGAGTGCGCGGAGCGCGCCTTGCGCCGTATGCACAGGCAGCCACCTGACCGAGCTGACGCTCTCATGGTCGCTGATCTCGCGGCGCAGCAGCCTTTCGATCCGCGCCGGCTTTTCACCCTCCGGCAAACGGTAGATCACGCCGTTGCAGCGACCGCCGCGTTCGAGCGCCATCATCAGCCCCGGCTGCGCGGCACTGCCGCGCCAGCGCACCATGTCGAGGCAGAAAGAGCGGTGCCAGCCGAAGGCCGTGGCGAGCCGTTGCTCGACCGATTCGAATTCCGGCTTCCAGATCAGCGAGCCATAGGCGAACACCCAAAGCGGCCCCTCGTCCGCTTCGCCGGACAGCCGCAATGCAAGCGTCTGGAAATCCCCGTCCTTCAGCTCCGTCCAGCTCGGATCCGGGCCGGGATCGGCCTCTTCCCTGTGGCACAGTGCGACAAGCTCCGGCGTGAGCGACATCTGGCGCATGAACAACCCCCTTGCCGTAGAGAAATCGAAAATCGAGGGGCACGCAACCGGGAACGCATGTCATGGGCAGGCATTATTGTCCGGGGCGGTTGTCGGATTTGCGTGGCCAGGATCGTCCTGCGGTGGATCGGACAACGATCGATGCCGAACGGTGAGGAGACCGACCATGGCGAAATCCCCAATGCCCTTCTTCTGGTACGAACTGATGACTTCAGACCTCGACGCCGCCGAAGCCTTCTACACCAAGGTTGTCGGCTGGACGGCGCAGCCCTTCGGAAAAGCTCCCGGCATGCCGCGCTACATCGTCATGAATGTCGGCGAGCGTGGCGTCGGCGGGCTGATGACGATGCCAGAGGACGCAGCCAAGATGGGTATGCCGCCCGCCTGGCTCGGCTATATCCACACCAAGGATGTGGACGCGTCGACCAAAGCATTGAAGGCGGCTGGCGGAGCCGTCCACCGCGAGCCCGACGACATCCCGGGCGTCGGCCGCTTCGCCGTCGTCGCCGACCCGCAAGGCGCGACCTTCATGTTCCTGCAGCCGAACGGCCCCGACCAGCCTGTCGTACCGGCCAGCACGCCCGGCCATATCGGCTGGCACGAGCTGTACACATCGGATTGGAAGGCGGCGTTCGATTTCTATTCCGACCAGTTCGGCTGGGTCGATGCCGGCGATTTCGACATGGGCCCGATGGGCACCTACCAGACCTTTACCGCCGGCCCCGAATCCGGTGGCGGTATCATGAACAAGCCTGAACAGATCCCCGTCCCGGTCTGGCAGTTCTATTTCAACGTTCCGGCCATCGACGCGGCCGCAAAACGCGTCACCGACAATGGCGGCAAGATCCTGATGGGACCGATGGAGGTCCCCGGCGGCAGCTGGGTCGTGCAGTGCCAGGACCCGCAAGGCGCGCATTTCGCGCTGATGGCACCGGTGCGCTGACGGCAGCAGACAACGCCACCACGAAGCGACGGCCTTTCATCGCACACCGATGAAAGGCCGCATCGCTCTGCGTGCCGCCCTATTCCGGCGTCAGCACCGCGACCTTCAGCTCGGCCTTTTTCGCGCCGCTGAACTGGACGGTGGCCGGGCCGGCAGTGAGCTTGAAGCGTACGCTCTTGCGGATGCCGGGGCAGGTTTTCACACCGCTATAGCCCGCCGACTTGATGGCCTTGCCGTCCTGGATGACATCGATCCAGGCCTCGCCCGACAGGCTGATCTGAATGGCTCCTCCGGCTGGCACCTCCACGCTGGCGACGGCACCGAACGTGCCCTCCGCCGGCGCGCGCTCGGGCGGCAACGTAAAACCGGCTTTCTCCGCCGGAACCAGCGCCAGGTCCGCGGCAGCACCCACGGCCAGCTCCGCTCCAGCCGGCGTTGCGGGTGCCGCGGCAAACAGCGCCTGTTCCCGCGTCACAGGCCACTTGAAGGCCTCGCAACCGGCGTCCTCGGCCATGGCGAAGCTGGTGCCTGCAAGGAGTGCGAATAGACTGATGACGACTTTTTTCATGGCAAGGGAACCCACAGGTTTAGAGTGTCCATCTCAAATACAACCATGGCGATATAAATGCAACCCTGACGAGAGCGATATGAAAGGGCATGCCGGAGAACATTTCCAATCACCGATTGTTGATGGCGCGCCATGGGAAGTGAATGGTCCATCGCCGGACCATAATCTATGGCCGGACCGGGAGGGTGAAAATGGAGTTTCAGATGAAGCTTTTCGAAGGCCTCTCCAGATACCAGCCGCAGGCGCTCGGCGTGCTGCGCATCATGACCGCGCTGCAGTTCATCGAGCATGGCAGCCAGAAACTGTTCAACTTCCCCGTCGGCGACCATGCCGGCACTTTGAGCGGGCTGCCGCTGGCCGCCGGCATCCTCGAATTCGCCGGCGGTATTCTGCTGGCGCTCGGTCTCCTGACCCGCCCGGTGGCGTTCCTGCTCTGCGGTGAGATGGCGATCGCTTATTTCATGGCGCACATGCCGCGCGATTTCTTCCCGGTCAACAATGGCGGCGACTCTGCGATCTCCTTCTGCTTCATCTTCCTCTATCTGGTCTTCGCCGGCGCCGGCGCCTTCGCGCTGGACAACCGCAAAGCATGACGCTCGCCATGCGGGGTGAACCTTCACCCCCGCATGCGCTCAAAATTCGCGTCGAACAGCGGTGTCGCCTGGATGCGCGCCGCATGGCGCTTGCCCAGCAACTCGATTTCGAAGCCGTCGCTCTCCTCGGCGATCTCCTTCGGCACATAGCCGACGGCGACGGACTTATTCGAATGATGGGCGTAGCCGCCCGACGTCACCCAGCCGCGCACCGCGCCGCCGAACCAGATCGGTTCGTCGCCGATGACATCGGCATCGTCGGCCTCGACAATGAAGGCACGCAGCCGCAATTTTCCGCCTTGCTTGCGCTCGGCCAGCGCCGCCGCCTTGCCGATGAAATCGGCTTCCTTGCCATAGGCGACGAAGCGGTCGAGACCGGCTTCGAGCGGCCCGTAGATCGGCCGGTATTCGCGCCCCCATGAGCCGTAGTTCTTCTCGAGCCTGAGCGCATTGAGCGCGCGCGAGCCGAACAGGCCGATGCCGAACTCCGCGCCTGCCGCCATCAGCGCATGATAAGCCGCGCGCTGATATTCCGGCGCCACCCAGATCTCATAGCCGAGATCGCCGGTGTAGCTGACGCGGCCGACCAGGCACGGCGCCATGCCGATATCCATCCTGGCCACCGCCATGAACGGGACGGCCACGTTCGAAACATCGGCGCGGCTGACCTTGGCCAGCACCTCTCGCGCCTTCGGGCCGGCAATGGCAAGGCCGGTGAGTTTCGCCCCCAGCGCCTCGATATGAACCGAGCCGTCGCCAGGCAGATGCTGCTCGAACCAGCGCATATGATACTGCTCGGCGATGCCGGAGCCGGCGAGGAACCAGCCATCCCCATCTCGATCTGGAGGGCCCAGGTTGGCCAGCGTGAAATCGCCGAT
The DNA here is from genome assembly GCF_002294875.1 of Mesorhizobium sp. WSM4312. Classification (NCBI taxonomy): domain Bacteria; kingdom Pseudomonadati; phylum Pseudomonadota; class Alphaproteobacteria; order Hyphomicrobiales; family Phyllobacteriaceae; genus Mesorhizobium; species Mesorhizobium sp. WSM4312. The sequence continues at coordinate 187,758 of NZ_NSFU01000005.1, read as the reverse complement.
CAGCCTGCCGTCGTCCTTCAGCATCGGCGCCAGCGTCATGCGGCCAGGCTTGGGCAGTTTACAGGCGAGCATGCGGTCGAGCCAGGCAGCCGCCCCCTCGCCCGTCACCTTGTATTTGGCGAAGCTCGAAATCTCCGCCAGGCCGACGCCGTCGCGCACCGTCGCGACCTCTCTGGCGACATGTGAGAAATCACTGGAACGCCGCCAGGAGAACTCGTCCTTGACGCCTTCCGGCGCGTACCAGAGCGGCACTTCCAGCCCATAGGCGACGCCAAACTGCGCGCCCTTGGCCGACAACAGATCGTAGACCGGCGTCGTCTTGAGCGGCCGTCCGGCCGGCAGTTCCTCATTGGGGAAGCGGATCGAAAAGCGCCTGGAATAGTTCTCGCGCACCTTGGCGTTGGTGTAGGCCATCGTCGCCCAGTCGCCATAGCGCGCCACGTCCATGGCCCAGATGTCGGCGCCGGGGTCGCCCTCGATCATCCAGTTGGACAGCGCGAGACCGACGCCGCCGCCCTGCGAAAAACCGGCCATGACACCGCAGGCGACCCAGAAGCCCGGCAGGCCGCGTACCGGCCCGACCAGCGGGTTGCCGTCGGGCGCGAAGGTGAAAGGCCCATTGATGATTTGCTTGATGCCCGTGTTCTGGAAGGCCGGGAAATGCCGGAACCCGACCTCCAGCGACGGTGCGATGCGGTCGATGTCGGGCGCCAGCAATTCATGGCCGAAATTCCAAGGGGTCTGGTATTCGGACCACGGCTTGTTGGCTTTCTCATAGGTGCCCATCAGCATGCCGCCGCGCTCCTGGCGCAGATAGAGCTCGCCGTCGAAATCGACCGCATGGATGATCTCGGTGCCGGTCTTGGCGTTCCAGGCGGCGACTTCCGGCATGTCCTCGGTGATCAGGTACATGTGCTCCATGGCCAGCACCGGCAATTCGAGCCCGACCATGCGGCCGACCTCGCGCGCCCACAGGCCGCCGGCATTGACGACATGCTCGGCCACCACCTCGCCCTTGTTGGTGATGACGCGCCATAGGCCGTCGGGCCGCCGCACAATGTCCTCGACCTTGGTGAAGCGCTCTATTTCCGCCCCAAGCTTCCGCGCGGCCTTGGCATAGGCGTGGGTGACGCCGGAGGGATCGAGATGGCCGTCCTCCTTGTTGCGGACGGCGCCGACGAACTGCTTGGGGTCGAGCAGCGGCATCAACTCGGCCGCTTCTGTCGCCGAGATCACTTCCAGATCGATGCCGAGATAGCGGCCCTTGGCGACGACACCGCGCAGCCAGTCCAGCCGCGCTTCGGTCGCGGCGAGCAGCACGCCGCCGGTCAGGTGCACGCCGGTCGCCTGACCCGACAGCTCCTCGATCTCCTTGTAGAGGCTGATCGTGTATTTCTGCAGCTTGGCGACGTTGGGGTCGCCATTGATCGTGTGCATGCCGCCCGCCGCGTGCCAGGTCGAGCCGGATGTCAGCTCGTCGCGCTCCAGAAGCACCACGTCGGTCCAGCCATGGCGGGCCAGATGGAACACCACGGAACACCCGACGACACCGCCGCCAATGACCACGACCTTTGCATGCGATTTCATGGATTTTTCTCTGATATCAGTGAGTTGGATGGGTAAATGGATTCAGGATGGGAGGCATCACGGCTCGCCCTGCCCGATCGCTTCCTTGCGCCTGGCCACGTAGGCTTCGAGCGCCTCGCGCACGGCGACATCCATCGCCGGCTCGACATAGTCTTCCAGCGCCTTCTTCCACAGCCGCGTCGCGCGCGCTGTTGCATCGAGGCTGCCGGCCTCCTGCCAGGCTTCAAAATTCTGCCAGTTGGACAGCATCGGCTGGTAGAAGGCGGTGGCGTAGCGCTCCAGCGTGTGCGGCTCGCCGAAGAAATGGCCGCCCGTCGGCACCGCCCCCAGCGCCTCGACGGCGAGTTCGGCCTCGTCGACCACGATCGGCCGCAGGAACTCCATCATGTGCTGGATCATCTCGACATCGATGATGAACTTTTCGAACGACGCCGTCAGCCCGCCCTCCTGCCAGCCGGCGGCGTGATAGACGAGATTGCCATGACCGAGCACCGCGCCCCACAGCGCCATCAACGTCTCATAGGCGCCTTGCGCGTCGGCCGCATTGGAGGCCGAGCCCGGCGTCGTCCGGTAGGGCAGCCCGTAGCGCCGCGCCAATTGCCCGGAGGCGATATTGGCCTTTGTGTTCTCCGGCGTGCCGAAGGCCGGTGCACCGGACTTCATGTCGACATTGGAGGTGAAGGCGCCATACATGACAGGCGCGCCCGGCCGCACCAGTTGCGTCAGCACGACGCCGAACAGTGCCTCGGCATTCTGCTGCGCCAAGGCACCCGCCAGCGTCACCGGGCTCATCGCCCCCATCAGCGTGAACGGCGTCACCGCCACCGACTGGCCGAACTCGGCCATGGTCATCAGCCCTTCGGCCATCATCTCGTCGAAGCGGCGCGGCGAATTGACCGAGATGATGGTGGCGATGCCCGGATCGTCGCGCAGCTGGTCCAATGTCAGGCCGCGCGCGATCGCCATCATCTCGATGCCGTCCAGCGCCCTGCCCCGGCCGATCGCCGAGACATGGAAACTCTTGTCGGTCAGCGTCAGATTGGTGAAGTAGGTGTCGAGATGGCGCGAATTGGCCGGCAGATCGACCGGCGCGCAGACCTGGTTGCCGAGCATGTGAACGCAGTTGAAATTCTGCGCCAGCCGGGTGAGATCGGCATAGTCGCGCAGATTGCCGGCGCGGCGGCCACGCTCCATGTCGTGCACGTTGGGCGGGCCGGCAACCAGCGTGAAATTGATGGTGTTGCCGCCGAGATGAATTGTGTTGGCCGGGTTGCGCGGCGTCAGCGTATAATTGGAGCGCGTCGTCTTGAGCGCCTCGTCGACCATGCCGCGATCGATGCGGACATTGGCCGAGGCGTGATCGACCCTGGCGCCCGCCTGCTCGAACAGCGACAGCGCCCGCGGGCTCATCACCTCGATGCCGAAATTCTCCAATATATGCATTGAGGCCTGGTGGATCGCCTCGACCTGGTCTGGAGACAGCAACGCCATCGGCGGATAGGGATTGGTCACCCGCCTTTGCGGCAGTTGCGGGATGGGCGCCGGCCCCCGGTTGCTGGTGCGCTCGGCGCCGCGCTTGCGTCTTGGTTCGCTCATGCCGGCATCAAAGCCTTGGCAAACCAGGCAGGCTGTCAGAAATGCGCCGTTTACGGGCGTGATTTTAGCCAAGGCGGCATTTACGCAGTGCCTTTTTATAAAAAGCGGCAGAAAGAGTCGGGATATCTACAGGGCTTTTTCGCGAGCGCTCGTGACCGCGAGGCGTTAACGGCGGCAGCAAGATTCCTTTTATGATTTCGGCCTATTGCTCATCCGATGCGTAGGTCGAGTTTTAGTAAAATTGTAGCGGTTGGCGTGTTGCTGGCACTTTCGGCCTGCGCGACCGCGCCCAGTCACATCAACAATGTCTGTGCCGTCTTCGACCAGAATGACGGCTGGTTCGACAACTGGCAGTCCGCGGCCGAACGCACCGCGCAGAAATATGGCGTGCCGGTCCCCGTGCTGATGGCGACGGTGCGCAAGGAATCCGGCTTCAAGAGCAATGCCCGGCCGCCGCGCACCAAGCTTCTCGGCTTCATTCCCTGGAAGCACGTCTCGTCGGCCACCGGCTTCTCGCAGGCGCTCGACGGCACATGGTCGCAATATCAGCGCGAAACCGGCAACTGGGCGGCGCGGCGCAGCAGATTCGCCGATGCCGTCGACTTCGTCGGCTGGTATCATTCCAAGACGGCAGACAGCTACGGCGTCGCCCGCAACGATACCTACAATCTCTACCTCGCCTATTATCTCGGCTGGACCGCCTACGGCCGCGGCAACCGCGGTGACGCCGGCGTACAGGGTTACGCCCGGGCCACCGACAAGATGGCGCGGGACTATGAAGCGCAGTTGCGGCAGTGCGGAAGCTGACACTCAGCCTGGGTTAGTGCCGCCTTGTCGTATCCTTCGGCTTTGAAACGCCGGTTTCGGAAACCTCGTCGCGGATTTCGTGTCGACGGGCTCGCAGGACGGCGTCCGCGTCCTCGACGGCCTTTCCGGTCGCGTCGGCTTTCGCACTGGCGTTTTTGCCGCTCGGACGCGCCGGCGGCGAACCGGCAAAGCCTGGACCTTCGCCCTGCACCGCGTCGTCCGGCACGCCCTCATGCGCGGCATGCTCCTTGTCGAACTTGATCACCGGCTCCATCTTGGCCAGCACGTCGTCGGCAAGCCAGCACAGGCTCATATGGCCGTCGCCGAGATGCTTGACCGGCGGCACCTTGGTCTCGCACAGATTGTCCGGCACCAGCTTTTTGTAGCCGCAGCGTGTCTGGAACGGGCAGCCGGTCGGCGGGTTCATCGCCGAGGGGATGTCGCCTTCGAGCACGATGTGCTTTTTCACCACGCTGGTGTCGGCAATCGGGATCGCCGACAGCAGCGCCTCGGTATAAGGGTGATAGGGCGGCGCGAAGATCTGGTCGGTCGTGCCTTGCTCGACGATATAGCCGAGATACATGACGACGACGCGGTCGGCGATATAGCGCACGACCGACAGATCGTGGCTGATGAACAGCATCGTCGTCTTGTTCTTGCGCTGTATGTCCATCAACAGTTCGGTCACCGCCGCCTGCACGGACACGTCGAGTGCCGAGACCGGCTCGTCGGCCACCACCACCTTGGCATCGCCGGCAAAGGCGCGCGCCACGCCGATGCGCTGCTTCTGGCCACCGGACAACTGGCGCGGCTTGCGCGTCTCGAAGGCGCGCGGCAGCTTTACCAAGTCGAGCAATTCCAGCATGCGCTTGCGGCGGTCGGCGACCGTCTTGCCGACATTGAATTTCTCCAGCGTGCGGATGATCTGCGACCCGACCGAATGGCTGGGGTTCAGCGTGTCGAACGGATTCTGGAACACCATCTGGATCGACGACACGGTTTCGACGCTGCGGCTCTCGATACCGGTCGACTGGATCTGCTTGTTGCCCAGCGTCACCGTGCCGGCACTTGCCGTCTCCAGGCCGAGCAGCACCTTGGCCAGCGTCGACTTTCCGCAGCCGGATTCGCCGACGATGGCGACGGTCTCGGACTCGCGCGCCATGAAGGAGATGGTCTCGTTGGCCTTGACGACGCGGCCCTCACTCGAGCCGAACACCTCGCTGCCGCCGACCTTGTAGTATTTCCTGAGATCCTCGATCTTGAGCACCGGCGCGCCGGGCACGACGCGCTCATTGACCTTCTTGGCGCCGGGCGGCAGCGCCTCCCAGTCGATCTCGTTGAAGCGCACGCAGCGTGAGAAATGGCCTTCGTGGCCGGCGACCTCGACCATCGGGATTTCGGCGGCGTTGCAGACGCCCTCGACGAAATGGTGGCAGCGCGGACCGAAATTGCAGCCCTTCGGCCGCTCATGCGGCAGCGGCAACTGGCCGGGAATGGAGATCAGCGGCCGCGAATTCTTGTCGGCGCCCGGTAGCGGGATCGAACGGAACAGCCCTTGCGTGTAGGGATGGCGCATCCGGTCGAACACGTCCTTGATCTTGCCGGTCTCCACCGCCTCGCCCGAATACATCACGGTGATGCGGTCGCAGGTCTCGAGGATAAGGCCGAGATTGTGCGACACGAAGATCATCGACGTGCCGAACTTCTCGCCCAGTCCCTTGACCAGTTCGACGATGCCCGCCTCCACCGTCACGTCGAGCGCCGTCGTCGGCTCGTCGAGCAGAAGCAGTGCCGGCTTCGACAGCAGCGCCATGGCAATGACGATGCGCTGCTGCTGGCCGCCGGAGAGCTGGTGCGGATAGGAGCGCATCATGCGCTCGGGATCGGGCAGCTTGACGGCACGCACCATTTCGAGGGAGCGTTTGTAAGCCTCTTCCTTCGACACCTTGTCGTGGATAAGCGGCACTTCCATCAACTGCTGGCCGACCTTCATTGCCGGATTGAGACTGGCCATCGGCTCCTGGTAGATCATCGCGATCTTGTTGCCGCGGATGGCGCGCAGCTCCTCCTCGGAGAGCTCGCCCATGTCCTTGCCCTGGAACTTGATCCTGCCGCCGACGATCTTCCCGATGTTGGAAAGGTCGCGCATGATGCCGAGCGACACGGTCGACTTGCCGCAGCCGGATTCACCGACGATGCCCATCGCTTCGCCGGGCATGACCGTGCAGGAAAAATCCATGACCGCCGGTATTTCGCCCTTGCGGGTGAAGAAGGAGATCGACAGGTTTTCGATCTCGATGATCGGCTCTGCGGGATTTCGAACTGCCTCGTTCATGGGTCGCTCCAATCCAAATTCTACCAGATGCGGGCCGGAGCCCGTCAATCAGTCTTTCATCGATTGTTCACGCAGCGAGTCGGCCAAAAGGTTGAGCCCCAGCACGAACGACATCAGCGCGATCGTCGGCGGCAGCGCCGGATGGATGAAGGAGCGCAGCAGCCGGCTGGCATCCTTGATCGCCGTGCCCCAGTCGGGGCTTTCCGGTGCCAGGCCGAGGCCGAAATAGCCCAGCGTGCCGAGCAGGATGGTGGTGTAGCCGATGCGCAGGCAGGCATCGACGATCAGCGGCCCGCGTGCATTGGGCAGGATCTCCCAAAGCATGATGTACCAGGGCGATTCACCGCGCGTCTGCGCCGCCGCCACATAGTCGCGCGTCTTGATGTCCATCACCAGGCCGCGCACGATGCGGAACACGCCCGGGCTGGAGGCAAACACCACCGCCACGAAGATGTTGAGCTGGTTGGGATCGATGTGGACGATGTGCAGCGGGTCCTTGTCGAAGACAAGGCCCAGATAGATCCAGCCGCCTATGATCAGCGTCAGGCCGAGCAGGATGTACAGCCGGTCTGGCCGGTTCTTGTAGCGCGTCCAGAACAGCACGCTGAAGAAGATGATCGGAAACAGGAAGAACACGCCGGCCATGGCATAGGGGATCGGCGTGTCCATGATGCCCGGCGTCACCAGGAGGTAGAACAGCAGGATGACCGGGAAGGCCAGCACGAGATTGGCCAGGAACGACAGCACCGTGTCGATCTTGCCGCCGTAATAGCCGGCGGGCAGGCCAAGCGTGATGCCGACCATCAGCGCGAAGCCGGTCGCCGCCGGCGCGATGATCAGCACGATCTGGCTGCCATAGACCATGCGCGAAAACACGTCGCGTGCCAGCTTGTCGCCGCCGAACAGATAGACAAGCCCCGATTGCGGCTCGATGGCGCCGGGCAGCATGTCCTTCATCACCGGGACCTGGGCCAGCGGATCGAAAGGCGAGATGGTCGATGCGAAGATTGCCGTGAACAGCCAGAACAGGCAGATGCCGACGCCGACAATGCCGACGCCGCTGTCGAACAGCTGTCCGTAGAGCGCCAGCCTCTTCTTGTAGGCGAAGCTCGCACCCATGACGATGATGAGCGCAATCCAAACCGGCCAGAAGCGCGACAGCACTTCGAGAATGACGCTGAAGGCACTGATATATTGGACCTGCATCCGCTTCGCCCCCTACTGAACTCTGATACGCGGATTGAGAAACGCGTAGCCGACATCGGAAATGAGCTGTGTGATCAAGACGATGAACACCGAGACCAGCGAGCAGCCAAGCAAAAGGTCGATGTCGTTGTTGCCGGCGGCCTCGACCAGCGTGTAGCCGAAGCCCTGGTAGCGGAACATCACCTCGACGATGACGACGCCGGTAAGCAGCCAGGGAAATTGCAGCATGATGACGGTGAACGGTGCGATCAGCGCGTTGCGCAGCGCATGTTTCACCACCACGCCGCCGAAGGAGAGACCCTTCAACCGGGCGGTGCGGATATATTGCTGCGTCATCACTTCGACCATCGAGGCGCGGGTCATGCGGGCGATGTAGCCGATGCCGTAGATCGCCAGCGTCATCACCGGCAGGGTGAAATTGTAGAAGGTGATGCCCTGGCTTGCGGACGCTGCCGAACCGTTCAACCAGCCGAGCCATGAGGCGAAGATGACGGTGAAGATGACGCCCGACACATATTCGGGCGTCGCCGTCGAGGCGATCGAGGCCACCGAAAGCACCCGGTCGGTTCGCGATCCCTCGCGCATGCCGGCCAGGATGCCGATCAAGAGCGATACCGGCACCATCACCGCCAACACACAGAACATCAGGATGCCGGTGGCGCCAAGTGCCGGGAACAGCTTAGAGGCGACGGTCGTCTTGAACTTGGTCGAGCAACCGAAATCCCCTTCGAGGACGCCGGAGAAGGTTGGTACGGCCGGATCGTTGCAGAAAGTGAAACGCTGCGTCGGCTTGCCCGTCGCCGGGTCGGTCACCGGCTGCTTGGGCAGCAGGCCCAGCCATTGTCCGTAGCGGACGAAGAAATTCTGCCGGTAGCCATGGTTGACCAGCCAGTCCTCCAGCTGTTCGGCCGAAGTGTGCATTTCCGTCTGGCTGATCGCCAGCTTCTTCAGGTTGGGTTCGAGGTTGATCAGGAAGAAGACGATCATCGTCAGGCACAGCATCGTCAATGCCATGGTGCCGAGACGCCTGAGAACGAAAGAAAGCATGGCGGCCCCCTGCCGATGGGGTGGGTTTTGAGCCGGCTTCAAACCTCGCCTGCCGTCACCGGCGGACTGGCCGTCAAACAGGCCCTCGAATGCGATCAACCCTGTTTTTATCGCATGGCCTTTGCGGGTGAGTCCGTATTTTTTACGGACGAACCTGCAATGGCGACGCAGAGAGGGAGGGAAAGGGGCATTGCCCCTTCCCCCGGCCCGATCGATCAGGCCTGATCGAGCCAGACCTTGCCGTAGTCGCGCTCGAAGGTCGGATGCATCTTGTAGTTTTGCACCGCCTTGACCGAGTGGCTGTAGAGCTTGCGCCAGTAGGGCTGGATGATGATGCCGGAAGCCTGCAGGATCTGCTCGATGTCCTTCATCATCTCCTTGCGCTTGGCAGCGTCGGCAACGGCGAGTGCAGCGTTGAGCTTGGCGTCCCAATCCGGATTCGACCACGCTGCCTCGTTCCAGGCCTCGCCGGTGCGATAGGCGATGGCCAGGACCTGCACGCCGAGTGGGCGCATATTCCAGTTGGTCATGGACAGCGGATACTTCGTCCAGTCGTTCCAGAACGTCGAACCCGGCAGCACGGTGCGCTTGACCTTGATACCGGCGTCGCGCAGCTGGGCGGCGATCGCGTCGCCGGTGTTCTTGTGCCAGTCCTCGTCAACGGTGATCAGCTCGTGTTCGAAGTCGGCCTGGCCGGCCTCCGCCATCAGCGCCTTCGCCTTGGCCGGATCACGGGCAACCTTGGGCAGCTCGTAATATTCCGGATGGATCGAGCAGACATGGTGGTTTTCGGCGACCGAGCCGGCATTGCCGTAGCCGAGCTGGAGGACGACATTGTTGTCGACCGCCAGTTGCAGGGCGTTACGCACCTTCTGGTCGCCATAGGGCTTGTTGTTGACGTTGGTGCGGCAGACGATGGTCGAAGCCGTGACAACCTCCGACTTGACCAGGTCCATCTTGTCGAGGATCGAGACATAGTCGGCCGACGTTTCGAAGTTGGTGTGCACTTCGCCAGCCTCGAATGCGCTGACCATGGCCGCCGGATCGGTGCCGTAGTCGATGAATTCGATGCCGTCGAGAAACACTTCGCCGTCCCACCACTTGTTGTCTTCGCGGCGCTTGTAGACGACTTTCTGGCCGACGTCGTAAGAGACGAGCTCGAACGGACCGGTGCCGATCGGGCAGGCCTTGAAGTCGCCGCCCTTCTCGTCGAAAGTCTTGTGCACGATCAGGCCGGGATAGTCGCACATGTTGGGAATGAGCGCGATGTCAGGCTTGGCGAGCTTGAGTACGACCGTGTGGTCGTCCGGCATGCTCACGGCGCTTTCGTCGAGCTTGTCATCCTTGACCAGCGAGCCGAGACGGCCGGGCATCGAATTGCCTTCGGCCTTCTTGTCGGCCCAGCGCTTCAGGTTGAAGACGACGTCAGAGGCTGTGAAGGGGTCGCCGTTCGACCAGGTCACGCCCTTGCGCACATGCAGCGTGTACTGGGTGGCGTCGTCGTTCACGTCCCAGCTTTCCAGCAGATAAGGACGGAACGTATATTCGCTCGTGTACTTGACCAGTGGCTCGAGCGCCTGGCGCTCGGCATTGGCAATTTCCGACCAGTCGGCCTTGCGAGGATCCTTGGGATCCTTGATCCACTGCGCGACCTTCAGCGTGCCGCCTTTCTTGCCTTTTACCTCTTCTGCCCTTGCCGGCGTCGGATCGGCGAGACCAAGAAGACCATAGGCCATCGCCGTCGAGGCGCCGAAGACGCTTGCCATGGCCAGGAATTCGCGGCGATCAACCTTACCTGCCTTGGCTTCTTCGGCCATGGCCAGGATGTGATCCGGAACGCGATCGCCATTACTCTTGTAGATTGTCATGACTAACTCCCATTGTTGGCTTTCCGCCGATTAACATTCCGCATCCAGGCCCTGATGTCAAAGACGGCTTGGATTGGGAACATGTTGGCGAATGTGCAACTTTGAAAAGGGAGCGGTACGCGCGATAGCGACAGTCTTGACGCAAAATTGCTAGTGCGCCCAGATTTCGCCAAAATCCACTCAGGGCGATTAAACTGAGACATTGGCACGGGTTACGACAGCGCCAGTCCCGGCAATGGTGAGGGCCAGTCCCTCAATATTCCTTTTCGTAGAAGATTCCGCCCTTGGCCTCGCCGGCGTCCGTCGCCTCGCCACGCAACTTGACGCCACGCCCGACATTGAGGTCGATGGTCGCCTTGCCCGAGCCCGGCTTGTCGCCCTTCTGGATGGTCACATAGGTGCGGTCGTTGAGGTATTTGCCGGCCGAGACCGCCGTGCCGCCCTTGTCGTCGGTGGTGACGTCGAGATCGTCGACGCCGATGGCGCTGCGCAGGTTCTCCAGCAGCGACGTCGAGCCGCCGACGCCAGCCAGTTGGCCGGCCGCCTCGGCCAGCTGCGCGATCTGCAGCGGCGACAGGTTCGACATGGACCGGCCGAAGATCAATTGCGCCAGCACCTCGTCCTCGGGCAGCGCCGGCACCGAGGAGAAGGTGAATTTCGGATTGGTCGCCTCGCCCGACACCACGATGGTGACGGTGGCGCTGGCCGTCGTCGTGGTCGCCGTCAGGTTGAGATAGGGCACCAGCGAGCCTGAGAAACCGACCGTACCCTCGGTGAAGGTCAGCCGCTTGCCCAGGATCGACAGCCGGCCACGCTGCAAGGTGAAGGTGCCGACGGCCTGTGGCGACGAGGCCGGGCCGGTCAGCCTGAGCGAGCCGCCCAGTTCGGCATCGACGCCCCTGCCCTGGATGAAGATCTGGTTCGGCGCATTGACGGTGACGTCGAGCGCAAGCCCGCTGCCGCCGCTCTTGCCCGACGTCGTTGCCGGGCGCAGCGCCTTGTCCTGCGCGCTGACGGCGCCGGGCGCGTTCTTGTGCTTGACGTCGAGCGCCGAGAGCGAGCCCGGCAACTTATCCGGAACCGTGATGACGGTCTTGGCGAGATTGACGGCGCCGGCAATCGCCGGTGCCGATACCAGCGGCCCCTTGATCGTCAGGTCGCCGCCGAGATTGGCGGTCACCACGCGTCCGTCCGTATAGCGCCCGTCGGTGAGCTTGATCGACAGGTCGGCCGGAAAACCTTGCGCCGGGTTGATGCCGACCGTGCCGCTGGCCGACAGGCTGCCGCGCGTCGACAATGTTCCGGTCAGGCGGTTGATCCTGGCGACGCCGCCGCCGATCGAGACATCGGCCGCGAGATCGTTGACGGCAAGGCCCGAGCGGGCATCGACCAGCCGCGCGCCCGATGTGCTGACACTACCGCCGACGACAGGCGACGTCGCCGGGCCGCGCACCTGGACATTGACCGTGGCTGTTCCCGACAGCGACAAGCCCTGCGCGGCAAGCTTCTGGCTGAGCATGCCGAAGGGCACGGCACCATTGAAGTCGAGCACCAGCGCCGGCGTGCCCGCCGTCGTCACCGTGCCGCCGCCCTTGAGGCCAAGGCCGGCGCCATCGCTGACATTGGCGTTGAAGGTCAGCTTGTTGCCGGCAAAGGTACCGGAGGAGGCAACGCCGACCGCGCCGACGCCGGCGCCTCGGGTTTGCGACGTCTGCACGCCGGCCGCGTCTATATTGAAGGCTACGGAAGGGCTCGCCGGCGCGCCGGTCACCTTCACCGTGCCGGAAATCGAACCGGCGGCATCGAGACCCGGCGAGAAACCGTTGGCGAGCGACATCGGCACCTTCGCCAGCGCCGCATTGATGTCGAGCGCCTGCCCGACCTTGCCGGTCACCGTCGCCGTGCCGCCGCCAAGGTTGAGCACCAGCCGGTCCAGCGTCGTCGTGCCGTTGGCGATGCTGACCGTCGAAGCCTGGGCGATGGCCGCCTTGATGCCCTGGACGGTCGCCTGGCCGGAAGCGAGTTCGATGGTGGTCGTGCCATTGGCCACCTTGACGCGGCCGGCCGCCTTGGCCGGAATGCCCTTGACCGTGGCGCCACCGGAAAAGCCGGTCCAGTCGCCGTCGCGCTTCAGATCGACATCGATGCCGGTGATCACGGTGCCGCCCGATTTGACGGTGTCGGCGCGGATCTTGCCCGAGATCACCGGTGCGGCGAGATAATTGGCGATCAGCGCATCGATGGAAACCGCCTTCGCCTGGAGATCGCCACGCGTGATCGAGGCGGTGGCCGCCTTGATGGCGACCTGAGGTGCGGCACCGTTCTTCGTGAAGGCGATCGTGCCGCGCACGTCGCCCTCCGCCTTTTCCAGCGCCAGCGCGGCGAGCGGGCCGATATCGGGCAGGTCGAGCGAGATGGTGCCTTCGGGTACGAACTTGTCGTCCAGCGCCAGATCGCCGGAAATCCGGTTCTTGCCGAGCGACAGGAGCAGGCCGTTGATGGCGCTCTTGCCGTCCGCCGTCGCCAGCACCGCGCTGCCTTGCAAGGCTTGTCCCGCGACATTGCCGGTCAGTTGCACGTTCGCGGCCGGGTTGGCGGTATCCGCCTTGCCGGTAGCCGTGAGCTTCAGTCCGGTGATCTCGCGCTCCGCCACCAAAAGCCGATCGCTGTTGACCGTCAGCGACAGATCGGGGGCGATGGCCGGGCCCTGTGCGTTCAGCGCAAAGGCAATGGCGCCCTTGGCGTCCTTCGACAGCGGCGAGATGTCGGCAAGGGCGCCGGTGATGTCGGCGGCCAGCTTGTTGTCGGCAAGGCTCGCCCGCCCTTGTGCGGTCAGTCCGCCCGAGACCAGCTTCAACCCATCGAGATTGATGCTGCCGTTGGGATCGCGCTTCAGCGTGGCGCTGATCTGCGCGCGCTCGCCAAGCATGCCGCGCGCCGCCGCCGGCAAGGCCGATGACGGGGCATCCGCACTCAGCTTCAGGTCGATGGCGCCATCGCGCAACGACACCTGCCCGGCGACCTGGCTGTTCAGCGCATCGCTCTTGAGCGAGCCGCTGTCGATGGCGACGCCGTCCGACGTCAGCCGGGCGTTCAGGGCGGCCGTCACCTTGCCGGCGATCAGCGGTGCGATAACGGCATTGTCGAGACCGACCTTGTCCACCGACACCGTGCCTGAAACCGCTCCAGCACGGTTCTTGAGATCGAACGCATCCGAATGCAGTGCCAGGACGAGCCCGTCCACCTTCGCCGGGCTGGTGGTGACCGAAGGCAGGATCGCGGAGACGTCCAGGCGGGCTCGCGCGGTCTCGCCCGCTGCCTTGGCCGACAAGGACCGTATCTCGATCTTCACCGGGCTCGCGGCGCTTCCGACCGTCAGCGGCAGGCTCGGTCCCGACGATGTAAGGTCGAGGGCAAAATCGCTGGCGCCGTTCGGATTGATGGTGCCGGAGGCCTCGCCGGAAATCTTGTCGCCGGACAGCGTCGCATGGTCGAGGACGACGCCGCCGGCCAAGGTGTAGGTGCCGGCCGCGTCGACCGCAAGCGACCCGAGCCCGGCCTGGCGGGTCTGGCTGGTTTCGACGCCCGCAAGCTGTGCGTTGAACCGAACTTCGGGGGCAGCCGGCGTTCCGGTCACTTGCGCGGCGCCGCCGAGCATTCCGACCGCATCGAGCCCGGGGGCAAAATCATTGGCCATGGCCGCCGGCAGCGCGGAAAACTGTGCGGCGAGATCGAGCGTCTGGCCGGCGCTGCCCGACAGCGTCACCGAACCGCCGCCGACATCGAGCGCCAGCTTCTCGATGCTGGTGGTGCCGTTGGCGATGGTCAGGGTCGAGGGTTCAGCGATTGCCGCCTTGATGCCGCGAACCGTGGCTTCGCCCGAAGCAATCTCGACGCTGGTGGTACCCTCAGCGATCTTGACCCGGCCGGCGGCGGTCGCCGGAATGCCTGCTATGGTGGCGCCGCCGGTGAAATTGGTCCAGTCGCCGTCGCGCTTCAGATCGACGCCGATGCCGCTGATCTCGGTGGCGCCCGAGGTGACGCTGTCGGCCTTGATGGTGCCCGAGATCGCCGGCGCCTTGAGATAGTTGGCGATCAGCGCGTTGACGGCAATCGCCTTGGCCGTCACTTCGCCACGCGCGACAGACGTGCTTTTCGCATCGATGGTGACGGAGGGCGCGTCGCCGTCCTTGGCAAAGAGGATGGTGCCGTTGATGTCGCCGGTCACGGCCTGGCCGGCGAGTGCCGCCAGTTGGTCGATTGCCGGTGCGGCAAGCGTCAGCGTGCCGAGCGGCATGAACCTGTCATCGAGGACCAGGTCGCCGGAAACCTTGTTGTCGCCGAGCGAGACCAGGAAACCGTTGATCGAGCGCTTGCCCTCGCTGGTCACCAGCGCCGCCTTGATATCGAGCGGCTGGTCGTTGACCGATCCGGTCAGCGAAACATCGGCCGAGGGGCTCGCTATGTCCGCCTTGCCGCTTGCCGTCAGCTTGATCGCCTTCACCGTGCGGCCCGAGGCGGTCAGGCTGTCGCTGTTGGCGGAGACGGTGAAATCCGGGGCCGTCCTGGCGCCGCTTGCCGACAGCGCGAAATCCACACCGCCGGCAACCGGCACGCCGACCGTCGGCGACAACACCGACACGTCGCCCAGTTTGCCCTTGATGTCGGCCTGGATATCCGTGCCTTGCATGCTGGCGGTGCCGCTGGCGCTAAGCGATCCGGAGGTCAACGAGATCGAGTTGGCGGCAAAGGCTCCTTGTGGATCGCGCGTCGCGGCGGCCGAGAACTTCACCCGTGCGCCAAGCACCGAGGCGATCTGCGGCGGCAAGGCCGTCGCCACGGCGTCGGCGTTCATTTTGAGCCGCATCGACAGGTCGGCAAGCGCCACCGTCGCCGTCAGCGAGGCATTGAGCGCATCGGAGCGCAGCGTGCCCTGGTCGATGGCGATGGCGTCCTTGCTCAGCGATCCGGCGAGGTCGACATCGACCTTGCCGGTGATCAGCGGCGCCAGCGTCGCCACGTCGGTCTTCAGCCCGCCCGCCGCCAGCTTCACGGCGACCGGCCCAGCGCGGTTCTGAATGTCGAAGCCGTCGGAATGGATCTGTGCCGAAATATCGTAGAGCTGGGTACCGCCCGCCACCACCGAAGCCAGCGAGGCACCAATATCGATGATCGGCGCCTTGCCGTCGCCGAAGGCGCGGGCGGTGGCGTTCCTGATCGCGACAGTGATCGGTTGCGCCGCGCTTCCCACTACGATCTGCACCGGCGCGCTTTTGGCGGCGATTTCGACCGACAGATCGCTGGCGCCGGCGGGGTCGGCGATGCCGGTCGCTGTGCCATGGATGGCGTCGCTTTCGATGCTGGCCCGGTCGACACTGATGCCGCCGGCCGATGTCGCGGTGCCCGCGACATCGAAGCTGGTCTTGCCGGTAAACAGCGGCCTCAGATTTTCCGGCAGGAAGGGCGCGAACTCGCCGTCGCCCTTGGCCTCGACGTGGTTGCCCTTGTCGGTGAGTTGATGACGGCCCGTCAGCTGCGTGACGATCTTGCCGTCGACCATGAATGTGGCGATGCCATTCCAGTTGGCCAGTGGTCCGGTGCCCGAGACCGCTATGTCGACCGGCGGCGTATCGGGCAGCTTGAGCAGATTGGCGATGATGCCGCCGGCCGGCTCCGATGCCTTGAGGTCGAGGTCGAGCCTGTTGTCTGCCGGTGCAAAGTGGATCTTGGCGGCGACATTGCCTTGCTTGCCGTCATGGCGGGTGACGTTGAGCACCGTCTCGACCGCCAGCGGCGCCGCGTCAGCCTTGAGCATCCCCTTGGCGGCGAGTTCGGCGATGCCGCTGCCGGCCAGTTGCTGGCCAAGCACGATTTCCGGCAGGTCGATCTCTCGGATGTCGAT
The DNA here is from genome assembly GCF_002294875.1 of Mesorhizobium sp. WSM4312. Taxonomy (NCBI): domain Bacteria; kingdom Pseudomonadati; phylum Pseudomonadota; class Alphaproteobacteria; order Hyphomicrobiales; family Phyllobacteriaceae; genus Mesorhizobium; species Mesorhizobium sp. WSM4312. The sequence goes on along the minus strand of NZ_NSFU01000005.1, from coordinate 171,410 downwards.
GGAAACCGGCAGCGTCGCCGTGCCGCCCTGCGCCGGCGGCTGCGTGCCGGCCACCGGCAGGCGTGCCAGTTCGATGCGCCCGGCGGCTATGCGGCCGGCACTGAAGCTTTTCGACAGCAGCGCCAGTGGCGACCAGTCGACGGCGACCTTGCGCACCACCAGCCAGGCGCCCTGGCGGTCTTCCAGCACCACATGGTCGACGCTGAGCGCGCCCGACCAGATGCCGTCAATGCCGCTGACCGTGATCTTGCGGTCGTCGTTCGAAGCCAGCCGCGAAATGATGCCGGCGAGATTATCGCGTCCGCGCTCAGTCTTGGTCAGGACAACGAGCGCGCCGATCGCGCCCGCGATCACGATCAGCAGCGTGTAGAGGACAATGCGAAGGATGCGCCACACCGTCTTCATGTCAGAACGCCTGCCCGATGCCGGCATAGATGCCGAAATGCGGATCGCCGGGATCGCGGTTGAGCGGCACGGCCGCATCGATGCGCAGTGGCCCGAACGGCGTGACGTAACGCAGGCCGACACCGGCGCCGACCTTGACGTCGGAGAAGTTGGGAACCGACTTGGTCGACACCGTGCCGGCATCGACGAACGGCACGATACCGATCGTATCGGTGACGGCTATGCGCATTTCGACCGAGGTCTCGAAGAAGGACAGGCCGCCAATCGGCTGGCCGGTGAAGTCTTTCGGGCCTATGCCCTGATAGGCATAGCCGCGCACCGAACCGCCACCACCGGAGTAGAAGCGTCGGTCGGCCGGAACGTTCTGCAGCCCGGTGCCGACGATCGAGCCGACGGCGACGCGCTCGGCCAGCACGAATTTCGAGGCCGTGTCCAGCGACTGATAGGCCGATCCCTCGCCCTTCAGCTTGAGGAAGGCCGCACCGCTCAGAATGTCGTAGCTCGGCTCGGCATAGGCCAGCACCCGGAAGCCCCTGGTCGGGTTCAGCCTGCTATCCCTGTTGTCATAGACATATTGCAGGGGAACGCTGGCGATGAGGTAGGTGTGCTTGCCGAACGCATCCGTGATCCTGGAATAGTCGAGCGCCACTTCCGCCGAGACCGTCTGCTTCTTGTCGAGTTCATAGGACAGGCCGGTGCTGCCCTTGACCGAGAAATGGTCATACGCATCCGGATGCTCGAGCACGGTCTTGAAGCTGGCAAAGAACTTCGACGCCGGCCCGATCACGCCGGGTTTCTCGAACATGATGCCGGCATTGTAGTTCAGCTCGGACAGGTTGTTGCTGCCGATGCCGCTGATGGCGCCATCAATGCGCAGCTTTTCCGCGTGACCAAACAGGTTGCGGTGGCCCCAATAGCCTTCCAGGCCCAGCCCTTCCGTGTTCGAGAAGGTGCCGCCCAGGCCGAAATAGCGCGGCTTGCGCTCGCTGACCTGGACGTCGATCGGGATGTTGCCGTCGGCATCGAGCTTGTCGGCTTCCTTGAACGTCACGCTGTTGAAGACTTCCAGCGCCAGCAGCCTGTCGCGTGCGTCGCTGATCTCCTGCGGCGAATACTGCTTGCCGCGCTTCAAGCCCGTCATGTATTCGGTGAAATCGCGGTCGACTTTCTCCGTGCCCTCCACCGTGGTCGCGCCATATCCGGCGACCGGCCCGGCCGCGACCGTCAGCGTCACGTCGAGCGTCGAGGTGGCATGATCGGCGACGATCTGCCGGTCGGTCACCTTGGCCAGCGGCCGGCCCTGCTCCTTCAGCGTCCGCACGATCAGCGCCTCGGCCTTGAGCACCGCCCCCGATCCGGCGTCGCCGCCCGATATCAGACCGTAATCGGCGCTCATCAGCCCCGCCGCGTCGCCCTCCAGCCTGATGTCGCCGAGGGTGAATTTCGGGCCGGCGGCGATATTGATCGCCACCGGAATCGGCTGCGGACCCTTGAATTCGGCATCCGGCGGCAAGTCGTCGAGCGGTTTGCCGTCGATGGTGATGGTGACCACGCCTTCGTAGCGGGCATCGGCGTAAAGGGCGGCGACCAGTTGTTCCCTATCGCTGCGCGCCTTGGCCATCAGCCCGAGCGAACCGGAAACCGGCCGATCCTCATCGCCCTTCAGCGCCGACGCGTTTTCGAGCTTCTTGACCAGATCCTTGTCGGCATCGGGCGCGGTGATCGTCACGGCATAGCGCAGCGGATCGACGATATCGGCGTCCTCGTCGTTGGACGATCCCCACAGCTTGATGCCGAAAAGCTCGAAAGCGGCCGCAGACCTTGATTCGGCGGCCAGCGCGGTCGCGCACATCATGGCCAAGAGCAGGACGCGCGGAAGCACGCGCCCTGGCGCGGTCCCTCCTGACATCTGCTCTTCATGCGCCGGCATTAAGACAACCTAGGTTACAAAACTAAAATTGGAATGAAGTTCTGAAGCGCTCGTAAAGGGGCCACAATCCAATTGTCTGAAATAGGACGGGCTTGGAATTCACACCTTTTGCGTCGCCGCAAGAATGCGTGATCCCCTGTCCTATGGAGGTACTACCGGTCATCGGCCGGAAAGGAAACCGTTGGCAGGCGGAACCCTGCCGCGTCCTGAGTTGACAAGCTTGACTGGAGCTTGAACATGCCTGGACGTCTGCAATTGTCTGGAGGGTGTAATGGCAATGCGCGCGGCTCGTGGTCTGTCAATCCTGATCCTTCTCTTCTTCGCCTGGGCCAATGTCTTGGCCTGGAATGGTGTCGCGCAAGCGGCCGAGGCCCGGCGAATCGCAACGACGGACAATTCCGACTATTTCGGCTTTGATCTCAGATCCGATCAGAATGTCACCCTCGACCAGTGCAAGACGACATGCCTTGGCGATCCGGCCTGCCGTGCCTTCACCTACAACACCAAGGCCAAATGGTGCTTTCTCAAATCCGACTACAACCAGCTCAAGTCCTTCAATGGCGCGATCGCCGGCAAGGTCGTCAACATTGACGGCGATCCCGATATCGGCGCGCCGCCAGAACTGACCTTCTTCCCCAACTGGATGGCCGACCAGGCCCAGCAGTACCGCAACAGGCTGCTTGGCCCGGCCTTCGACAAGCCGACCGAAGGCATGGCCGCCCTGATCAACTCGGCCGAACAGGCCGTGCTGACCGGCAACCATCGCTCCGCCATGCAGAAATACGAGGCCGCGGTCTCGGTGATGCCCGACGATGGCCAGCTCTGGCTCAATCTGGCGCGTGAAACGCTGGCCGTGCAGCCCGCCACAAACACCTCCGAAGCGTCGACCTTGCCGATGAACGCCACTTCGGCCGCCTTCAACGCCTATAAGTTGTTACGCACCACCAAGACGCGCGCGGACGTGCTGGCGCTGCTTGGCGCCGGCCTCGACAAGCGTGATCTCTACCGCCCGGCGCTGCAGGCCTATGAGGCGAGCCTTGCGCTGGTTGCGTCGCCGGCCGTGCAGGCCGACTATGCCGATCTCAAGGCCCGCAAGGGTTTCCGTGTCGTCGACCACAGCGTCGATGCCGACACCAGCGCGCCCCGCATCTGCGCGCAATTCTCCGAGGAACTGGTCAAGACCGGCGTCGACTACGCGCAGTTCGTGACTGTCGACAACGCGCCGCCGAAGGGCGTCGAGGCCAAGGACAAGCAGATCTGCGTCGAAGGCCTCGAACACGGCCAGCATTATGACGTCACCTTCCGCGCCGGCCTGCCGGCGGCCATCGGCGAAGTGACCGCCGCTCCCGTGGTGCTGTCGATCTACGTGCAGGACCGCGCCCCGTCCGCCCGCTTCACCGGCGACAGCTTCGTGCTGCCGGCCGGCGCGCGCCGCGGCATTCCGGTCGTCACCGTCAACATGAACGCCGCCGAAATGAAGCTCTACCGCATCGGCGACCGCTCGCTGGCGCAGCTTCTGTCGGGCTACCAGTTCCTGCACCAGCTCGACGGCTATGACATTTCCAACATTTCCGAGCAGATGGGCGCGCCTGTCTGGCAGGGCAAGCTCGACATCGTCAACGACCTCAACAAGGAGGTCACCACCTCCTTCCCGGTCGACGAAGCGCTGCCGCAGCGCAAGCCCGGCGTCTATGTGCTGACCGCGCAGGCCGTCGACGGCAAGGGCGACGACTACAATTCCCTGGCCACGCAGTGGTTCGTCGTCTCCGACATCGGCCTGTCGACCTATACCGGCCAGGACGGGCTCAATGTCTTTGCCCGTTCGCTGGGCTCGGCCAAGCCGATAGCCGGCGCCGAATTGACGCTGGTTGCCCGCAACAACGAGATTCTCGGCACCGCAACATCGGATGCCGACGGCCACGCGGTCTTCAACCCCGGCCTGACGCGCGGCGACGGCGGCATGGTGCCGGCCGTGCTGATGGCCAAGCAGGGCGACAATGATTTCGTCTTCCTCGATATGTCCAAGGCCGGCTTCGACCTGTCGGACCGTGGCGTCACCGGGCGCGCGGCGCCCGGCGCGCTCGACGTCTATGCCTGGACCGAACGCGGCATCTACCGCGCCGGCGAGGATGTCCATGTCGCCGCCCTTGCCCGCGATGGCGCCGCCAAGGCGGTCGAGAACCTGCCGCTGACCTTCATCTTCTCGCGTCCAGACGGCGTCGAGGACCGCCGCATCGTCAGCGACGGCGCTTCGGCCGGCGGCCATGCCGTCGACCTGCCGCTCGAACCCAACGCCATGCGCGGCACCTGGTCGGTGTCGATCTACACCGATCCGAAGCAGTCGGCTGTCGCCAGCCAGATGTTCCTGGTCGAGGATTTCGTGCCGGATCGCATCGAATTCGACATGAAGGCCGACAAGCAGGAGATCGAGCGCGGCGAAACCGCCAACATCAACATTGACGGCCGCTTCCTCTATGGCGCGCCGGCGGCGGGCCTGGCGCTGGAAGGCGAGCTGACGCTGTCGACGGCGCGCGACTGGGACCGCTTCCCCAACTTCTCCTTCGGCCTCGCCGATGAGCAGTCGGCGGAGCCCACCGTCACGCCGCTGACCAACCTGCCGGTGGTCGGCGATGACGGCAAGGCGACCTTCCCTGTTACCGTCGATCAGTTGCCCTCGACCACCAAGCTGGTCAACGGCAAGGTGACGGTGCGCATGCGCGAAACCGGTGGCCGCGCCATCGAGCGCTCGCTCGACATCGGCATTCGCCCGCAAGGCCATATGATCGGCATCCGTCCGGACTTCGCCGACGAAGAAGTGCCGCAGGGCGGCACGGCCAAATTCAGTCTGATTGCGGTCGATCCGGCCGGCAAGCGCGAGGCGCTGAAAGGCGCGCAGTGGACGCTGGTCAAGGTCGAACGCAATTACCAGTGGTACCGCTCCAACAATTCGTGGAGCTACGAGCCGGTGACCTTCACCAAGTCGATCGCCAATGGCCAGATCGACCTCGGGGCCGATGGCGACGCCACCGTCTCCGTTCCCGTCGATTGGGGCCAGTACCGGCTCGAGGTCGAAACCTCCGATCCCGAGGGACCGGCCACCAGCTATGAGTTCGACGCCGGCTGGTATGTCGCCTCGACCACCACCGAAACGCCTGACGGCCTGGAGATCGCTCTCGACAAGGACAATTATGCCGCGGGCGAAGTGGCCAGGCTGAAGGTCTCGCCGCATTTTGCCGGCGAGCTTCTGATCAATATCGGTTCCGACAAGCTGTTGAAGACCATCACGGCCACCGTCCCGGCCGGCGGCAGCACCGTCGACATTCCGGTCGGTGACGATTGGGGCGCCGGCGCCTATGTCACGGCCACCCTGTTCCGGCCGGGCGACGCGCAGGAGACGCGCATGCCGGCCCGCGCCATCGGCGTGAAATGGCTGAAGGTCGATCCGGGCGCCAAGAAGCTCGCGGTCACGCTGACGCCGCCGGACAAGACGATGCCGCGCCAGCAGCTGTCGATCCCGGTTTCCGTAGCCGGCGTGCAGCCGGGCACCAACGCCTATGTCATGGTCGCCGCCGTCGATGTCGGCATCCTCAACCTGACCAACTACAAGGCGCCCGACCCAGAGAACTGGTTCTTCGGCCAGCGCATGCTGGGCATGGAGATCCGCGACATCTATGGCCGCCTGATCGACGGCTCGCTGGGCACCACCGGCAAGCTCAGGACCGGCGGCGACGGCGCCAACATGCAGGCGCAAGGTAGCCCGCCCACCGAAAAGCTGGTCGCCTTCTTCTCCGGCCCGGTCCAGCTCGACGCCGACGGCAAGGCACGGATCGACTTCGACATCCCGCAGTTCAACGGCACCGTGCGCGTCATGGCAGTCGCCTGGACCAAGGAAGCGGTCGGCCATGCCCAGTCGGATGTCATCGTGCGCGACCCGGTGGTCATCACCGCCGGCCTGCCGCGCTTCCTGGCCCCCGGCGACAATGCCGTGATGCGGCTTGACGTGGCCGACACCGACGGCCCGGCCGGCGACTATGCCTTCTCGATCGACACGACAGGCGACCTGTCGACGGGCGACAAGCCGCTGCCCCAGAAGCTGACGCTCGCCCAGGGCAAGCGCCAGACGCTGACCGTGCCGCTGATCGCCAAGACGCCGGGCAATGCCTCGCTCACCATCAAGCTGGCGCACGCCGACGGCACCAAGGTCGAGCAGACGCTCTACGTGCCGGTGCGCCCGGCGCAATTGCCGGTCACCACGCGCCTTGTGGTCGACCTCAAGGGCAATGGCGGCGCGCTGCGCGTCGACAAGGAACTGCTGGCGGCAAGCCTGCTTGATGGTGCTTCCGTCAGCGTCGGCGTTTCGCAGACGGCTGCCTTCGACGTGCCCTCGCTCCTGATGACGCTCGACCGCTACCCCTATGGTTGCGCCGAGCAGACCACTAGCCGCGCCATGCCGCTTCTCTATGTCAACGAGATGGCCTCGGGCGTCGGCATGGAAAGCGACCCCGACCTGCATGGCCGTATCCAGGACGCCATCTACAAGGTGCTGAGCTACCAGTCCTCGAGCGGCAGCTTCGGCCTGTGGGGCCCGGGCTCCGGCGATCTGTGGCTCGACGCCTATGTCAGCGAGTTCCTGACCAGGGCGCGCGAGCAGAAATACGATGTGCCGGCTCTGGCCATGAACCAGGCGCTGAGCAATCTGCAGAACTCGCTCGGCTACGACCAGAGCGTACAGGACCGCGGCAGCGAGATCGCCTACGCCCTCTACGTCCTGGCCCGCAACAAGAAGGCCTCGATCGGCGATCTGCGCTACTACGCCGACACCCAGCTCGAAGCCTTCTCGAGCCCGATGGCCGTTGCCCAGCTGGCGGCGAGCCTTGCGCTCTACGGCGACACCCAGCGCTCGGAGGCGACCTTCAAGACCGCGCTGCAGCTCGCCAAATCGAGCACCGACTACGACTGGTACCGCTCCGACTACGGTTCGGCGCTGCGTGACGGCGCGGCAATGCTGTCGCTGGCGGCGGAATCGAAGCCGGTTTCGTCGGTCGTGCCGGAGCTGATCAAGCTGGTGACCCGGCAACGCGCCGAAGTGCGCTGGACCAGCACCCAGGACGATTCCTGGATGCTGTTGGCGGCCCGCGCGCTGAAGGAGGGCAATGATTCGATCACGCTCTCCGTCAATGGCGCGCCGCATTCGGGTGGCTATTCCAACCAGGTCAACGGCTCCGAACTGGTCGAAAGCCCGCTCGAAATCGCCAACACCGGCAAGACCCCGCTGCAGGCCGTCGTCACCACCGTGGCGTCGCCGATCCAGCCACTGCCGGCCGGCGGTGACGGCTTCAGCATCAGCCGCACCTACTACAAGCTCGACGGCACCGAAGCCAATGTGACGGAGGCAACCCAGAACGAACGCTATGTCGTCGTGCTCAAGGTCACCGAGCAGAACAGCTGGCCGTCGCGCCTGCTGGTCACCGACCTGTTGCCGGCCGGCTTCGAGATAGACAATCCGGGCCTGGTCTCCAGCGCGCAGTTGACGAACTTCTCCTGGCTGGCGCAGACCGACGCGGCTCATCTCGAATTCCGCGACGACCGTTTCGTCGCGGCGTTCAACCCGGCCGACGGCGATCACGACCACAATCTGACGCTCGCCTATGTCGTGCGCGCGGTGACGCCGGGCACCTATGCCCATCCGGCGGCAACCGTGGAAGACATGTACCGGCCGCAATACTCGGCCCGCACCGCCACCGGCATGATGGAAATCAAGGCGCCGTAAGGTGCCTGTGGTGAACATGAACAGGACGATGGCGCTGCCCCTCATCCGCCTGCCAGCACCTTCTCCCCGTATAGAGACGGGGAGAAGGGGACTGCCGCAATCGTCAGCGCCGATTCTGCAACTTTGGAAATTGGCGAAAGCCTTTGTGAAGGCTCCTTTCTCCCCGTCTCTGTACGGGGAGAAATGCCCGACAGGGCAATGAGGGGCGACGCCATGCTTTCAAGAAGATTCCTTCGCCGCGCCGCCATAACGGCAGCTTCCTGCGCCGGCATTCTCGCGGTGTCCGTCGCCACCCTCTGGGAACTCGACCGCGCCTTCCCGCCGCCGCTGCCGGCGGAACTCACGGTCTCGACCGAAGTCCAGGACCGCGACGGCCAGCTGTTGCGCGCCTTCGCCACGCCGGACGGCTACTGGCGGCTCGAAACCCGGATCGACCAGGTCGACAAGCAGTTCGTCGACATGCTGGTCACCTATGAGGACAAACGCTTCTGGGACCATCAGGGCATCGACGTGCTGGCGCTTTGCCGCGCAGCCGGCCAGTTCGGCGCCAGCGGCCACATCGTCTCTGGCGGCTCGACCCTGTCGATGCAGCTGGCCCGTCTGATCGAGCCGCGCGAAAGCCGCAGCCTCGGCTCCAAGATCAAGCAGATGCTGCGCGCCATCCAGATCGAGCGGCGGCTCTCCAAGCGCGAGATCCTCGAACGCTATCTGACGCTGGCGCCCTATGGCGGCAACCTCGAAGGCGTGCGCGCCGCCTCGCTTGCCTATTTCGGCAAGGAGCCGAAGAGACTCACCGTTTCGGAAGCCGCCCTGCTCGTCGCGTTGCCCCAATTGCCGGAGAAGCGCCGGCCCGACCGCAACCTCGCAATCGCCCACGCCGCCCGTGACCGCGTGCTGACCCGCATGGTCTCGTCCGGCCTGATCGGCGAACGCGAGGCCGCGCGCGCCGCCCTTGACGACGTGTCGGGCCTGCGCCGCGCCTTGCCGGCGCTTGCCCCGCACGCCGCCTATGCGATGCTGCCCAGGGCCGTTCCCGGCGAGCCGCTCAAGCTGACGATTCGCAAGAGCGTTCAGGAAGGACTGGAACAGGTGGCCAGGGACGCCGCGACCAAGCTCGGACCGCGTCTGTCCGTCGCCATGGTGCTGGCCGATTCCCGCACCGGCGACATTCTGGGCGAAGTCGGCTCGGCCAATTTCTTCGATGCCAGCCGCTCCGGCTGGATCGACATGACCAAGATCGTGCGCTCGCCCGGCTCGACGCTGAAACCGTTCATCTATGGCCTCGCCTTCGAACAGGGGCTGGTGGCGCAGGAAACGCTGATCGAGGACAGCCCGGTCGATTTCGGCGGCTACCGGCCCAAGAATTTCGACATGGGCTATCAGGGCGATGTCAGCGTCCGGCAGGCACTGCAATTGTCGCTCAACGTGCCGGCGATCCGCGTGCTCGATGCGGTCGGCCCGGCGCGGCTGACCGCGCGCTTCCGTCAGGCCGGCGTCAACCCGATCCTGCCGGTCAACGAGGCGCCGGGCCTGGCCATCGGCCTCGGCGGCGTTGGCGTCACGCTGCGCGATCTCGTCCAGCTCTATACGGGGCTCGCCAATGGCGGCAAGACGCACACGCTGCATGACGGCACCGAGCCGACGAATGCCGAGCGCACCACCGCCACCATCCTCAACGACCAGGCGAACTGGCAGATCATCGACATCTTGTCGGGGGTCAAGCCACCGGAAGGCGCCTTGCAGCGCGGCATCGCGTACAAGACCGGCACCTCCTACGGCTACCGCGACGCCTGGTCGGTCGGCTTCGACGGCCGCTACGTCTTAGGCGTCTGGGTCGGTCGCCCGGACGCCAGCGCCGTGCCGGGCCTTTCCGGCTATGTCTCGGCCGCTCCCATCCTGTTCGAGGGCTTTGTCCGCTCAGGCCTTGCGACCGTGCCGCTGCCGGGCAAGCCGCCCGGCGCCTTCACCCCCAAGCGCGAGGAGTTGCCGGTGACGCTCGCCCGCTTCGGCGCTGGCGCCGATGGCCTGGTGCAGGCGACGCCGACCGAGCCCGCGCCGACGATCATCTTCCCGCCGGACGGCGCCCGCGTCGACCTCGCCACGAATTCCGCCGACGCCACGCCGCTGGTGCTCAAGCTGCAAGGCGGCCGTGCGCCGTTCCGCTGGCTTGCGAACGGCAAACCGCTGGTTGGCATCGACCGCCGCCGCACCGCGACCTGGCAACCGGACGGCACCGGTTACTCGACGCTGACCGTGATCGACGCGGCCGGGCGAGCGGCCAGCGTGAAAGTGTTCGTTGAATAGAGTGAGCCAGGCGATTCTGCGGGTTGGCTTTTACGCGCTGACGGTTGTCGCTTCCGTTCTGCCGGCACATGCCGATGCCCTCCCCGCCGGCTTCGTCCGCCTCGCCGATATCGCCCCGTCCATCCGCCAGGACATCCGCTACGCCGGCGCGGACAATTTCCTACACCGCAAGGTGACCGGCTACGACGCACCACTCTGCATTCTCACCTTGCAGGCGGCGCAAGCTCTTGCCGGCGTCCAGCAGGCAATCGCCGCTCGAGGCCTGACGCTGGTCGTCTTCGACTGCTACCGCCCTGCCCGTGCCGTCGCCGACATGGGCGACTGGACGCGACAAGGCGGGCCGCCCGATCCGCAATGGTATCCCGGGGTTCGGCGTGGCGACCTCATCGCCAAGGGTTATGTTGGTGAGTTGTCGACCCATTCGCGCGGTTCGACCGTCGATGTCGCGATTGCGCGGGCCGACGGCCCATCCGTCGCCAAACCCGCCTGCGGCGCCATCGATGCCGATACGCTCGACTTCGGCAGCGGTTTCGACTGTTTCGACCCGACGAGCGAGACGGCGCATCGCCCGCTCGGCAATGAAGCGACAGCAAACCGCAAGCTGCTCGTCGAGGCCATGCGTGCCGGCGGTTTCAAGAACTACGCGCGGGAATGGTGGCACTATACGCTCCGGCATGAGCCCCTTCCCACCCAGCGCTTCGATTTCCCGGTGAGCGCCGAGTGATGTGCCGGACCGTGCGGCCTTGCCTCGGCACCGCGCATCCCTAGTTAGGACCTCGAATCCGCGCCGGGCGCCGGCGAGGAAAATATTTCCCGATGCAGCAGGAGATCGTCGAAGATTTTCTTCAGGAGGGCAAAAAAGGCAACATTCGATGCATCTAATTTCTATCAATTCGCTAGATTTGGCCCGGGTTCAACGGAGGCAGAAATGACCAAACCTCATTTCCGGAAACTGCTCGGCGCACTGGTCGCCACATCTGTCCAGTTCGGCACGCTCGGTTTCGCGTTTGCCGACACCACCATCCTCAACGTGTCCTATGATCCGACGCGTGAGCTCTACAAGGCCTATGACGAGGCCTTCGCCGCCCACTGGAAAGCCGAGACCGGCGAGGCGATCACCATCCAGCAATCGCATGGCGGATCGGGTGCCCAGGCCCGCGCCGTGATCGACGGCCTCGACGCCGATGTGGTGACGCTGGCGCTCGAGGGCGACATCAACGCAATCGTCTCCAAATCGAAGAAGATCAATCCCGACTGGCGCAAGAAATTCGAAAACAATTCAGCGCCTTACACCTCGACCATCATCTTCCTGGTCCGCAAGGGCAATCCCAAGGGAATCCACGACTGGAGCGACCTGGTCAAGGACGGCACCCAGGTGATCACACCCAATCCGAAGACCTCCGGTGGCGCCCGCTGGAACTATCTGGCCGCCTGGGCTTACGCCAACGCCCATGATGGCGGCGACGAAACCAAGACCAAGGAATTCGTCGGCAAGCTCTACGCCAATGCCCCGGTTCTCGACACCGGCGCGCGCGGCTCGACCGTCACCTTCGCGCAAAAGGGCATCGGCGACGTGCTGATCGGCTGGGAAAACGACGCCTATCTGGCACTCGACGAATTCGGTGCCGACAATTTCGAGATCGTCTATCCGCCGACATCGATCCTGGCCGAGCCGCCGGTGGCTATCGTCGACGCCAACGTCGATGCCAAGGGCACGCGCAAGGTGGCCGAAGCCTATCTCGGCTGGCTCTATTCCAAGGAAGGCCAGACGATCATCGCCAAGAACCACTATCGTCCGGCCAAGCCCGAACTGGTGGCGCCGGCGGATCTGCCCAAGACCCCCGACATCAAGCTGATCTCCATCGACGATCCGCTTTTCGGCGGCTGGAAGAAGGCGCAGCCTTATCATTTCGGCGATGGTGGTATATTCGACCAGATCTACAAGCCGGCCCAGTGAGGTTGGGCAGAGCCCGAAGAAGCCCGTGAATGCGCTTCTTCGGCGACAATCTGGTTGAGTGAGAAGGGACGATCCAGAACTCCATGACCACAGCACCCGCTCAGGCGGGGTGGCGATTCAGGCAGCCGAGTGTCATTCCAGGTTTCGGATTGACGCTCGGCTTCTCGCTTGCCTACCTCACCCTCATCATCCTCATTCCGCTGTCCGGGCTGATCTGGCGCTCGGCCTCGCTCGGCTGGGCTGAATTCTGGGCGATCGCCAGCGACCGCCGCACCATCAATGCGCTGGAAATCAGCTTCGGCACCGCCTTCCTCGCGGCGGCCGTCAATGTCGTCTTCGGCACGCTGGTCGCCTGGGTACTGGTGCGCTACCGCTTTCCCGGCCGCCGCATCGTCGACGCCATGGTCGATCTGCCCTTCGCCCTGCCAACCGCGGTCGCCGGCATTGCGCTCACCACGCTGTATGCGCCGAATGGCTGGATCGGCAAATTGCTGATGCCGCTCGGCGTCAAGGTTGCCTACACGCCGCTTGGCATCGTCGTGGCACTGGTCTTCATCGGCCTGCCCTTCGTCGTGCGCACGGTGCAGCCGATCATGGAGGAGATCGACAGGGAGGTGGAGGAAGCCGCCGCCACGCTTGGCGCCAACCGCTTCCAGATCATCACCCGCGTGCTGTTTCCAGGCCTGGCACCGGCCATCATCACCGGCTTCTCGCTGGCCTTCGCGCGCGGCGTCGGCGAATACGGCTCGGTCATCTTCATCGCCGGCAACCTGCCCTACAAATCCGAGATCGCGCCGCTGCTGATCGTCATCCGGCTGGAGGAATACAATTACCCGGCGGCGACCGCGATCGCGGCGATCATGCTGGCTCTATCGTTCGTCATGCTTCTGGTCGTCAATCTCGTGCAGACATGGAGCCGCAAGCGCTATGGCTGATCCCGAAATCAAATCCTACGAACCCTACCATGAGAGCCGCTCGGCCGCGGTGACGGAAAGCCGTCCCGCGCAAGCCGTGCTGATGGCGATCGCTTTTGTCTTCCTCGGCGTCTTCCTGCTCTTGCCGCTGATCATCGTCTTCCACGAGGCGCTGGCGAAAGGCATCAGTGCCTATACGCTGGCATTGGGCGAGCCGGACGCTCGCTCGGCCATCCGTCTGACGCTGCTGGTCGCAGCGATCTCTGTGCCGCTCAATGTCGTCTTCGGCATCTCCGCTGCATGGGCGATCGCCAAGTTCGAGTTCAAGGGCAAGGCGTTTCTCACCACGCTGATCGACCTGCCCTTCTCGGTCTCGCCGGTCATCTCGGGCTTGGTCTATGTGCTGCTGTTCGGCGCGCAAGGGTTGCTCGGTGAGTGGCTGAAGGCGCATGGCATCCAGATCCTGTTCGCCGTGCCTGGCATTGTGCTGGCCACCGTCTTCGTCACCTTCCCCTTCGTCGCCCGCGAACTGATCCCGCTGATGCAGGAACAGGGCAATGGCGACGAGGAGGCCGCCCTTTCGCTCGGCGCCAATGGCTGGCAGACCTTCTGGTATGTCACGTTGCCCAACGTCAAATGGGGCCTGCTCTACGGCGTACTGCTTTGCAACGCGCGCGCCATGGGCGAATTCGGTGCGGTGTCGGTGGTGTCGGGCCATATCAGAGGCCTGACCAACACCATGCCGCTGCATGTCGAAATCCTCTACAACGAGTACAATGCCGTCGGTGCTTTTGCCGTCGCTTCACTGCTTGCCGGGCTGGCGCTCGTCACGCTGGTCTTGAAAACACTGCTCGAGATGCGCTACGGCGCCGAACTCGCCGCGACGCGCGGACACTGACTAAATGCATGTCGCCCAAAAGTGGGAGCCGGTTTTGGGACAACGACATGCATCAACTACAAAGGGATTTGTATGGAAGTTCGCGTTGCCAACGTGCGCAAGGAGTTCGAGCGGTTTCCGGCGCTCCATGACGTGTCGCTCGACATCAAGTCGGGCGAGCTGATCGCCTTGCTGGGGCCGTCCGGCTCCGGCAAGACGACGCTGCTCAGGCTGATCGCCGGGCTGGAACGGCCGACGCGCGGCAAGATCTTCTTCGGCGACGAGGATGCTTCGCAGAAGTCGATCCAGGAGCGCAATGTGGGCTTCGTCTTCCAGCACTATGCGCTGTTCCGGCACATGACGGTGGCCGACAATATCGGCTTCGGCCTGAAAGTCCGGCACGGATCCTCGCGGCCACCGGCGCAGGAAATCCGCCGCCGCGCCTCCGAGCTTCTCGACCTCGTCCAGCTTTCGGGGCTGGAAAAGCGCTATCCGGCACAGCTCTCCGGCGGCCAGCGCCAGCGTGTGGCGCTGGCGCGTGCCATGGCGATCGAACCCAAGGTGCTTTTGCTCGACGAGCCGTTCGGCGCGCTCGATGCGCAGGTGCGCCGCGAACTGCGCCGCTGGCTGCGCGAGATCCATGACCGCACCGGCCACACCACCGTCTTCGTCACCCACGACCAGGAAGAGGCGCTGGAGCTTGCCGACCGCGTCGTGGTGATGAGCCAGGGCCGCATCGAACAGGTCGGCACCGCCGACGATATCTACGACACGCCGAACTCGCCCTTCGTCTACGGCTTCATCGGCGAATCGAGCTCGCTTCCCGTCAAGGTCGAGAATGGCGAGATCTGGCTCGCCGACCGCCCGATCGGCCTGTCGGCGCCGCACGCGCCCGAGGGCGAGGCGACGCTGTATTTTCGCCCGCACGATGTCGAACTGCTCGACGGCTGCAGCGGCTGCATCGCCGGCACGGTCGCAGCCAGTCGCCGCGTCGCCGGCACACGGCGCGTCGAACTCGAAATCGGCGGCGAGCGCCAGCGGGTCGAGATCGAGCTGCCTGTCGGCCATCCCGCGGCCCAGAAGAGCCGGGTGGCGTTCCGTCCGGGGCGTTGGAAGCTGTTTCCGGCGGCGTGAGACCACGGCGACTTTGGTATGCCAAAGGGACTTCTCGCCCGATGGCAGTGACCTAATCTTTCATCCGCTATACAGCATGACCCTCTTGAAAGAAAATCCTACGATCCACCTGTTCGGGCAACAGTTTTTCTAGCAACAAGACCCAGGCCCTCGCCTCGATGCCTCGCCCCGCCCCCTGCGCCACGGCTATGGTTAGCATACGCATTGCATCCGGAGCCTTTTTCATGAAGCGATTTTTCCTCGGCGTTGCCACTGTTGCCGGCCTGTTCCTCGCATCCTCCCAAGCCTGGTCGGCCGACAAGCTGCTCAACGCCTCCTATGACGTTGGCCGCGAACTGTTCGTCCAGGTCAACAAGGCCTTCGTCGCCGGACATCCGGGCGTGACCGTCGACCAGTCGCATGCCGGCACCTCGGCGCAGGCGCGCGCCATCGCCGAGGGCCTTGGCGCCGATGTCGTCACCTTCAACCAGGTCACCGATGTCGATTTCCTGGTCAAGAAAGGGCTCGTCTCCGCCGACTGGCAGAAGGACTTTCCCGACAATGCCTCGCCCTTCTATTCGCTGCCTTCGTTCCTTGTGCGCGCCGGCAATCCCAAGCACATCAAGGACTGGAACGATCTGGTGCGCGACGACGTGCAGGTGATCTTCCCCAACCCGAAGACCTCCGGCAATGCGCGCTACACCTATCTGGCGGCCACTGCCTACGCCAAAGAAGCCTTCAAGGGCGACGACGCCAAGGTGAAGGAGTTCATCACCAAGCTGTTCAACAACGTGCCGATCTTCGACACGGGTGGCCGCGCCGCGACCACCACCTTCGTGCAGCGCGAGATCGGCGACGTGCTGATCACCTTCGAATCCGAGACGCGCGGCATCCGCAAGGAGTACGGCGACGACAAGTTCGAGCAGGTGACGCCCTCGGTCAGCCTGCTCGCCGAATTCCCGGTGGCGATCGTCGACAAGGTCGCCGACCAGCACGGCACGCGCGAACTGGCCAAGACCTATCTCGATTTCCTCTACACGCCGGAGGGCCAGGACATCCTCGCCCAGAACGGCAACCGGGTGCGTGATGCGGCCGTCGCCGCCAAATACAAGGCCGATTTCCCACAGATACGCCTGCTGACCGTGGAAGACGTCTTCGGCGGCTGGGACAAGATCCAGAAAGAGCATTTCGCCGCCGGCGGCCTGCTCGACCAGGCCTATGGCAGCCGCTGACGGTTGCAGCATCGATTGAGTAGATGAAGAAAGCCGGCAACGAGCCGGCTTTCTTCGTTTCTGCCATCCACCAGGACGAATACGGCGCCATCCCGGCAAAACGTTACAAAGAATCAACGCGTTTGTGCCTAACGTGCCATTCGGCGTCTTGTTTTCGCGAAATATCATCGCGCGGCGAAATCGTCATTATTTGCACACAAACAGCCGCCAGATGCGGGGTGGTTGGGGCTTCAACGGGTTGACTCGGGCATGCTGACAAAAAAAGGCAAATACGGCCTCAAGGCCCTCGTGCATCTTTCCGGCTTGCCGGTCGGCCAATTGGCCTTCGTCAACGACATCGCGGTCGCCAACAACATCCCGAAGAAATTCCTCGACGCCATCCTGGGCGAGTTGCGCAATGCCGGCTTCGTCCAGAGCCGCAAGGGCAAGGAAGGCGGCTATCGCCTCGCCCGCCCTGCCTCCGAGATCAAGATCGGCCATGTCGTACGCGTGCTGGACGGCCCGCTGGCGCCGATACCCTGCGCCAGCCGCACGCAGTACCAGCGCTGCGAGGATTGCGACGAGGCGACCTGCCAGGTCCGGCACATGATGCTGGAAGTGCGCCAGGCGATTGCCGAGGTGCTCGATAACAGAAGCCTCGCCGCCATGCGCGATGCCGATAACGACGATTTCCCGGTCGAGCTGTCCTCGCAGATTTAGATCGACGGCCAGGGGCGGCGTTTGTCATCGTAAGATTCCATGATCGCCCATGGCGATGCCATGACAGGCGACGGGTACCGGCTCATGAATTGGCCAGCAGATGCATTGCGTCCGCGACGACATCGGCGACGGGACGCGTCGCGTCGATCGTCAGCGCCCGCTCATCGCTGCGCGGCGGCTCAAGGATGGCGAACTGGCTGTCGACCAGGCTTGCCGGCATGAAATGGCCCTTGCGGCTGGCGACCCGCTGCCTCGCCGTCGCCGGGTCGATCCCCAGATAGAGGAAGACGAGGTCGGGGCAAAAACCGCGCAGGCGCTCGCGGTAGCTGCGCTTCAGCGCCGAGCAGGCCGCGACCACGCCCTGCCCTTCGCCGATCGACGTCACGATGCGCTCGCCGATGGCGTCGAGCCAGCCTTCGCGCAACTGGTCGGTGAGCGGCTCGCCGCTTGCCATGCGCGCCACATTCTCCGGCGGATGCAGCCTGTCGCCTTCGATGAAGACGGCATCCAGTCCGGCCGCCAGCGCGATGCCGACAGCCGACTTGCCGCAACCGGCGACACCCATCACCACGATGGCCGGGGGCGCCGCGCCGGGAACGCCCGCCGGCGCCTGTGCTGCTTCTTCGTCCACGGCTAGAGCATGATGCCGAAAAGTGTGAAGCGGTTTTCGGACGACATCATGCTCTATCTCCTTGATTTAGAGGCGGATTCAGATTTCGGGTCGATTCGGCCTGGAATCATCCGGCTCTAGCGGCTTGCCGGCGCGCGGCCGTAGAGCAGCAGCATGGCGACGATGACGACGCCATAGGTGATCTGCCGCCCCGCCTCCGGCATCTGCATGACCGACAGGATGGATTGCAGCAGCGTGATCAGGATGACGCCGGCGACGGTGCCGAGATAGGAGCCGCGCCCGCCCAGGATCGAGGTGCCGCCAAGCACCACGGCGGCGATCGATGGCAGCAAATACGCATCGCCCATTGACTGCGCCGCCTTCGAGGCATAGCCGGCCAGCAGCACGCCGCCGAAGGCCGACAGCCCGCCGGAGACGGCGAAGGCGATCATCACCACGCGCCTTGTGTCAATGCCGGAGAGATACGCGGCGCGCTCGCGGTTGCCGATGCCGTAGACGGTGCGGCCAAAGCCGGTGCGGGTCAGCACGAAGACCATCGCGGCCCCGATCAGCGCCCAGATGATGACGGCGTTGGGAACGCCCGGAATGGCAAAGCCGGTGGCGAGGTAGCGCATCGCACCCGTGGCCGAATCCTGGGGCGAGAAGCCGCCGGTGTAGACCACCATCAGCCCTTGCGCGACGGCGTTGGTGGCGAGCGTGATGATCATCGAGGGAATGCGCAGATAGGCGACGCCGATGCCGTTGACGATGCCGATCAGCACGCCGCAGAAGATGCCGAACGGAATGGCCAGCGCCACGCCGAGCGGACCGTAGGCCGCCGCCGCGCAGGCCATCATCGCGCCCGCCGCAACCGACCATGGCACCGACAGGTCGATCTGGCCGAGCAGGATGACCAGCATCATGCCGGTGGCGATGACGCCGAGGAACGAGGCCACCTTCAATTGCTGCAGCAGATATTCAGGCGACAGGAAGCTTCTGGAATAGAGGCTGCCGAGGAACAGCAACAGCACGATGCAGGCGAACGCAGTCAGCACCGCCGGATCGGCGCGGCGGATGAATTTCGGCATGCGGCCGGCAATGCCGCCAAGCGTCGTTTCGCTCACAGGAACCACTCCAGCCGGTTGCGGACCCGAAACAGGGCGAAGGCGCCGAGGCTGACCGCGATCAGCAGGATAACGCCCTGGAACAGCGGCTGCCAGAGCGGATCGAAATCGAACACGAACAACAGATCGCCAATGGTGCGGAAGGCCAGCGCGCCGAAGATGGCGCCGATGGCGCTGCCCTTGCCGCCGAACAGCGAGACGCCGCCCAACACCACGGCGGCGATCGAAAACAGCGTGTAGGCGTTGCCGCTGGCATAGGCAGCGTCGCCCGTATAGGTGAAGAAGGTCAGGAACAGCCCGCCGATCGCCGCCAGCAGCCCGGCCAGCGTGTAGGCGGCGAATTTGCCGCGCCTGATCGGCACGCCCGACATATAGGCCGCCGTCTCCGACGATCCTGCAGCGTAGGCAGCGCGGCCAAGCACCGAGCGGCTGAACGGCACCCAGATCAACAACACGATGGCGAACAGCACGACGAGGCTCGCCGGCACCACATCGAAGACGCGTCCGGTCATCGCATCGGCCAGATCCTCATTGACCGAGCCGCCCGGGAAGGGCCGCAGCAAAAGGCCGATGCCGTAATAGACGGCCCCGGTGGCGATGGTGGCGACGATCGGCTGCAGCCGGCCGTAGATGACGATGGCGCCGTTGACGGCGCCGCACAGAAGACCGACCGCCAGCACGGCGATGACGCCGAGCGTCGTCTGCATGGGCGTGCCCACCACCAGCCAGGAGGCCAGGCAGTTGGTCAGGAGAAAGATCATGCCGACGGATAGGTCGATGCCGGCGGTGATCACCACCAGCGTCTGCGCCATGGCGACGAAAGCGAGCAGCACGCCCTTGTTCGCCGCCGTCTGCACCACATTGGCGGTGAAGCCGGCCGGATGGTTCGAGGTGTAGATGATGAACATGACGATGAAGATGCCGAGCGCCAGCAGCGTTCCGCGCTGCTCCGCCAGCCAGTAGCGCCAATCCTTCACGCGCTTGCTCCCAGGCCCACCGGGCTCTCCTCGCCATGGATGTTGAGCGCGCTTGCAATCAGCGCCCGCTCGGTGATCTCGGCGCCGACCAGTTCGCGCTTGACCGCGCCGTCATAGAGCACCAGCACGCGGTCGCAGCAGCCGATCAGCTCGTCATAGTCGGTCGAATAGAACAGGATCGCGGCCCCGGCGTCCGCCAGCTTGCGCATCAGCTGATAGAGCTCCTGCTTGGTGCCGACATCGATGCCGCGCGTCGGATCGTTGAGCAGGATGATGCGCGGCTGGCGCATCAGCCATTTGGCGATGACCACCTTCTGCTGGTTGCCGCCCGACAGCGCGCCGACCGGGATATCGAGACCCGCCGTCTTGATCGCGAGCAGGCCGACCATGTCGTCGATCAGCCGCTGCTCGGCGGCGCGGTCGATGATGCCGCCTTTGGACAGCCGGTCGAGCGCGGCGAAGGACAGGTTCTCGCGCACTGTCATCGGCAGCATCAGTCCTTCGGTCTTGCGGTCTTCAGGAATGAGCGCCATCCCGATACGGTCCTCGCGGGCCGCCGCGGGACTGCTGATCGCCACCGGCTTGCCGTCGATCAGCACCTCGCCGGAAAGGCCGCGCAGCACACCGAAGAAGGCTAGCAGCAATTCGCGCTGGCCCTGGCCGTCGAGACCGCCGAGGCCGACCACCTCGCCTGCCCTGACGGTCAGCGAGATGTTGTGCAGCCGGTCGGTCCAGGAGAGCTTGCGGGCTTCAAGCCTGGGTGCGGCTGTAGCCGGCACGGCCGCCGGCTTGGGCGGGAAGATGTGACTGTATTCGCGGCCGATCATCAATTCGACCACCTCATTGTCGCTCTTGGAGCCGGCCTTGTAGCTGGCGACATTGCGGCCATTGCGGAACACCGTGCACTGATCGGCAAGTTCGGCGATCTCGTTCATGCGGTGCGAGATGTAGAGCAGCGCCAGCCCTTCCGCGCGCAGCCGCTTCAGGACGCCAAAAATCTTCGAGACATCCGCCGCCGTCAGCGCCGAGGTCGCCTCGTCGAGGATGAGAATGCGCGGCTTCCTGGCCAGCGCCTTGGCGATCTCGACCATCTGCCGGCGCGACAGCGGCAAATCCTTGACCAGCGCCAGCGGATGGATGTCGGCCGCGCCCGCGCGCGCCAGCGCCTCCTCGGCGATGCGTCGCTGTGCCCCGCGGTCGATCATGCCGAAGCGTTTGGGCGGATCGGAAATGACGATGTTGTCGGCGACGCTGAGATCTGGAACCAGCGACAGCTCCTGGAAGATGCAGACGATGCCTGCCTGGTTGGCGGCGGCCGGTGACAGGAAGGTCACCTCCCGGCCATCCAGCGTCATGCGGCCCTCATCAGGCGCCACGACACCGGCCATGACCTTGATCAATGTCGACTTGCCGGCGCCGTTTTCGCCAAGGATGGCGTGGATGCTGCCGGATGTGACGACAAGCTCCGCCTTTTCCAGAGCTCGCACTCCACCATAGCGCTTGGATATGCCTTCCATCCGGAAGAGCGGAACCGCACTGTCCATCGGCCCTCCCCGGGGCGCTTTGATCATCAGCATATCAAGTGACCGGCGCCGCGGGAGATCCCACGGCGCCGGGATTGCAGCTACTGGTCCGCCTTGGTCTGGCCCATGATTTCCTGCGCGGTGAAATTAATGCCGCAGGTCGGGAAGGAATTGCCGACGAAGAAATTATCGGATTGGTCGGGGAAGAAATCCTGACCTGCCTTGAAGTTCGGATCCTCGACGATGGCAAGCGGCAGCTTGACCGACTGCGGGACGACATTGCCTTCAAGCGCTGCGATCGCCGTCTTGATGGCAACCGCCACCTGCGCCGGACCGGTACCGGCTGACGAGCATTTCAACCCGTCGGCCGCGTGGGCCGCGCAGAACTTACGGAAGCCGTTCTCGGTCTCGCCGCCGAACGGCACGAAGGGATGCTTGGCATCGATCATCGCCTGCACGATACCGGTGTCGCCGCCCTGCCCGGTAACGCCGTCGAAGGGGCCGTTGGTGGCGATCGCATCGGCCGAAGCTTTTTGCGCGACGCCGTCATCCCACTTGCCGACGACCTCGGTGACGGCCCATTTCTTGCCGGAGGCATCGAGAACCTCGTGGATGCCGTTGTGGCGATCAGTGTCGACCGAGGTCCCGGCAACGCCGCGCACTTCGAGGATCTTGCCGCCATTCGGCACATGGGAGATCAACCATTTGCCCCATAGTTCGCCAAGACCCTTCTGGTCGACATTGACGTTGATGGCGTCCTTGGTGTCGAGAATGTTATCGAAGGCAACCAGCACGACGCCGGCTTCCTTGGCGCGCTTGATCACAGGCCCGAATGCGGTCGGGTTCTGCGCGTTGACGACGATCGCGTCATAACCGGAATCGATGAAGTTGTTGATCGCCGAAATCTGCGCCGGCACGTCCTCACCGGTCGAGACGACCTTGAATTCCTTCAGCTTCGCGGCGACGTCCTTCTGTGCCGCATAGGCCTTTGCGGTCTGCACCATCTGGATGCGCCAGGTGTTGGCGATATAGCCGTTGGCCAGCGCGATGCGGTACGGCCCGGCCTTCTTGGGGAACTTGAAGAATTGCGTGTCGGCTGCCCAGGGCGCGAAACAGTCAGGCTCGGAAGCCGGACCCTTGACGATTTCGGGACCCGCGGCAATCGCCGACGAGCTCAACATTACGAATGCAGTGGCGGCAACGATGCCACCGACGAGTGACTTGATCATCGATAATCCTCCCGATTGCAGTTCTGATTTGTTGCTTCAGTTTTATGCAATTCCCGCGTTTCCGGCAGGCCCTCCCGCCTTGCCCAGTCACGCCTGTCAGGTGCCAACGACCTTCGCGCCAACCTCCCCTTTGCCGTCCCCATCGACCGAAGAAAAACTATCATATTATACATAATAAACAAGCGTGAGCTGTTGCTTATGTATAATAAACAAGCGGAACACTTCGGACGCGAGGCTCGTTCTGAAAAATGGTAGCGCTACCATAGCGTTGTGTAAAGCGCCATTTGAGCGCCTTCTAAAAAGCGGGTTCAGCGGGCTGTACTCTCGCGGCGCTTGAGCTCGAAGCCGAGATCGACGACCCGCTCCTGTGGTCGGTCACCGGCGATCGCCGCCAGCGCCATGGCGACGGCCCGCCTGCCGATTTCGTAGCGGTAGGTGCGGATGCTGGTGATCGAGGGAAACGCCACCTGCATCATGTCGAGATCGTTGAAACCGACAATGCCGATGGTCTTGGGCACATCGATCGCGGCGCGATGGCACTCGAACAGCACGCCGAGCGCGATGTCGTCGTTGTTGCAGAACACGCCGTCGAGCGTCGGCATCTTGGCCAGGGCATCGCGGAACAATTCGCGGCCGAGCGGCACGCTGGACAGCACCGGCGTGGTGGTGATCAGGCGCGGATCGAACAGTCCGGCCTTCTCCATCGCCGCGCGGTAGCCGGCAAGGCGTCGCTGCGAGCGCGGGTCCATGCGCGCACCGATGAAGCCGATGCGGCGATACCCCACCTCGATCAGGTGCTCGGTCGCCGTCCTGCCGCCGTCGAGATGCGAGAAGCCGACCATCATGTCGATGGGATCGGGCCCGGTCTCCATCACCTGCACCACCGGGCAGCCGGCATTCTCCAGAAGTTTTCGCGAGGTTGGCGTCTGGTCGATGCCGGCGACGATCAATGCTGCCGGCCGCTGCGAGCCGAACAGCTGCAAGAGTCGCTCCTCCTCGAGCCCGGAATAGTGGGTATTGCCAAGCTGGATGCGGAACGGACTGTCCGACAGGCTGTCATAGATGCCGCGCACCACCTCGGCGAAGACGTTGTTGGTGAGCGACGGCACCAGCACGCCGAACACCTCGGCACGCGCCGAAGCCAGCGCCCGCGCATTGGGGTCCGGCACATAGCCGAGTTCGTCGATGGCGGCCTGGATCTGGCGGCGCAGATCCTGGCTGACGCGCTCCGGCTCGCGCAGCGCCCGCGACACTGTGATGGCGCCGACGCCGGCCTTGCGCGCGACATCCGATATGGTCGGGCGGCCGCCGCCCCGGCGCGAGCGCGGCTTGATCAAGGCCACCGCCCGCGCATATGGCCGCCGAAGCGCGCCCGCAATACGATCATCTGAGCTGTCGCCATCTCACCGGCCTGTTGCCGCAACCCTTTGCCTCTGGGGTCGCGCAGCCCTTGCCCATTGTCAAGCCGAGGCGCGCCTCAGGCTGCCATGACGGCCCTGCCCCTTGCCTTCCACATGAACAGCCCTATCGCCACTATGTTCAGCAAATTCCAGGCGATGCCATTGAGGAAGGCTACGGCGTAGGAGCCGGTCAGGTCGTAGATCCAGCCCGACATCCAGCCGCCGATCGCCATGCCGAAGATCGTCGCCATCATGACGATGCCGATACGCTGGCCGGCCTCCTTGGCCGGCAGATATTCGCGCACGATGATCGCATAGCAGGGCACGATGCCGCCTTGCGACAGGCCGAACACCAGCGACACGACATAGAGCGAGGCGAGCCCGTCGAACGGAATATAGAACAGCAGCGACAGGCATTGCAGCACCGAGCCGATGACCAGGGTCTTGGCGCCGCCGATGCGATCGGCAACGAAGCCCGAGGCAAGCCGGCTGACGACGCCCGCCGCCATCATGATCGACAGCATGTCGGCGCCATGTGCAATGCCGTATCCAAGATCCATGCAATAGGCGACGATGTGCACCTGCGGCATCGACATCGCCACGCAGCAGCCAAGGCCGGCGATAACCAGCAGCGCCTGCAGCGCCGCCGGCGACATTGGAATCGGTTGCACAGACCGGCTTCCCGGCGACCCAGCAGCGGCAGCCTCCGGAGCGCCGCGCCGCAGCATCAGCACCAGCGGCACCATGGTGACCAGGCAGAAGATGCCGATGGCCGCATAGCTGAAGCGCCAGCCTTCCACCTTGATCAGCGTCGGCATGATGGTCGGCCAGAGCGCGCCGGCGAGGTAATTGCCGGCCGCCGCCGCCGTTACCGCGACGCCGCGCCGGCGGTTGAACCAGTGCGAGATGTCGGCGATCAGCGGCCCGAAGATCACTGACGTGCCGACACCGATCAGCACACCCTGGGCAAGGGTGAATTGCAGGATCGAGGTCGAAAGTGCGGCAAGCAGGAGGCCGGCCGAGAGTGCTACGGAGGAAATCAGCGCCGGGATCCAATACCCCATGCGATCGATGGCGCGGCCGACCAGCACATTGCCGGCGGCGAAGCCCACCATGGTCGCTGTGTAGGGCATGGATGCCGCGGCGCGGTCGACGCCGAACTCGGCCTGCACCGCAGGCAGCACCACCACGACGGCCCACATGCCGACCGCACCGATCGTCGCCAGCACCATCGAGATGGCCAGGCGCATCCAGGCGTAGGAACTGTCGATGCCGGGGCTCGGCCGGCTCAAGTCGGTTCGGGTCAAAGGCGTTTCCTGTCGACGGTTACGAAAACCGGCTGCCGTTTGCGCCACTATCGGCGCATTCTCGGGACGCAGCAGCGCCACGGCGGGCAAATCCGTGGCTCCAGAGCGGACAAGAAAGCGGGAACCGACGCCAATGTCTGGAGTTTTCCGATCATCAAGCCGCAAAGGAGTCCCAGCCATGACCGCTGCCAGGCAGAAATGGTCGGCCGAGGTGACCGAGCACAGCGACGCCATGGATCTCGAGGATCACATCTTCGAGTCCGACGATGCCAGGAAGATCGCCGCCTCGCTCAAACGGTCGGCCGAACACAGCCATCGCCGCAAGGCCGAACCTTTCCAATCCGCCATGTCGATGCTGAATTTCTACATCAACCGCGCCGGCAAGAACCTGCCCGCCACACGCCGACGAGTGCTTGAGCGCGCCAAGGACGAACTGCGCGTGGCCTTCGGGCGCGAGAAGGAGGATTAGCTCCGGCCTCGGGTGTGTTGAGATTCAGGTCAGGCCGAGCCGAGAAAAACTGCCGCTCGCAGGCCGGCGTCACCTGAATATCAACAACCTAGCGCGACTTGATCACGTTGTCGGTGTTGGCGAGCAGCTTGCGCACCGCGGCGCGCGCCGCGTCCGGGCGTTGCAACCGGATGTTCTTCTCGATCGCCTCATGCAGCTTCTGCACGTGATTGAGGTCGTCGACCGCTCGTGTGGTGAAGGTGAAGAGATGGTCGAATGCCGACTCGATGAGCACGCCGAGCGGCACCAGGAGGTCGTTGCCGGAAGCCCGCAGGATGGCCAGGTGAAAACGCGTATCGGCGCGCGTGCGCTCCTGCAGGGTGGCCGCCTCCCCCATCTCGCGGCAGGCCTGGCTGATCTCGGCCATCTGCTCGTCGGTCCGACGCATGGCGGCGAAGGCGGTGGCTTCCGGTTCGATGATGTGGCGGAACTCCTGCACCGTCTTGAGGAACACCTCGCGGTCGGGCGACGTCGCGTACCAGGCGAGCACGTCGCGGTCGAGCAGGTTCCAGCGTTCCCTGGGCTCGACCCAGCTGCCGATCTTGGGGCGCGAGGCCAAGAGGCTCTTGGCCATCAGCATCTTGATCGCCTCGCGCACCGCCGACCGGCTGACGCTGAAGGTTTCCGACCATTTCGCCTCATTGGGCAGGATGGTGCCGGGCGGGTAGTCGCCGCGCACGATCCGCAGGCCAATTTCGCTGGCCAGCGACGTGTGCACGCTGGCGCCGGGAATGCGCGCCGCATCGGATCGGCGAACGCCGGGCTGGCGCTCGGCGGATGCCGGCTTTTTCGGCGCTCTTTCCTTGTTCGGCTTTGCGTCCCGCATGGACTTCAGAAAGGCCGGTTTGCGGAACCTGTCAAGCGCGGCGCGGGCGCTGGGCCGCAAAGCCCGCTTCTATGCACAACCCAGCCGCGATTTTATCCCCGTTCGGCCTATTTGACATATTTGCGCCAGCTATGCTCCGGACGGAAGTCGAGCATGTCTCGCGCCTTGCGATTGGAAAGCAGCGTCTCGTATTCGCCGAGTTCGGCCTTGACCGGCACATCGGGATAAAACCGCCGCAAAAGTTCGGCCGTCGGCAGGTCGGACGAAGTGTCGTCATTGGCGGCGTTGAACACCTGGTAGCCGAGCCCGTCCTTCTCGATGGCGCGCAGCGTGATCTGGCCGAGATCGCGCGCGTCGACATAGCTCCAGGCGATGCGCTTGCGGAAACCCGGATCGGCGAACCATTTCGGGAACAGCGAATATTCATGCGGCTCGATGACATTGCCGATGCGCAAGGCATAGATGTCGGTGCCATTGCGCTGCGCGAAGGCTCGCGCCGTCTTCTCGTTGACGACCTTGGACAGCGCATAACTGTCCATTGGGTCGACGTCATACTCCTCGTCGAGCGGGAAATATTTGGGGTCACGCGGCTCGTTGGCGAACACTAGGCCATAGGTCGTCTCCGAGGAAGCGACGATCACCTTGCGGATGCCGAGCTTCACCGCGGCCTCGATGACATTGTAGGTGCCCATCGCATTGATGCGGAACACTTCATTGTCCGGCGTGATCATGATGCGCGGGATGGCGGCGAAATGCACCACCGCATCCACCGGTTGCGGGCGCAGCGACGGGTCGAATTCGTGCAGTCCCATATAGCTCGACAGCGCGTTGAACACCTGCCCGCTGTCGGTGATGTCGGTGATCAGCGTGCGCACCTTGGGATTGTCGAGCGGCTTGGTGTCAATGTTGAGCACCTGGCAGCCGTGTTCGACTAGATATTGCACGACATGACGCCCAGCCTTGCCGCTGCCGCCGGTGAACATGATCCGCTTCGTCATTGTGGTCTCCATGACAGGCTCTGGAATTGCCGTCTATTGTCAGACAATATTGCTTTCTGCAACCGCATATGGCTAAAACAGCGGCGCAATTATCGATAATCCGGAATAGGACGACGACATGAACACCACCACCGCGCGCGAAAAGATCGGCTTCATCGGCCTTGGCCTGATGGGGCACGGCATTGCCAAGAACATCGTCGACAAGGGCTATCCCCTGACATTCCTTGGCCGCAAGAACCGCAAGCCGGCAGAGGACCTTCTTGGCCGCGGCGCCAAGGAAGCGTCGACCTCGCACGATGTGGCAGTGGCGTCCGATATCGTCTTCATCTGCGTCACCGGTTCGCGCGAAGTGGAGGCCATCATCCGAGGCCCCGGCGGCCTCAAGGAAGGCTTGAAGAAAGGCTCGGTCGTTGTCGATTGTTCGACCTCGGACCCGGTCTCTACCGTGGCGCTTGCGGCCGAACTCAGGGCGCTGGGCATCGACTTTGTCGACGCGCCGCTGAGTCGCACGCCGAAAGAAGCCTGGGAAGGTACGCTCGACGCCATGGTCGGCGCACCCGACGCCGTCTTTGCAAGGGTCAAGCCGGTAATCGAGACCTGGGCCGGCCGCATCGTGCATATCGGTGACACCGGCGATGGCCACCGCATGAAGCTGCTCAACAATTTCATCTCGCTGGGCTACGCCGCCATCTATTCCGAGGCGCTGGCCCTGGCCGAAAAGGTCGGCATCTCGCCACCGCGTTTCGACAGCGTCATCCGCAATGGCCGCATGGATTGCGGCTTCTACCAGACCTTCATGCGCTGGACACTGGAAGGCGACCGCGACGCCCACAAATTCACCATCGCCAACGCCTTCAAGGACCTGACCTATCTGGAATCGATGGCGGGTGCCGCCGGCATCGCCAACCCGCTCGGCAACGCCACCAAGAACTCCTTCGCCGGCGCCCATGCCACCGGCCCGGCCGAACAGTTCGTGCCGATGCTGGCGACCCATATCGGCAAGGTCAACGGCGTCGATCTGATGCCGACCAAGGATGGCAAGAAGCAGACGATCTAAGGCTGTAACTCTTTGTTTGACGCAATTCCCCAGGGAAAGCGCTATGCGCTTTTCCCGGGAAAACCGTTTCACACTTTTCCTGGAATTGCTCTAACCGCCGGACGGCTAACGCCGCCGGCTGCCGATCCCCTCATCGGTGTCGGCAAGCAGCTTGTGCACGGCATTGCGCGCCGCCGCCGGCCGTTGCAGGCGGATGTTCTTCTCGATCGCCTCGTGCAGTTTCTGCGCCCGGGTCTGGTCGCTGATCTGGCGTGTCGTGAAGACGAAGAGATGGTCGAGCGCGGACTCGATCAGCACGCCGAGCGGCACCAGAAGGTCGTTGCCCGAGGCCCGCAGGATGGCGAGGTGGAACCGCGTGTCGGCACGGATGCGTTCCGGCAGGTTCGCAGCCTCGCCCATCTCGCGGCAGGCCAGGCTGATCTCGGCCATCTGCTCGTCGCTGCGCCGCATGGCGGCAAAGGCGGATGCTTCCGGTTCGATGATATGGCGGAACTCCTGCACGGTGCGCAGGAAGGTTTCACGGTCGGGTGCGGTCGCGTACCAGGCGAGCACGTCGCGGTCGAGCAGGTTCCAGCGCTCCTTCGGTTCGACCCAACTGCCGATCTTGGGACGTGATGCCAAAAGACTCTTGGCCATCAGCATTTTGATCGCCTCGCGCACCGCCGAGCGGCTGACGTTGAACGTCTCGGCCCATTTGGCCTCGTTGGGCAGGATGCTGCCGGGCGGATAGTCGCCGCGCACGATCCGCAGACCAATCTCGCTGGCGAGCGAGGCATGAACACTGGACCCGGGAAAGTGCGCCGCATCCGCCCTGCGCACGACCGCCGGATCGCGGCTGGCTTGCGCCTTGGCCCGGCTGGCTTGCTTCTTTGCCTTGTCCTGGGGCATCCACGTTCCAATACGGTCGACCGCCTGTCGCCCGGAGATACCCCGAACCTGTGGCGCGCCGATCCCGTCACCGAAAAATCCAAACCACGGACGCGTCGAGGCCGGAGCCTGTTGCCCCTTGCCACGGCGTCTCGCTCAGGAATTGACGGGGCGCCCGTCAGACGGGCGCCCCGGATCGAAAGACCTATTTCTGGATGCAGGTGTCGACCGTGTCCTTGGTGCACTCATCGAGGCCGGTGAAGACCGGATCGTCGACCTTCTTGCCCGTGATCAGGTCGATCATCACCGACGGCGCCTTGTAGCCCATTTCAAAGGGCCGCTGGCCGACCAGGGCGGTGACCAGGCCGTCCTTGGCGATCGCCACTTCGTCGCCGATCGTGTCGGCGGCGCCGATGACGAAGTCGTTCTTGGCCAGCCGGTCCTTCAGCGGTCCAACCAGGTCACGATAAGGCTGCGGCGCGCCGAACAGCGGCCAACCGCCCATGATGCCGAAGGCGTCGAGCTTGGGGTTGGCGGCGAGGATGTCCGTCATCGCCTGAACGCCCTTGGCGCCGTCGTCGTTGGTGAACACCGGGCAGCCGGCGACTTCCGTCCATCCGCCTTCACCGGCAAGTGTCGCGAGACCTTCCTTGCCCGTCAGAGCGTCGCGCATGCCTTGTGCGCGGCGCAGGATGTTGTCGGCAGCCGGATTGCCTTCGATCGTGCAGATCGTGCCGCCATTCGGCTTGGCCTTCTTGATGTACTCGCCGATCTTCTTGCCCATCAGATAGTTGTCGGTGCCGAGATAGGTCTTGCGAAGGGCTGCATCTTCCTTGGCAAGGTCGGCGTCGACGGTCATGATCGGGATCGACGGATTGGCGCTCTTGATCGTCTGCGCGATCAGCGGCGCGTTGGACGGCGAAATCGCCATCGCCACCGTGTCGGGCTTGCTCAGCATATCCTGGACGATCTGTGCCTCGCCAGCCTCGTCGGAAGTCGACGCCGGACCGGTGTAGAAGCACGCATATTCCGAACTCGCGTTCTCCTTGTTCCATTTCTCGCAGCCCTGATGGATGGCTTCGAAGAATGGATTGTCGAGACCTTTCACCACGATGACGAGCTGCTTCTTGGCCAAAGCCGGCCCGGCGCCCAGCGCCATGGCGGCGACGGCGGCGAGCAATACTGTTTTCCTCATGTCAGTCCTCCCTTGGAAACAGACGGACACGGCGTGCCCGCCATACAAATCGACCTGATGCGAGATGGCAGAGCCAACGCTCGTGCCGCCGTGCAAGGCCGATAAGCATTTTCAGATGCGACCGGACCGCCAACATGCCGGAACGGCCGATAACCTCCCACCGGTCCCGCCGCAACAATGGTTTGGGACCGGATATCTTTCTCCGACCGTCAACTAATAACGGCGCGGCGCCAACGTCAATTGCTATTTGTCCTACAAAACGGATTTTTCAGAGGCACATGTCGCTATTCGTCTGACAAATAGCCCATTTCGACAATTGACGCCCGTGCGGGCATTCGCGTAAATGCCGAAGATCGTTGCTTCCGGGAGGAATGGGGAGCACGATATCGGAGCTGCGACCTGGAAAAGGCATGCAGCAAGACATGGGAGGCAACAGGCTGGTGGCGGTTCTCGAACTCACCAACATCTCGAAGCATTTTGGCGCCATCCAGGCTGTCAACGACGTGTCGCTGTCGATCGAACCCGGCCAGGTCGTCGGCCTGATGGGCGACAATGGCGCCGGCAAGTCGACGCTGGTCAAGATGATCGCCGGCAATTTCCATCCGAGCCATGGCACCATGCGCATGGACGACAAGGAATTGATCCTGAACAAGCCGGCGGAAGCCCGCCAGCACGGCATCGAGATCGTCCACCAGGATCTTGCGCTCTGCAACAATCTGACAGCGGCCGCCAATGTCTATCTCGGCCGCGAGTTGCGGCGCGGCGTCGGTCCATTCCGCATCCTCGACTATGCCGCGATGTACAAGCGCGCCGGCCAACTCTTCGCCGAGCTGAAGTCCGAGACCCGCCCGCGCGATCTCGTCAAGCAGATGTCGGGCGGCCAGCGCCAGGCGGTTGCGATCGCCCGCACAATGCTGTCGCAGGCCAAGATAGTGCTGATGGACGAACCGACGGCGGCGATCTCGGTCAGGCAAGTCGCCGAAGTGCTCAACCTGATCCGCCATCTGCGCGACCAGGGCATAGCGGTGGTGCTGATCAGCCACCGCATGCCCGACGTGTTCGACGTCGCCGACCGCGTCATCGTCATGCGGCGCGGACGCAAGGTCGCCGACAAGGCAATCGCGTCGAGCTCGCCCGAGGAGGTCACCGGGCTCATCACTGGCGCCATCGAGCAGGTCTCGTGAGCGCGGCTAATCCGGATTTCACCAGGCTGGCGTGCATCGCCGCCGGCAGGAAAGGTCGATAATGGCAGTCACCCTTGATCAGACGATCGCGCAGAAGCAGCACACTTTCCTGTCGCGGCTGTTCTCCACCCAGACCTTCTGGGTGGTGATCGCCGTCATCCTCGCCTGCATCTTCCTGTCGTTCGCCACCGACGCTTTCGCAACCTCGAAGAACCTCTACAACATCACCCGCAACATCACCTTCGTCGCCATCGTCGCGCTCGGCATGACCTTCGTCATCATCACCGGCGGCATCGATCTGTCGGTCGGCTCGGTACTGTGCCTGTCGTCGATGGTGCTGGCCGTCACCATGCATGCCGGCTATTCGATCGAAATCGGCATCCTGGCCTCGATCGCCACCGCGCTCGCCATCGGTGCCTTCAACGGCATCCTGACCGCCTATCTCGGCTTTCCACCTTTCGTGGTGACGCTCGGCATGCTGTCGATTGCCCGCAGCCTGGCCATGGTCGCCTCCAACAACACCGTCGTCTTCCAGTTCGGGCCGGACCATGACAAGCTGCTGGCGCTCGGCGGCGGCGCCTGGGTGTTCGGCATCGCCAATCCGGTGCTCTACATGATCCTTTTGGCGCTGATCACCGGCTTCATCCTGCGCTGGACCAAGTTCGGCCGGCACATCTTCGCCATTGGCGGCAACGAGCACGCGGCAACGCTGACCGGCGTCCCAGTGAAGCAGATCAAGGTAGCCGTCTACATGATATCGGCGCTGTCGGCGGGAATTGCCGGGATCATCCAGACCGGATGGCTCGGCGCCGTCACCACCAATCTCGGCACCGGCATGGAGCTGCAGGTCATCGCCGCCACCGTCATCGGCGGCGCCAACCTGGCCGGCGGCGTCGGCACCGCCTTCGGCGCCATTGTCGGCGCGGCCCTCATCGAGGTCATCCGCAACAGCCTTGGCCTGCTTGGCATCAATGCCTTTTGGCAAGGCACCTTCATCGGCGGCGCCATCCTGCTGGCGGTGCTGTTCGACCGCATCCGCAATTTCAGGCGCAACGACTGACATTTAAGTGCCTGTCCTTCTCCCTCATGGGAGAAGGACATTGCCAAGCGCTGTTCGTTCCGGTTCCTATCGCTCAGTCTGAAAATCAGCCGGAGCGAGCCACCACCGTTTGCCGCCAACAGCCTATGTCTTGACGGAAACAGGCAACCGGCAGCACAATCTCCAGGCAGGCGAAGGGAGGCCAGTCGTCTGCGGGAGGATATACCCATGACGGAAGCGATCAGGCTCTACTGGGGCCGGTTCGGACATGTTTCTGTCCTGAATGTCGCAAGCGACTTCGTCACCCATGCCCATGTCGAGGCGCATATCATCATCTGGCTCGAAGGCACCGCCGGCGAGATGACCATCGGTCGCGAGACGGTAAGGCTCGGTTCCTGCACCGCCGCCGGCATCAATTCCTTCCAGCCGCACAGCCACGTCCTGTCGCAAAACGGGACGCCCGGTCTGTTCCTCGCCTTCTACATCGATCCCGATTGGGCGCGCCGTCGACGCGACCTGCCCTCCTCCGCGCCGCTGTTTGCCCAGGCGGCGATCACGCTGGAGCCCTGGCTGCACCAGGCCGCCGCCAGCCTGCTCGACCATCTGACCGACAATGAAAGCGTCGACGATGTTGCCAATTACGAGATCGAGCGCTTCATTGATTCGGTGCTCGATGCCGCCGATGCGTCGGCGCCGCAGGAGGCGCGCACCCGCACCAACACCCTGCAGGATTTCCGCGTCCGCAAGGCCATCCAGCTGATGAAGGCCAATGTCTGCGAACGCATCTCCTTCGACGATGTGGCGCGCAGCGTCGGCCTGTCGCGGCCGCATTTCTTCGCCCTGTTCAAGGAACAGACCAATCTGACGCCCAACGTCTACTGGAACACGCTGCGCATGGAGGAAGCCGTGCGGCAGCTGCATTGGTCGCAGGAGCCGCTGATCTCGGTCGCCTGCAATCTCGGCTTCACCACGCAGGGCAATTTCTCGCGCTTCTTCCGCGACCATGTCGGCGTGCCGCCGACGCTTTATCGCGAGGCCGCGCGGGCAACCGCCTGAGCCTGCTTTTTTCAGACTCCTTGATACGCGCACAAGACGCATTGATAAGCGTCAGCCAGGCCACCGCCCTACCCTTGCCCGACTATCGCATTCGCAAGGGAACGTCCTATGGCAAAAGTCACCATCTCCAGCGTCATCGACGCGCCGGTCGAAAAGGTCTGGTCGCGCATACGCGACTTCAACGGCCTGCCGGGCTGGCATCCGCGCATGGTCGAAAGCCATATCGAGGATGGCAAGGACGCCTCGACGATCGGCTGCGTGCGCAATTTCGAGCTGATCACCGGCGCGCGGCTGCGCGAAAAACTGCTCGACCTTTCCGATGAGAACTTCCTCGTCAGCTATTCCATCCTGGAAACGCCGCAGCCGCTGACCAACCACAAGGCGACGCTGCAGCTCAGGCGTGTCACCGATGGCGACCGCACCTATGCCGAATGGACCGCCAGCTTCGATGCAGCCCCCGAAGAAGCCGACAAGATCGCCGCCGGCATGGGCACCAACGTCTTCCAGGGCGGTTTCAACGCCCTGAAGAGTCATTTTGCCGGCCAGAGCTGAACTGGGCTTCAGAACAGGAGCGTTCCATGGCGCTTGCCCTCCAGACTTTCCCGACCGTGAAGGACGCCAATGCGGCGCTGAAGGCGCCCGGCACCCGCTATCTCGGCGGCGGCACACTCGTGGTCCGCGCCGCCAATGAAGGCGATGTTTTGGTCTTCGGCCTTGTCAGATCGACCGACCCGGCGCTCACGGCCATCACGGTCGCCGACCGCAAGGTCCATGTCGGCGCATCGGTGACCATGGCGGCGATCGCCCATCATCCCGAGCTCGCCATCCTTGCCAAGGCCGCGCGCGCCGTCGGCGGTCCGGCGATCCGCAACATGGCGACCGTCGGCGGCAATCTGTTCGCGCCGGCACCCTATGGCGATTTCGCCGTGGCCTTGCTGGCGCTCGACGCCATGGTCGGCACCGAGGATGGCGAATTGCCGATCGAGACTTTTCTCGCCAAGCGGGACGGCAGCCGCTCCATCGTCACGTCAGTCGGTTTCACACTGCCAAAGGCCGACGGCTTCCGCTTCCTGAAAGTGTCGCGGGTCAAGCCCAAAGGCGTTTCGGTGCTCAGCATCGCGGCCGTCCTGGAACAGGCCGCCGACGGCACCGTGTCCTCGGCGCGGATCGCGCTTGGCTGCATGGCGGACCGGCCAATGCGGGCCAAGGCGACGGAAAAGGCGCTCGAGGGAAAGAAACTCGACCAGAACGGCATCGCGGCAGCATTGGCCGCCGCCACCGAGGGCATTGCGCCGGTCACCGATCCGATCGCCAGCGCATGGTACCGCGCTGAAGTCCTGCCGGTCCATCTCGGCCGGCTGCTGCTGGCCTGAAATCACCGTTGGGGGGCGCGCGTCTGTCCGATCCGTCGGGCAGGCGCGCAAGGAGGAAACATGGCGAAGATCCCGGTTCAATTCACGCTCAACGGCTCCGAGAAAGCCGAATTCATCGACAGCGGCACGACGCTGCTCAACGCTCTGCGCGACAAGATCGGCGACACCTCGCCGAAGGGCGGCTGCCACCAAGGCACATGCGGCGCCTGCTCGGTCATCATCGACGGCGAACTCAGGCTGTCCTGCCTGACCTTGGCCGAAACCTGCAATGGCGCTGCCATCACCACGACATCGGGCCTCGCCGAAGGCGGCGTGCTGCATCCGCTGCAGCGCGCCTTCCTCGACACCTTCGCCACGCAATGCGGCTTCTGCACGCCGGGCATGATCATGGCCGCCAAGGTGCTGCTCGACCACACGCCAAACCCCAGCCGCGACGAGGTGGTGGAGGCGCTGTCCGGCAATATCTGCCGCTGCACCGGCTACGAGCCGATCATCCAGGCAGTGCTCACGGCGGCCCGTGCCAATTCGCAGAACGCGGCCTGAGGGACCAACGATGGAATTGCGCAAGAACTACTTCGCCGATGTCCGCAAGGACGATCTGCACGAAATCGGCCAGCCCCGGCCGCGTTCGGATTCGCCCGGCCATGTCACCGGCAAGACCGCCTTTTTCGCAGACCGCAGCTTTCCCGGCATGCTGCACCTGAAGATGGTGCGCAGCCCGCACCACCATGCCCGCATCCGCTCGATCGACACATCCGAGGCGGAGAAACATCCGGGGGTCGTCAAGGTACTGACCGCCAAGGACGTGCCGCACAATGTCTACACCATCCTGATCCTCATCCAGATCGGCCCTGAGGACGAGACGGTGCTGGCCGACGGCAAGGTGCGCTGGAAGGGCGAGGCCGTGGTGGCGGTGCTTGCCGAGACCGAGCGCGCCGCGCAGGAGGCCGCAGCCAAGATCAAGATCGACTACGAAGTGCTGCCGGCCGTCTTCGACATGGAGGAAGCGCTGAAGCCCGGCGCGCCGCTGGTCAACGAATATCACGGCCAGAACTATTACCTCTATGACAGCGGCGAGTGCCGCAAGGTGCGTTTCGGCGATGTCGAGGCGGGCTTTGCCGGCGCCGACCATATCCTGGAGCAGAGCTACCAATCCTCGCCGATCGAGCATGCGCCGACCGAGACCACCGGCTGCGTGGTGGCGCCCGAAGGCAATGACCGCTTCACCTGCTACACCAACACGCAGGCGATGTTCTTCACCCTCGACAACACCTCGATCATCCTGCAGATGCCGGGCAGCAAGCTGCATTTCGTCGGCGGCACGGTCGGCGGCGGTTTTGGCGGCAAGGTCGACGTCATCGTCGAGCCCATCGCCATCCTCGGCGCCAAGCTCACGGGCCGGCCGGTCTCCTTTGTCTACAGCCGTGAGGAGGAAATGCAGATATCCTCGCCCCGCGCGGCCGAAAAAGTCGTCATCAAGGACGGCGTGATGAAGGACGGCCGTATCGTCGCCCGAAAGGTCACCGGCTACACCGATGCCGGCGCCTATTCACGCCACTCGCCCTATGGCGCGCAGAAGGGTGCCGGACACTATCCGGGCCCCTACACCATCCCCAATGTCTGGATCGACACCTATTGCGTCTACACCAACCGCACGCCGTCCTCGGCCATGCGCGGCTTCGGCGTCACCATCGGCGACTTCGCGCTGGAGGTGCAGATGGACAAGCTGGCGCGGCTGATCGGCATGGACCCGCTCGAATTCCGCTTCATCAACGCCTATCGCGACGGCGACATGAAGGCGCATCGCCAGCCGACGGAAGGGGCAGCGCTCATCGAGTGCATGCAGGAAGCCTCGCGCGCCGCCAACTGGCCGGTGGCGGAGAAATTCATGGCGATGTCCTCCTACAGGAAGGGAGCCTGATATGGCGATCCGGCGTGGACGCGGCGTCGCTGCGATCAACTATCCCACCGGCATGAATCTTGGCGGCGACCCGACCCAAGCGCTGGTCCATTCGACGCCGACCGGCAATTTCATGGTGACGCTTTCGTCGGTCGATCTCGGCCAGGGCATGAAGCAGATCATGGCGCAGATCTGCGCCGAGACCATCGGCGTGCCGACCGACCGCGTCGTCGTCGACACCGCCGACACCGACACCGGCCCGCACTGCATGGGCACCTTCGCCTCGCGCGGCACCCACCGCGCCGGCAACGCCGTCATCCAGGCGGCCAGGGAAGCGCGCCAGGTGATGCTGGAAGTCGCTGCCGAGGAACTGGAGGTCAACGCCTCTGACCTCGAGACCGACGGCCAGGGCAACATACTGGTCAAGGGCGCACCGCAGAAATCGATCTCGATCTTCGATGTCGCGCTGTCGGCGCATTTCAAGCGCGGCCGGTCCATATCGGGCCGGGGCATGTTCCTGATCCCGCGCTCCTACCCGGACAAGGAGACCGGCGCGATGAAGCCCTCGACCTGCTACGCCCACGCCTGCACCGTGGCCGAAGTCGAGGTCGATGACGAGACCGGCGAAGTCACGGTTTTAACGGTCAAGAACGTGTTCGAGATCGGCCGCGCGCTGAACCCGAAAATGGTCGAGCAGCAGCTGGTCGGCGGTTCCTGGATGGGCATCAGCCACGCGCTCTATGAGACCACCGAGCCCTATTATCCCAACCGCGACCATGGCGGAACCGATTTCAACCAATACCTGATGCCGGGTCCCGGCGACCTCGCGCAGACCGAGATCATTGTGCTGGAGCGGCCGTCGGCGGACGGGCCTTACGGCGCCAAGGGTCCGGGGGAAATGTGCGCCAACCCGCAGATACCGGCGGTCGCCAATGCCGTCTTCGACGCGGTCGGCGTGCGCATCGACACGCTGCCGATCACGCCGGAACGCATCCTGCGCGCGCTCAAGGCGCAAGCGGCAAACTGACATGCCCGAGCTCAGCGCCGAGACTGTCGCGACCTCGCCGGAGGCGGTAGCGCAGCACCTTGCCGCCTCGTGCTACCTGGCCGACGACAGCCTTTCCACGGCCATCTTCCTGGCGATCCGGCTGGGCAAGCCCCTGCTGCTCGAAGGCGCGCCCGGCGTCGGCAAGACCGAAGCGGCCAAGGCGATCGCCGAGCTGCTCGGCCGCGATTTGGTGCGGCTGCAATGCTATGAGGGCATCGACGCCGCTCACGCGCTCTACGAATGGAACTACCAGCGCCAGCTGCTCGCCATCCGCCATGCCGGCGAGCATGAGATCGACATCTATGACGACCGTTTCCTGATCGCCCGCCCGCTCCTGCAGGTCTTGCGGGCACCGGAGCAGCGCGTGCTGCTGGTCGATGAGATCGACCGTTCCGACCATGAATTCGAGGCGCTGCTGCTGGAATTCCTCTCCGACTTCCAGATCAGCATTCCCGAGCGCGGCACCATCCGCGCCGCCGCCCAGCCGATCGTCATCCTGACCTCGAACCGCACCCGCGAACTCGCCGAAGCGCTGCGCCGCCGTTGCGTCTACCACTGGATCGGCTATCCCGAGGCCGAGCGTGAGGCCGCCATCATCATGCTGCGCGCCGGCGATGTCGCCGAGGCCACCGCGCGCGCCGTGGCGGCAGCCGTGCAGACCATCCGTGCCCGGCCGCTGGCCAAGCCGCCCGGTATCGCCGAAGCGGTCGAATGGGCCAACGCCGCCACCATTCTGGAAAAGGGCGGCAGCCCATGGCCCGAGGCCTTCCGCCGCGCCATCGGTGTGCTGATCAAGGACGAGGAAGATCTCTCCTACATCGCGCCCGAGCTTGGCCGCATCGTCGGGGAGGCGCTGGGGTGAGGGCGCTGCCTCGCCCGGCCGCGCCCTTCCTCGGCTTCGGCCGGCTGCTACGCCGCTACGGTTTCGCCGTCGCACCCGAACAAATCTCCGGCTTCATGCAAGCCGTGACATTACTTGGCCCACGCTCAATGTCTGACATCCACGAAGCCGCCCTTGCCACGCTGGCGCCGCCACCCGATCGCCGCGACGAATTCGAGGTCCACTTCCAGAGCCATTTCTACGGCAACACGTCAGCCGTGGTCGAAGGCGAAGCAGACGAGGAAACCCGCATCAAGGATGATGGCGGCGCCGACGATGAGCGGACCGAGGCCGAGCGTAGCCGGGAAGGCGGCGAGCTATCCTCGGCCCTGGAACAGTTGAGCACGCGCGACTTCCAGCGCGACGACGACAGGCTGACCGCCTTTCGCCGAAAACTGTCCTCCGCTTTGCCCGCCCGCCGCTCCTTCCGCACCGTGCGCACCCCTTCGCGTGGCAAGCTCGATCTGCGCCGCTCGCTCAGGGAAATCGTCAGCGCCGATGGCGACGTGCCCTCGCCGCTGCTGCGCCGCCGCCAGACCGTGCCGCGCAAGCTGCTGCTCTTGATCGACGTCTCCGGCTCGATGAAACTGCACACGGCGGACTATCTCAAGCTGGCGCATGCCGCCGTGCAAGGCGCCGGCCGCGCCGAGATATTCACCTTCGGCACGCGGCTCACCCGCATCACCTCGGCCCTGCGCATCCGTGACCGCGATCAGGCGCTGGCCCGCGCGGTAGCCCAGGTCGACGACTGGGACGGCGGCACCCGCATGGGGCCGACGTTGCTCGCCTTTCTCTCCGTGCCGCGCTTCTCGTCCTTCGCGCGTGGAGCAGCAGTCATCATCCTGTCCGACGCTCTGGAGCGCGGCGACCATGCCGAACTGGAGACCGCGATGCGCCGGCTGAGCGCCCGCGCCTTCCGGCTGTCGCTGGCCACGCCTTTGGCCGGCGACCCGCGCTTCCGGCCGGCAACGGCAGCGCTGCGCGCCATCCTGCCTGATCTCGACGATCTCATCGACGGCTCGTCGCTGACCAGCCTCACCGATTTCATCCTGTCGCTCGCCCGCCCTGCCCCCACGGCATCGACAATCTGGAAAAGGGTATCGTGATGCAGAAAGCCATCGACGCGCATTTCCACATCTGGCGCCAGAAGGATCAGCCCTGGCTGGTCGGGCCGATAGTGCCGCGCATCTTCGGCCCCTACGAGCCAATCCGTCGCGACTATCCGATCGGCGAATTCCTCGAGGACCAGAAGAGGTCAGGCGTCGAGAAAGCCGTCTATGTCCAGACCAACTGGGCGAAGGAGGATTTCGAGAAGGAAGTCGCCTTCCTGCAGACGACCGCTGACGAGACCGGCTGGCCGCATGCCATCGTCGGCTATGCCGACATGACGGTCGACGATGTCAGGCCTCAGATCGACCGGCTGATGCAATACAGGCTGCTGCGCGGCATGCGCATGCAATTGCACTGGCACGAGACGCCGGCTTTCCGCTTTGCCGCCTCGGCGGATCAGGTCATCGACCCCAAGGTGCGGGCCAATGTCGCGAGGCTGAAGGATTACGGCCTGTCCTTCGACCTGCAGCTCTTCCCCGCCCAGATGAAGGACGGGCTGACGCTGGTCGGCGAGAACCCCGAGACCAACTTCATCCTCACCCATGCCGGCATGCTGACCGGCGCGGATCAGGAAGCCACCGAGGCCTGGAAGGCCGGACTTCGCACGCTTTCGGCCGCACCAAACCTCTATGCCAAGCTGTCCGGTCTCGGCACCTTCGTCCACCGCAACGACCCGGCGCTGATTGCCTATATCGTCGACAACGCCATCGATATTCTGGGTGCGGATCATCTGATGTTCGGCTCGAATTTCCCGATCGAGAAGCTCTGGACCAGCCATGCCGAGTTGATCAAGGCGCACCGCGATGCGGTGGCGAAACATGGTGCAGAAACTGAGGCCGGCATTTTCTGGAACACGGCCGAAAAGGTTTATCGGCCAGTGTAGCGCTCTCTTCCTTCTCCCCTTTGTTTGGATCGGGAAAATCGCACACCTGTTCGCGATGTCCCCGGTCCAAACACCCTTGCGGGAGAAAGGTGGCCTCGCGAAGCGAGATCGGATGAGGGGTGCTCCAGGGAACACCACGCCTCACTCCGCTGGAATACCCCTCATCCGTCTCGGCGCTGCGCGCCGATCCACCTTCCCCCACAAGGGGGAAGGAAGAAGCCGCCACACAACCCTTACTGCGTCGGCAACATGCCTTCGACGTCGCTTGCCGCGTCATAGAGCGCTTCCTTGGGTGAGGCCGACTGGTCGACGATGCGCGACAGATTGTCGACGATCGTCTGCGTGACCTTGACCCCATTGTGGCCCGGGAAGGCATACCATGGAACCATCAGCGGCATCTGGCTGAGCCCGGCCTGGAACAGCGGGTTCTTCTTGTAGAAATCGCCGAGATACTCGGGAGACTTCGCCGCCAGTTCGTTGTTGGGGACATAGCCGGTACCCGGCACCACGACGGAGGCGCCATAGGGGCCGGCGGCGAATTTCGCGAACTTCCAGGCGGCCTCCTGCTTGGCCGCGTCCTTGGTCAGGATGACCACGGCATTGCCGCCGGTCGGCAGATGGCCGTTGATCGGATCGATCAGCGGGATCTTGGCCGTGCGCAGGGTGAACTTGTCGCCGACATTCTTGATCGTGTTGACCAGCGCACCGGTGGTCTGGAATTCGAAGCCGACCTTGCCGGCCGCGAACGCCTGTTCGCCCGCCGGCTTGGTGAAGACCGGCATGCCGCCTTCCTTCACCATGCGCTCGAGGGTCTCCACCGCCTTCTCGCCTTCCGGCCCGTTGAAGGCGACCTTGCTTTCGTCCTCGTTCAGCATCTTGCCGCCGGCGCCGAACAGCAGCGCCGAGAACATCCAGTCATCGCCCTGCCAGCGGAAGTCGATGCCGTCGATGCCATTGCCGAGCGCCTTGATGTTGCCGCCGAGCGCGATGACCTCGTCCCAGGTCTTGGGCGGATTGTCCGGATCGCCGCCGGCCGCCTTCACCAGGTCGGCGTTGTAATACATGATCGGATTGGAGGTGGCGAAGGCGAGGCCAACCTGCTTGCCATTGACCTGCGCCAGTTTCAGAATCGTGTCGGAGAAGCCGAGCTCCGCCATATTGCCTTCCTTCTTGACCAGCGGGCCGAGATCGACCGCAACGTCGCGCTCATTGAGCATGCGCAGGCGGTTGAGGCCGATGAAGGTGATGTCGGGCATCTCGTCGGTGCCGGCCTGGCGAAGGATGGTCTGGATGCCCTCTTCATAGGTTGCCGACGGGCTGGCGAACTGGATCCTGATGTCGGGATTTTCCTCCATGAACTTCTTCGAGATCGTGTCCATCACGTTCTTGAAGAAGCCGGGCATCGGGTAGTGAACCGTCAGCGTCGTCTCGGCATAGGCGGGAAGGGCCGCCGCCAGTGACACCGCTGCTGCGGCAAAAATCCTAGAAATATGCTTCATCGTTCGTGCTCCTTGTTGGTCCGATCAGCCTTTGAGACCGGTCATGGTGATGCCCTCGACGAAGCGTTTCTGCGCGAGCAGGAAGGCGGCGACGAGAGGAAGGGTGATGATCAGCGTGGCGG
The DNA here is from genome assembly GCF_002294875.1 of Mesorhizobium sp. WSM4312. Classification (NCBI taxonomy): domain Bacteria; kingdom Pseudomonadati; phylum Pseudomonadota; class Alphaproteobacteria; order Hyphomicrobiales; family Phyllobacteriaceae; genus Mesorhizobium; species Mesorhizobium sp. WSM4312. Next base: position 128,494 of record NZ_NSFU01000005.1, on the reverse strand, counting down.
CCATCAGCGCGCCGTAGTCGTCGCCGGCCTCGGCGGCGCGGAAATACATCAGGCCGAGCGGCGGCGTGGCGTAGGCCTGCTTGCTGACGACGATCAGCGGCCAATAGAGATCATTCCAGTGCGCAACGACGGAAAAGATCGCGAAGGCGGTGACCGCCGGCCAGGCATTGGGCACGATGACGCGCGCGACGATGCCGAGTTCGGACATGCCGTCGAGCCGCGCCGCGTGCAGCAGGTCGTCGGGCATGGCGCGGAAGAACTGCAGGAACATGAAGATCGCGAACACCGAAATGGTGAAGGGCGCGACCAGCGAGGTGTAGCTGTTCAAGAGCGACATCCTGTCGAAGGCGACATAGAGCGGCAGCGCCGTCGCATGGATCGGCACCAGCAGGCCGAGCATGACCAGCACCATCATCAGCCGCGCGGCGCGGAACTTCAGCTTGGCCATCGCATAGGCGCAAGGGATCGCCACCACGACCTGGAAGAAGAAGATCAGGCCGCACACGATGACACCGTTCCACAGCAGCGTCGCCATCGGCACCTTGGCAAACGCCTTGGCGAAATTCTCGGCGAAGTAGAAATGCTGCGGGATGAGCGCCAGCGACGAGGTGAAGATGTCGCTCTGCGTTTTGCCCGCGGTCGAGATCATGAAGATATAGGGCGCAAGGATCATCAGCGCGCCGAGCGAAAGCAGCGCGAAGCGGATGATGCGGCCGGCCGGGATGCTGTTCATGTGTAATGCACCCGCCGGTCGAGCACGCGGTATTGCAGAAGCATCAGCACGATCAGGATCGCCAGGAAGACGACCGTCATCGCCGAGGCGTAGCCGACGCGCAGATAGACGAAGCCTTCCTGCTAGATGGTGAAAAGCAGCACTTCGGAGGCCTTGTTGGGGCCGCCGTCGGTAAGCATCTTCACCGTTTCGAAGACTTTCACCGCATTGGTGATGCTGATGGTGACGACGAACAGCGTCGTTGGTCCGAGCATCGGCCAGGTGACCAGGAAAAACCGGTCGAGCGCCGATTTCGCGCCGTCGACATGGGCGGCGGCATAGAGCTCGCGCGGGATGGCCGTCAGGCCTGCCAGGAACAGCACCATGTTGAAGCCGACCGACTGCCAGATGCCGATGATCGACAGGCTGTAGAGCACGGTGTTCGACGCGCCGAGCCAGTTCGGGCCGGGAATGCCGGCAAGCGAAAGCAGCGCGTTGAGCGGCCCGATCGTCGGGTGGAAGATGTATTGCCAGACGGTCGCCATGGCGACAATCAGCGAGGCGACCGGCAGGAAATAAACGGTGCGGAAGAAACCGCGCGCCCGCCCCTCGCCTTCGATCAGCAGGGCAACCCCCAGGCCAAGCACGATCGACACGGGCGCGACGATGGCCGTATAGACCGAGGTGTTCCACAGCGACCGGCGGAAGGTGCGGTCGTTCAGGAGATGCGCGTAGTTCTCGAAGCCGACGAAGCGAAACTTGCCGTAGCCAAGCTCGAAATCGGTGAAGCCGAGGAAGATGACGGCGGCCACCGGCAACAGCACGAACAGCAGCAACAGCACGATGGCCGGCGCCGCCAGCAGCCAGGCGGTCCGGTCTTCGCTGCGCGCACGCAGTGCCGCGGCGCTCGCGACATTGCCCGCCAGCGCGACGCTAGACATAGGCCGGCTCCTGCCGCGCACCCGCCGCGACGCGCAGCCGCTTTCCTTCCGGCCCGAAGACCATCGCCTGCTCAGGGGCCAGGACGAGACCCACCTTCATTCCTCCGATCAGGTCCTTCGCCTCATGCGGTGCCAGCTTGGCGACGACGGCGTCGCCGGAGGTCTCGAGCCGGCAATGGGCAATGACTTCCGAGCCGAGGAACTCGAGCCGTTCGATCATCCCGGCAAGGCCGCTCCGGCCGCTGGGAGACAGTTTGACGAATTCCGGCCGGATGCCGAGGCTGACCGGGCCGTTCGCCACCTTCTCCAGCAAAGCCAGCCGGATGCCTTCGAAACCGACACGGCCGTTTTCGGCGAACGCCGGGATGATGTTGATCCTCGGCTGGCCGACGAAACGCGCGACCTCGATATGGGCGGGATCGTTGTAGATCATTTCCGGCGCGGCGAGCTGCAGCAGATTGCCGCCGATCATCACCGCCACCCGGTCGGCCATCGAAAGCGCCTCGGCCTGGTCGTGCGTCACATAGAGCGTCGGCACGCCGGCGCGGCGGTGCAGTTCGACGATCTCGCCGCGGGCATGGACGCGCAGATTGGCATCGAGGTTGGAGAGCGGCTCGTCCATCAGGAAGATGCTGGGATGGCGCACCATGGCACGCGCCAGCGCCACGCGCTGGCGCTGGCCGCCCGACATCTGCCTCGGCTTGCGGTCGAGCAGATGGTCGATCTTGAGCAAACCCGCCATCTCGCGGACATCGCGTGCGATGCCGGTGCGAATATCCTTTTGGCCGGGCAGCAGGGGGCCGACCAACGGCAGGCGCTGCGACCGGCTCAGCCGCTTCATGGCGAGCGGCACGGCGATGTTCTGCCCAGCCGTCAGATGCGGGTAGAGCGCGTAGGACTGGAACACCATGGCGATGTTGCGGTCGGCCGCGGCGACCGGCGACATGTCCTTGCCGCCGACGAAGATTTCGCCGCTGTCGGCATGGTCGAGCCCCGCCAGAATGCGCAGCAAGGTGCTCTTGCCGCATCCGGAAGGGCCGACGAGCGCGATGAATTCGCCGGCTTCGACATCGAGGCTAACGCCATTCAGAATGGCGTTGCCACCAAAGGATTTTTTCAGCCCGCGAAGCGACAGCGCGCTCATGACGCCACCCGCTTTCGGACCTTGTGCGCCTCGTGCGGATAGACCTCGGCCACCACGTCATCGAGGACGTAAGCCGTCATGCCGGGTATGGCGACAATCTCGCTGGCGACGGTGTCGCCGAATTGATGCCCGAGTTGATGGATGACGGCGCCAAGCAGCCGTTCGCCCGGCATGTCGCGCTCCATGTCACCGACCACGAAGGCGGCCGACGGCCCCCATACAAGCGACGTGCTTTCGTAGTGGCCTTGCCATGCCCGGTGCATGTGGCCGCTTGCGAACAGCGCGACATCGTGCGCGGCGATCAGATCGTAGAGGCGCTGGCGCTGCGCCGGCCTGACGCTCCAGTAGCCGGTGTCGCCCTCGCCGGGCGCATCGACGAACAGCGGCTTGTGGGCGAAGAGGGCGATGCTCCGGCCGCCACGGCTTTCCAGCACGGTGCGCAGCCAGTCGAACTGCGCCTCGTCCTCCGCATCGTCGAAGCCCATCAGCAGGCTGTCGAGGCCGATGAGGCGCCATCTCCCTGCATCCTCCATCCAGTAGTCGTGCCCAACCAGCCGGCGCCAGCGCTCAAGGCGCCCGGCATTGACCGGCTGCAACGAACCCGGCAGGTGGCCGACATCGTGATTGCCGGGCACCAGCAGCATCGGCGTGGAGATTTCCCGCATCAGATCCATGCAGAAGGCGATATCGTCATCCTTGTCGGCACCGTCGACACTGAGGTCGCCGGTGTGGATGACAAGGTCGGCGCCGCTCTGCTCGATCCAGGCGGCGAGCGGTGCCCAATTGCCGTTGAAATGCGGCTTGGTCGGACCGAAATGGGTGTCTGTAATCTGAACGATTTTCATGCCGGCTCCACCATACGAGCCGCGCCCCAGGCAAGCGGTATCGCATGGGGCTTCCTTAGTGCCGTTCCATGTCACTTCCTTAACAGCGGCCGGGATAAACCGCGCAATTGCAGGCAACGGTCGTCGAAGAGGGCTGGAGGCACGCACCGCAACGCGGAAACCGAAAAGATTTCAGTCGCTTACCGCCGGTGCGCGACACATTGGCTGCGCTCACAATCTTGTGACGGCGCGCGAAAAGCTCACTTCACCTCGAATTGCGGATCGACCGGGATCTGCATCGCCGTCACCAGATGGTTGGTTTGGCCGGCGAGCCCGATGATCGAGATAAGTTCGCCATGCTGCGCGTCGGTCATGCCCTTGGCCCGGGCCGCCGCCGTATGCGAGTGGACGCAGTAGGAGCAACCATTGGCGGTCGACACCGCGATGTAGATCATTTCCTTGGTCAGCGGATCGATGGCGCTGTCCGCCACCATCACCGCCTTCAGCTGTTCCCACACCCGCTTCAGCGACGCCGGATCATTGGCCAGCCCGCGCCAGAAATTGTTGACGAAATCCGACTTGCGCGTCGCCCTGATATCGTCGAACACGGCCTTCACCGCCGGGATTTTTTCGACCTCGGCATCGCTGAGCAGTCTTGTGGTGGCCATGGCGTTTTTCCTTCGTTGAACCGATGGATCAGGTCGTCGAATCAGGTCTCGAGCAAAGGTGGCTAATCGGCTCTTCTGATTCAGTTTTCGACGTACGCACCAGCCAGCATCCTAATGCACCGCCGCGTACATGATCTTCTCCTCCGTCGCCTCCGCCGGCGAAAACTCTTCGACGATGCGACCCTGTCGGCACACCAGAATCCGGTCCGACAGGTTCATGATCTCCGGCAGGTAGGACGAGATGACGACGACGGCCAATCCCTCATCGGCCAGCCGATTGATGATCTGATGGATCTCGGCGATGGCGCCGACATCGACGCCACGCGTCGGCTCGTCGAAGATGACGATGCGCGGCTGCTGCACCAGCCCCTTGCCTATCACCACCTTCTGCTGGTTGCCGCCGGACAGTTCGACCACCCTGGCATTGTCGTTGATCGCCTTGATGTTGAGCGTCTTCGTCCATTGCGCCGACAGCTGCCGCATCTCCTGCTGGTTGATCACCCAGGCCTTTTCGCGGCCCGCGGCGAGCAGCCCCCCGAACAGGTTCTCGGCAATGCCCATCGTCTCGAAGATGCCTTCGCTCTTGCGGTCCTCGGTGACGTAGACGATGCCGTCGGCCACCGCCTCGCTCGGCACGAGATAGCGCACAGGCCGATCGTCGAGCTCGATCGCGCCGCCGCGCAGAAAATCGCGCTTGTAGATGCCCGACACGATCTTGAAGGTCTCGGTGCGGCCGGAACCGATCAGCCCGAACACGCCGGTGATCTGGCCTTCGAAGATCGAGAAGGAATTGTTGCGCACGACATTGCTCATCGAAATGTCCTGCACCGACAGCACCTTCTTGCCGGCCTTGCGCAGTCTGGCCTCGTCGCGCTGACGGTAGATCTGCCCCGACAATGTGCGCCCGACCATGGCCGCGACGATCTTGTCGCGGTCGAAGGCCGACGTGTCGTCGGTGATGACCAGTTCGCCGTCGCGCAAAACGGTGATGCGATCGGCAATGGCAAGCGCCTCTTCCAGCGCGTGGCTGATGAAGACGATGGAGACGCCGCTCGCCTTGAGCCGACGGATCAGCGCAAAGAAGTGGCGTTTTTCCTCCGGCGTCAGTGTCGCCGTCGGCTCGTCGAAAATGATGATCTCGGCATTGTGGTGGACCGCGCGCGCGATCTCGACCATCTGCCGCTTGGCCGCGCCCAGCGTCGCCACCATGGCGTTGGGATCGACGGGGAAATTCAGGGACTGCAGGAACTGCTGTGCTGAAATATACGTTCCGCGCAGCCGGTTGAGGAATTTCTCAGTGCCGAGATAGAGGTTTTGCGCCACCGTCATCGACGGCACCAGGCTGGTTTCCTGGAACACCATGGCGATGCCGGCCTCGAGAGCCGCGTGCGGCGACGCATAGGCGATCTCGCTGCCCTTGTGGAACATCTTGCCGGAGGTGGCGTCGACCACCCCTGCGATGATCTTGGTCAGCGTCGATTTGCCGGCGCCGTTCTCGCCGAGCAGCGCGTGGATCTCGCCCTTGCGCAAGTCGAAGCTGACATTCTTGACCGCGGGCACGCCGCGATAGTTCTTGGTGACGTTCTCCAGACGGACGATCGGTTCCATCAAAAACCTCCCGAAGCGAGGTCGACAGCCAGAACGCAGTCGCCGCCCTTGGAGGCGATGAACAGCCGGCCGGCCTTTTCCGTCACGCTGCAGATGCCGTGGCGTGTGCCGTTGGCGCGGCTGTGCAGGCTGAATTGCGGCTGCATCTCTGCGTCGAGCCTGACCACCAGACCGTAGGAGCGGCTCGGCGACCACGGCTTGTGGATGCCCATGGTGCGGATGCCGCCGCACTGCAGCGGCTCGAGGAAGCTGCGGTTGGAGGCCAGCGCCGGCGCGATCCAGTAGGCCGGCGGCACCTGGTCGATCATATCCTGCCGGTAGTGCGTTTCCTGCAGAACGAATTCGATCAGCCGGTTGCGTGGTGCAAACAGCGCCAGCCAAGCGCCGCCATCGCCGGCCGGAGAAAGCCGCGCGGGATAGCCGGGCAGATGCGTCAGCACGGTTGAACGGCTGCCCGCAGCGCCGTCAAAGCGGATGAGCTGATGGCGCCAGCTTTCGCTGACCAGCACGTCACTGCCGATTAGGTGGAGCCCATGGGGAAAGGCGAGATCGCCGGCCACCTTGCGGAATTCGCGGCCCATCGCGTCGCGTTTCCAAAGCGAACCGGACGCACCCTTCTTCATCAGATCGGCCGCCCATTGCGAGGGCGCATGTTCGGCCGAACCATTGGCCAGCCACAGCGTGCCGTCTTCGGCATAGGCAAGTGCTGTGATGCAGCTGAGATCAGCCGGCAGCGAAAGCTCCTTGCCTGATACCAGCAGCTTGCCGCTTTCCAGTGCCACCGTGAGTTCGCCCGATGGCGACCCGGCCAGCGCCGTGATGGGCGACGGAAAGGTCTCGATCACCTTGGGCTCGGCTCCGGCGGCAAGCGAATAGACTGCGTTGCCGCTGGAGGCGAGCAGCCGATCACCGGAGGCCAGTAGATTGTCAGGCTCGCTCAGCTCGGCAAACGACGATGCATCGTCCAGCCGCGTGTTGGGCCGGAAAGCGCCATCCAGCGGTGGGATGGTGACCGCCTTGCCGCGAAACATGTCCAGGATCGGATCGAGGATCATGGCTTTGCTCCCCAATAGGAAGCCGGGCTGGTCCAGTTCGGATCGGCGCCTGAAATCCTGTAGCGGCCGACGCGGTTGTTGAGGATGCCGCCGACGAAGAGGTAGCCCTTGTGTTCGCGCATCGAGGTAACCATCGGATGCGCGGCGCCGGAAAGGTCGCCCAGCGCCTCGACGATGCCGCCCTTCTGGTTGAATTTCACCACGCCGCCGGTGTTGATGTTGGGAAACAGCCACTCGTCCTGCGGCAGCCGGCGCGTCATGCGCTTGCGCATGTCGGGATGGCGCAGCGACAGGTCGAAGCTCGGCGTGCGCATGCCGAGCCACGCCATCCAGTAATTGCCGTCGGAAGCGCGGTTGATGTTGTCGGGATAGCCCGGCATGTCGCGGATGACGCATTCGGCGGTGCCGGCCTTCGGCCCTTCCAGCCAGTAGCGATGCACGCGGCAGGCCCAGCTTTCGGCGAAGAACAGCGATTTGCCGTCATGCGCCATGCACACGCCGTTGGTGTAGCGGTAGCCGTCGAGCAGGGTCTTCGTCGACCCGTCCCTGGGGTCGTAGACCAGCAGCCGCCCGGTGGCGCGGTTCTCGATCGAGTCCAGCGCCCAATCATGGGCGTCGTAGCGCTTGGTCGAGTCGGTGAAATAAATGCGCCCGTCGGGAGCGATGTCGCAATCGTTGGGATCGCGCAGCCGCGCATCGTCGACGATCGAGGTCCAGGAGCGCGCGGTCTCGGCCGACAGGCGTTTTACTTCCCGCTGCGGCGAGACGGAATAGAGCCCCATGGCGCCAACGCAGCTGATCAGATTGCCTGACTTGTCGAAGGCCAGGCCCAGCGGGAAGCCGCCAATATGGGCGAACACTTCCGACCTGACATAGTCCGGCGCGAAGAAGCGGACGATCTCGCCATGGCGGGTGCCGCAATAGAGATGGTCGTCGCGGTCGAGGATGACATCCTCCGGCCCCTCCAGTTCGCCAAGCCCGATATGGTCGGCCGCCGACAGCCGGTTGTCGAGTTCGTAAGGCGTGCCGGAGCCCGGTACCGCCGACTGTGTCTCGCCCATCTTGAGGTAGACCGGCGCGACATAGACCTCGTTCAGCACCTTATGGCGGTTCTTCAGCCAGCGGATGTCGATGGTCACCGCCACCGCCAGCATGATGCCGAGCACCATCTGGTTGGTGCCGGTGCCGTAGCCCAGCCGGATCAGCCCGTTGGTCATGGTCAAGACGATGATGGCGCCCATCAACCCCTTGATCACCGAGCCGCGCCCGCCGCCCAGGCTGACGCCGCCGACCACCGCCGCCGTCAGCGCCATGATCTCGAGGTTGAGGCCGGTGCCCGGCCCTGCCCCGCTCAAACGGCAGGCGATGAGAAAACCGCCGATCGAAGCGCAGAAACCGGAGAAGACATAGGTCATGAACACGGTGCGGCGCACGCGGATGCCGGCATTGTGCGCCGAGCGCCGGGAGCCGCCGACCGCCAGCACATGCCAGCCCGGCCGCGAGCGCGTCAGCACGATATGGGTGACGATGGCAAGGATGATGGCGAGCCACACCGAGACCGACAGGCCCCAGAAAGTGCTGTCGCCGATGAAGTCGAGCACGTCCGAGGTGGCGGTCGAGAGCTGCACGTCGGCGGCATAGGTGGTGACCAGGATGTCGAACAGCGCCCGGCCGAAGATGAAGGTGACCAGCGTGGTGAGAAAGGCGCGCAGCCTGAGGTAGCCGACGAGGTAGCCGTTGATGGCGCCGAAAATCAGGCCGGTGGCGAGCGAGGCGGCCATCGCCAGCCAGATCGACTGTTCGAGGATGAAGAAGACATAGACGGCGGAGAAGCAGGACAGCGCGAAGATCGAGCCGACCGACAGGTCGATGCCGCCGCCCAGCATCACCACCGTCATGCCGGTGACGACCATGGAGAACTCGCCGAGCTGGCGGGTCGATTCCTGCAGCGCGTTCAGCTTGAAGAAGCCGGGAATGATCGAGCCGAAACTCGCCAATGTCACCACCAGCGCCAGGAACGGAATGGCGTTGTCGGTCCAGCGTTTGGTCAGGATCTCGCCGACCAGATGGTCGGGCACGAGATTGTAGCGCCAGGACTGCAGGCGTTCGCGAAAGGACATTGGCAGCCGTTGATCAAGAGAAAGAGGTGGCCGAACTGATCCGGCCACCTCATGGAGTCTATTCGACCGCGTGGCTTATTTCGCCGCCGCTTCGGCCTGCAGCGCCTTCAGATCCCAGCAGCTGTCGGGCTTCAGGTCAGCCTTGGTCGTCGCCTTCTCCAGCGTGTAGATGTAGGTGTGCGAGGTGCCGGCCGGCTGGCCGCTCTGCAGCAGGAACTTGATGATGGCGTTCATGTCGCCCGACTGGCGGGCAAGCTCGGTCATCACCACGGCGCCATAGGTGCCGTCGGCCAGCTTGTCGCAATCTGCGGCTTTTTCGCCACCGCCGGTGGTGACCAGGAACACCTTGCCGTCGAGCTTGGCGTCGCGGATCGCGGCGGATGCGCCGGTGGCGTCACCGTCCCAGAAATCGATGATCGAGCAGATGTCCGGGTTCTGCTGCAGCATCGTCGTCGTCACGTTGCGCGAGGTCGTCGCGTCCCAGTTGGAGTCGGGCTTGGCCACCACCTTGAAGTCGGGATGCTTGTCCAGCACCTTCATGATGCCGGCATACTGGTAGAGGCTGGAAGAGTTAGCCTGATCACCCTGCACCAGGCCGATCTTCTTGGAAGAATTCTCGCCGCAGCCCTTGATCGCCGCTTCGGCCTCGAGCTGGCCCAGCCGGTCCCAATCGCTGCCGACGAAGGCGTCGGCCGGGAAGTTGGCGGGGTTGTCGACCAAAAGCACATAGGTGCCGGCGGCCTGCGCCTTCTTCATCAGCTTGGAATAGGAGTTGAGGTCCGGGGCGTGGATGATCAACACGTCGGGCCTGGTGTCCGACGAGATGGCGTCGGTGATCGCCTGCGCGCCGGCATCGACCACCCAGTTTGGATCGCGCGTCTCGAACGTGCCGCCCCAGGCCTCGACCTCCTTCTTCAGATAGTGCGCCCAGCCTTGTGCCAGATCGAAGCCCATCGCCAGCGGCACCAGCATGACGCGCTTGCCCTTGAGCGCCTGTGCGTAGGCCGCCGGACCCGGATCGTCGGCGGCGAAGGTCGGCGCCACGAAGGCGGTAACGGCGAGCGCCGTTGCGGCGGCCATAAGTGTCTTGATCAGTCTCATGTCACGTCCTCTGGTTCGGTTTTCATTGCCGGCCGATCGTCGCGATCGCGCCGGGTACCCCGAGCAAGATGGGCTAGCCCATCTGCTCTAAATGTCGCCCTGTTGTGCGGTCTGTTCGTCGCGCGGATTGATGATGCCGTCGACGATGATGGCCCCAAGCAGGATCGCCGCCTTGATCAGGTTCTGGTAGAGCAGCGGAATGTCGATGATGGTCATGGCGTTGAGCAGGATGCCGATCAGCGCCGCTCCCACCAGCACATTGCGCACCCCGCCTCGCCCGCCGGACAGGCCGATGCCGCCGATCACCGCCACCAGCACGATGTCGTAAAGCAGCGTCGAGTTGACGACGCGGGTGTTGATCGAATGCAGGCTGGCCGCCGTCAGCAGGCCGGCGATCAGCGCCACGAAGGCGGAGAGCATGTAGCGCAGCACCAGCATCGGCCGCACCGGAATACCGATGTTGCGGGCGGCGACCGGATTGTCGCCGGCGAAATAGATGTAGCGGCCCCATTTGGTGTAGCGCAGGAACAGGAAGAACAGGAAAGCCAGCCCGGCAAAGACGAACACCTCGATCGGGATGTCGAGGAAGCGCAGGCCGCCAAGCAGCTCGACCCAATGGCCCTGCGGCACCGGCACGGCGTCCTGCGTGATCAGTTGCGAGCGCACATAGCCGAAGACGAAGGAGCCGGTCGCCAGCGTCACGAAGATCGCCGGCACGTCGGCATAGGCGACGAGAAAGCCGTTGAGCAGGCCGATGGCGAGCACGCCGGCCAGCACATAGGCGAAGGCCAGCCCGTCCGAGGTTCCGGTGTTGAGCAGTTGCAGATACCAGGCAACCGACATCGCCATGATCGCCACGGCCGACAGGTCGATGCCGCGCCCGATGATGACGACCGCCATGCCGAGCGCCAATATGCCCAGCACCGACACCGACCTGACGATGGCGACGAGGTTGTTGGGGTCGATGAAGCCCGGCAGGCCGATGGCAGCTGCAACGAACAGCACCACTGCGATGGCAAAGACAATGCCTTCCTGATTCAGGCTCCTGAGATTTAGCCAGCCGATCGCATTCATGTCTGCATTCGCCCCGATGGCAGCGCTGCCATCCCGAAAGCAAAAGCTAATCGGCTCTGCGCTAGTTCGTCAAACGAATCCGCGTTCAGAACGCGGCCTTACGCCGAAATTCGCCGAGTGGACGCATCGATTGCCAAAACTGGCGCAATGCCCGGAAACTCCTGCATTTTTGGCAATCGATTTCGCCATCGCAGCCATTCGCGAAAGTGCCGCATCAAGGCGAAAGGATGAGGCGGAATTTATCTCCGCATCAGGCGAGAAAATCCGATTTTCAATTCCCCGGCGCGTGGCCGGAAACCTCGGCGCCCGCAGTTGGCGGCAGCACCAGAAAACGCAGCGCCGCCACCAGCCCGATGGCGCCGATCACGAAAAAGGCGATTCGAAAATCGACGAGGTCGAGCGACGGTTGCGCCCTGGCGATCTGCGACAGGTTGAGGATCGCCGCCGCCATGGCGACGCCGAACAGCATCGCCACCTGCTGCAGCATCGAGGACAACGTCGCCGCCGAGCTTCGCTGCGCGGCGTCGATATCGGCGAAGGCCAGCGTGTTGAGCGCGGTGAACTGCATCGAGCGCGACAGGCCGGCGATCAGCATCAGCGCCACCACCAGTGCCTGCGGCGTCTGCGGCGAGATCACCCCGCAAGCCATGATCGAGGCCGAGGCGATGATGCCGTTGACCACCATCACCGGGCGGAAACCGAAACGCCGCAGCGTCGGCGTCGTCACCGTCTTCATGCCGAGATTGCCGAGGAAATAGGCCAGGATCATCAGGCCGGCATCGACAGGCGAGAGGTCGAAGCCGAGCTGGAACAATAGCGGCAGCAGGAACGGCGTGGCGTTGATCGCCATCCGGAAGATGGTGCCAGCGGCAAGCGTCGAGATGGCGAAGGTCAACACCTTGAACGAGGAGAGGTCGAGCAGCGGATGCGGAGCGCGCCGCAGATGCCGCACCGCCAGCCAGCCGATGACGCCACCCGCCGTGATCAGCGCCGTGGTCGGCAGCACGCCATCCTCGGGATGCGCGATGCGCTCGAGACCGTAGAGCAGGCAGGCGAGCCCGAGCGACGTCAGGAAAAATCCCGGCCAGTCGAGCGGCTTCGGGTCCGCCTCGCGATCGCCCGGGATGAAGCGGGCGACCAGCGCCAACCCGATCAGCCCAAGCGGGATGTTGATGAAGAAATTCCAGTGCCAGGATAGATAGGTGGTGATGAAGCCGCCAAGCACCGGACCGACCACCGGCGCGAACAGCGCCGGCCAGGTGATCAGCGCGGTGGCGTTGAGCAGCTCGGATTTCGACGCATTGCGCAGGACGAGAATGCGGCCCACCGGCGTCATCAGCGCGCTACCCAGCCCCTGCACGGCACGTGCGGCAACGAATTCGGTCAGATTTTGCGAGAAACCGCAGGCGAGCGAGGCCAGCGTGAACAGCGCGATGGCCAAGAGGAAAATGTTGCGCGCGCCGAAACGGTCGGCGAGCCAGCCCGACAGCGGCACGAACACCGCCATGGTCAGCATGTAGACGGTGATGCCGATGCTCATCGCCACCGCCGGTACGTCGAAAGACTGGCCCATCTGCGGCAGCGAGGTCGAGATGATCGTCGAATCCAGCAGTTGCATGAAGAAGGCGATGGCAACGATTAGCGCCACGCGCCGTGCATTGGTGGCCGTTTCCGGCAAGGTCTCGGTCTCGGGAATGGCAGTCATTTCGGTCCGGTTTGAACAGCATTTAGCCGGCGGCGTCCAGACACGGCGCAACAAACTTTCGTGTCGCGTCGCGGCCTGCTATGGGATGCGCGGGTGATCGAGGAAAGTGCGCGCGCAAAATGAAGCCCATCTATATCGACTATCTCAATGCCCTCGACATTGAAGCGCTTGCCATGACCGATGGCGAAGTCATCGCGGCGGTCGAGGCTGGCCTTGTCGCCCAGGGCAAGGGCCAGACGGTGATCGAGCCGCGCGTTCATCTCGAACCGGACCCATCCTTCCATGGCCATTTCAATGTCTTGCGCGGCTATGTGGCGCCGCTCGACACGGCGGGCGTGAAAATCGTCGGCGACTATGTCGACAACTATCTGCACGGCCTGCCCTCCGAATTCGGCATCCTCAATCTGTTCGATCCACGCACCGGCACGCCGCGCGCCATTCTCGACGCCACCGTCATTACCGACATGCGCACCGGTGCGGTCACCGCGATCGGCGCCAAGCATCTGGCGCGCAAGAATTCGAGGGTGCTGGCCCATGTCGGCGCGCGCGGCACCGCCTACTGGAACGTGCGGCTGCTCGACCATCTGTTCGACTTCGATGAAATCCGCGTCCATTCGCGCCGCCCGGAAAGCCGTGACGGCTTTGCCGCCAAGCTCTCCGCCGATCTCGGCAAGGCGGTCACGGCCGTAGCCGACTGGAAAAGCTGCGTCGAGGGCGCCGACATCGTCGTCGAAGCCTCACGGCTGCCGGAGCCACAACCGCTGCTCAAGACCGAATGGATCAAGCCCGGTGCGCTGGTCGTGCCCTATGGCACGATGAGCGCGGTGGAGCTGTCGCTGACCGACATCATGGAGAAGATGGTCGTCGACGATTGGGGCCAGTGCAAGGGCGGCAAGTTCGGCTCGCTACGCGCTCATGTCGAGACCGGGCGGCTCAGCGAGAAAACGCTGCATGCCGAGCTCGGCCAGATCGCCGCCGGCCTCAAGCCGGGCAGGCAGAGCGACGACGAGACCATCCTGTTCTGGCATCGCGGCCTGTCGCTCTCCGACATTGCGCTGGGCAAGGCGATGCTCGCCAAGGCAGGAGAAAGCGGCATCGGCCAGAGGCTGCGCTTCGCATGAGCGCGCTGGTCCTCACCGGAGCCGGCGTCAGCGTCGGTGATGTCGCCACCGTCGCCCGCCAGGCGCGCAAGGTAGAGATCGGACCCGACATCATCGGCCGGCTGGACAAGGCGCGAAAAGTGCTCGACCAGGCCGCCGCCTCAGGCCAGCAGATCTACGGCCTGAACACCGGGCTTGGCGCCAATCTTGGCACCTCCGTCGAAGGCAACGCCAGCGCCTTCCAGCGCCAGCTGCTGCACGGCCGCAGCGGCGCGGTCGGTGAAACTCTGCCGGTAGAGGCCGTGCGGGCCACCATGGTCGCCCGCGCCTCGATGCTGTCGGCCGGCGGCTCCGGCCTGTCGCCCATGGTCTTCGTTGCTCTGGTCGACGCGCTCAATGCCGGCGTCCATCCGGTGATGCCGTCGCTCGGCTCGATCGGCGCCGGCGACCTCGTGCCGATGACCGCGCTTGCTCGCCTGCTGATCGGCGAAGGCGAAGCCGACTATCAGGGCCGGCGCATGCCGGCGGCCAAGGCGCTGATAATGGCCCGCCTCGCCCCGATCAGCCTGGCTCCCAAGGACGGACTGTCGCTAATCAACGCCTCGGCCGTCTCCGCCGGCAGCGGCGCCCTCGCGATCACGGATGCGCTGTCGGCGCTCGCCCAGCAGCAGCAGGCCGGCGCGCTGACCATGGAAGGTTTTGGCGCCAACCGCACCATCCTCGATCCGCGCCTGCAGATGGCGCGGCCGGCGGCCGGACAGCAGGAGGCGGCGAAGGCCTTGCACGACCTTCTCGCCCGCGACGAGATGCCGGCGCCCACGACCATTCAGGACCCGTTGTCGATCCGCTGCATGCCGTCGATCCACGGCGCGCTGATCGAGGCAATCGGCCAGGCAAAGAGTGCTGTCGAGATCGAACTCAACGCCGCCGCCGACAACCCGCTGGTGATCGGCGACGATGAACTGGTGATGTCGACCGGCAATTTCCACACGGCCTCACTCTCGCTTGCCTTCGAGACGCTCGGCCTGGCCATCGCGCAATGCGCCGCCGCCAGCGTTGCCCGCTTCATCCAGCTCACCGGTTCGGGCCGCAACGGCTTGACCAAATATCTGTCGCCCATCGGCGGCGCCTCGGCCGGTTTCGTGCCGCTGCAGAAGACGGCGACATCGATCTTGGCCGCCATCCGCCACAAGGCCAATCCGGTGATGCTCGACTTCCTGCCCGTTTCGGAAGGCGTCGAGGACCATGCGACCCAGTCGCCCCTCGCCGTTTCGAAATGCGCCGGAATGATCGCGCTGTGGCGGCGGCTGATCGCCTTCGAATTGATGGCCGCCGCCCAGGCCGTCGACCTGCGTGAAGGGTTGACGCTGGCGCCGCGCACTGGCGCGATCTATGCAGCGGTGCGCGCGCATGTATCGATGCTGAAAGACGACCGGCCGCTGGGGACCGACGCCGAGGTGCTCCACGCCATGCTCGCCGACGGAACATGGCAAGGCGCTGCGGCGGTCAGCAAAGAAATCGAATAGTCAGCTCTTTGCGTCTACCCTTTTCATGAACAGGCTGAGCTCGGCCGGGTCCATGCGCACGACGTGCCTGTCCTCGGGATAGGCGCCGCTGTTGACGTCGGCGACATATTCGGAGAACGCCGCCACCCGCTCCGCCTGCAGCCGGTCATACTCGGCGGCGAAATTGCGATAGACCTTGGAGTGACGCGGCATGTGGCCCCGGTTCTGGCCGAGAATGTCGTCGGCGAACAGATATTGCGCGTCGCAGCCGGTCCCCGCCCCCATCGACAGCATGATCAGCGAGGTGCGCTCGGAAATCGCCTTGGCCACCTCGACCGGCACCACTTCGATCTCGGCGCCGACAGCACCGGCGGCCTCCAGCTGTTTCACCGCCTCGAAAACCTGGATGGCTGTGTCGGCCGTCTTGCCGACCGCCTTGAAGCCGCCGGTCCAGGTGGCGCGCGACGGAATGAGGCCGACATGGCCGATGACGGGGATGGCATCGTCCGCCATGCGCTTGATGGTGGCGTAGCCGGCGCTGCAATAGACCGCGTCGGCGCTTGCCTTGTAGAGCCGGAAGGCCCAGCGCACGAAATCATCCGCCGTGCCGATCTCGAAGAAATTCTCGCCCGGCATGGTGAACAGGCTGGGCGCGGCATCGCGATATTGCGGGTTGAGCACCAATTCGGGTGGCACCGAGACGATATCGACCCCTGCCCGCTCGGCGGCCTCCGCCTCATCCAGGTTGAGCACGCGCAGCATGGTCAGCTGACGCTTGCCCTTCATCGCCCGCAGATCGGCGACGGTCGGTCTCTTTCGGCTCATTAAAGCGTCCCCTTTGTGATGCTGGATCGGTTGCCGCGCGTCAAATCTGGATCATCACCTTACCGGCCTCGATCTTCACCGGATAGGTCACGAGATTGACGCAGACCGGCGCGCCCTTGGCGGCACCTGTCTTGTAATTGAAGCGGCCATTGTGCTTGGGGCATTCGATGATGTCGTCCATCACCAACCCGTCGGCCAGATGCGCCTTCTCATGCGTGCAGTAGCCGTCGGTGGCGAAGAACTCGTCATCGGGCGAGCGGTAGACCGCGAAGGTGCGGCCGCCATGGTCGAAGCGGATGACATCCTCTTCCTCGACATCATCCACCGCGCACGCTTCAACCCAATCGGCCATCTCGGTCTCCTGCAAAATTCGCGATCGCTATTCGGCCGCAGCCGACATATCCACCTCGTGGAACTCGCCGCGATAGGGCCTGGCCGTCGGCGGCAGTTCGCGCTTGAGATAAGAATCCTCGTATTTCAGCTGCCTGAGCAGCACCGGCCAGACCTCGCGATAGGCATGCCACATCGACGGGTTCGGCTCCGGCAGGTCGTGTTTGATCAACTCATGCAGCCTGGGCAGCGCGTGATACGGCACCATCGGAAACATGTGATGTTCGACATGGTAGTTCATGTTCCAGTAGATGAAGCGGCTGATCGGGTTCATGTAGACGGTGCGGGTGTTGAGCCGGTGGTCGACGACATTGTCGGCCAGCCCAATATGCTGCAGAAGGCCGGTCGTCACCATGTGCCATGTGCCGTAAAGGCGTGGCAGGCCGACCAGCACCAACGGGATCCATGACCCCAGCGCGATCGCGGAAGCGATCGTCGCAATGTACACGGCCATGTGCCAGCGGGCGGCGACGACAGCCTTGTGCTGTTCCATCTCGGGGATGTAGCTCTTCTCCTCCTCCGACAGGCTGCCGAAGGCCTGGCGCACCAGCGTCGGCAACGAATAACGGAAATCGAGAATGCCGGTGAAGGCCAGCGCCGCCTTCAACAGGTCCGGCGGGCGCATGACCGCGATCTCGGCGTCGCGGCCGACGATGATGGTGTCGGTGTGGTGGCGGGCGTGGCTCCAGCGCCATTGCACGGGATTGCGCATCAGCATGAAGGAGGCGATGTGGTAGACGACATCGTTCATCCAGCGCGTGCGGAAGGCCGTGCCATGGCCGCATTCGTGCCAGCGCGAGTCGCTCGACGAGCCGTAGAGCACGCCATAGACGAACAGGAACGGCACCACCCACCACGAGCCCCAGAACCAGGCGATGCCAGCCGCCGAGCCAACGATGGCGGCGAGCCAGATGATGGTGTCGCGGATCGCCGGACCGTCCGAGCGCTGCATCAATTCCTTCATCGCCTTGCGCGGCACGTCGGTGTGGTACCATTCGGCCGAGGCCAGGCCGGTCTCGATCGCCCTGCGCGTGCTTTCGCCGACCAGGCTGTAATCGCGCTTTTTTGCCATCGTCGTCACATCGACCTCCAATCGTCATGCACCGCTGGCAATCCGGTCCGCCGGCCGGAGGGCTTGCTTGGGACAAATGTAGCGCTCACGCCTTGCCCGCCAGGCTTGGGAAATTGCCGGAGGGCTGAGGATAATCCTGCTCGGGCTGGCGGGCGATGGCCGCGATCCTGCCTTCGGCCGCGGCAATCTCACCAGCACCGTCGAGCGCCCGGAACACTGTGTTATAGGCCCGGGCTTCGCCATGCTCCAGCCAGATCATCTCGCCGCGGTCGCGGGCGGCGAGATCGCCAAGCACATGATGGGTCGAAGGCTCGATGCCCAGCGCATACTGGCCGGCCTGGAAATTCTGCCATTGATAGGCGCAAGGCAATTGATCCTTGCGCGTCACCACTTCGAAGCCCAGACCGAGCCGGTCGTTGACCACGGCAACAGGCACCTCGCCCTTTGCGTCGGCGCCCATCTCATGCTGCCACACCTGCTCGCTGAACCCCAATCGCGGTTCCGGCATGGTGCGGTAGCCGACCTTCTGCGCCTCGTAGCGCTCGCCGGCATGACCGGCCCACACCACGTCGCGGATTGGCGCCAGATAGCGCGAGCCCTGGTCGAGTAAGGGATGGCTGACATTGACATGGTAGAAATACATGTGCGGCGTGCGGTTGAAGCCATGGTTGACGACACGGTCGAAAAGCCGGACCTCGTTGCCGCCGACATCGGCCTCGATACGACGGATGAGATGCAGGTCCTCGCCGAACACCGCCGACTGCTGGACGATGCCTTCGGCCCACAGCACGCAGCGGTCGCCATCCCAGCTTTCGCCATAGCCGGTTAGCCGCGCCGGGATGGTGCCGACGCGACCGTGCAGCGAATGGATGATGGTTTTCTTGCCTGGGTAGTTGTAGTTTTCGGCTGGCACTTCTTCGCGGCCCAATATGTGGTCGAGGCCGCAGGTGACGAGCAGGCCGGAAAAGGAGCGCGCCCAGGCGAGCCCGCTTTCACCCTCATAGTCGTGCAGCCCGGGATGGCGGAAGCCGCTCGGGGAATGCCAGCCGATCGCCTGGCCCTTGAAGTCGCAATCGGCGATGTCGAGTGCGCGGTCGACCAGCGAGGTGAAGCGCAGGCCCGAGCCTGTGCGGAACTCCAACATGCGGATGCCGCGCTCCACGCCGTCGCCAAGCGTCATGAGCCGCACACCGGCGAATTGCGACAGCAGGCCGGAGCGCTCCGCCACCTGCCTTCGCGACAGCGTCTTGCCGTAAAGCTCTACCATGTCACGGCCGCTTCTTCACTGCACTGTCGTCCCTTCAATCGGCGGCACTAACGGCCCTCACAGACCGTTGGCGCGGAACTTCCCGTCGAGGAATTTCTTGGCGCGCGGCACGTCGTCTTCCGACAGATGCTCGATGATGACCGGGATGTTCGGGTGCTTTTCCGCCAGCCGCTTGAGGTAGAGGTCGTAGTTCAGCGAGCCGAGGCCCGGCGCCGGCAACTCGATCTCACCGACGCCCCGGAAGGTGTGGCTTTCCATCGCATCGGCGTCGCCGATATCGGCGTGCTTCTCCGACTTGTCGTCGCCCGAGCGCTTGACGTCCTTGGCATGCGCGATCTTGATCTTGTCGGTCAGCGTGTCGAACACCTGGTTGAGGATCTGGTCCATCCGGTCGATGTTGTGCGTCTCGAAATAGTTGGTCGGGTCCATCAACAGGCCGAGGCCGGGATGGTCGACCTGCGCGAACATCTTCACCGTCTCCTCGACCGAGCCGACGACGTTGTTGACATAGGTTTCAAGCAGGAACACCGCGCCGTGGTCGTAAGCCGTCTGGGCGAGGTCCGCGATCACCATGCGGCATTCCTCGAACCCCTCCTCGGTCTTGTTCTTGGGGTGATGCACCCAGTCGGACTCGGTGTTGTAGGTGCCGGTCTCCGAGATCACGTAAGGCGAGCCGAAATGGCGGGCGTTGCGGATGATCTCCTTGAGATAGCCCACGCGCTTGTCGCGCTCCGCTTTGTCGGGGTGGATGATGTTGGTGTAGCCCGACACGCAGCAGACCGGCAAGTTGTGGTCGCGGAAAACATCACGCACCTTCTTGGCCTTGTCCTTGGTGATCTGCCCGGCCGACAGGTCGACATCCTTGAAGTGGAGGTCGAGCTGCACCGTGTTGAAACCAAGACCGCGGATCTTCTTCGCCGTCTCTTCGAGGCTGTACGGGAAATAGCCCGTAAAAATGCCTGCCTGCATCATGATCTTGAATTCCTCCCTGTAAGCGATTCAATTATCTGGTGTTTCAGTTGCGGTGATCAGATAGCGATTTCGGAAAGCTTGACCGTGCGCCTCGATGCCATCGAGCGGTAGCCTGCCTCGACGAGCGCCATGGTCTTGACGTTGTCGGCGACGGACAGCGCCGGCGGCGTACCGGTCTTCACCGCGTGCTGCAGCTGCTCCATGACGCCGATAAAGGCATGCGGGAACCACATCGTCTCCCAGCTTGGGCTGACCCATTCGCCGCCAGTGGTCTCGGCCGAAGCATAGGTCAACGTCGAGGCAGCGCCCGTCGGCCAGCCGATCGTGCCCTTGGCGACACCCTTGGTGCCATCGACGCGCCAGTTGATGTGCTGGTCGTCCTTGTAGCCTTCCTGGCGCGGACCGGACCAGACATCCTCCAGCGAAACCGCGAGCACGCCGGACGGGAAACGCAGCGTCGAGACGGTGATGCCATCCAGATGGTCGAATGTCGTGCGTGGGTCTTTCCGCGTGACTGTCGTGATCTCATCGGGATCGCCGAACAGGAAACGCAGCACGTCGAGATGGTGCACGCTCATATTGGCGAGGGTCAACCGGTCGTAATCCTCGAGAAACGTTTGCCAGTGCGGGATCGCGTGCATGTCGATCTGCGCGAAGACGATGTCGCCCAGCGCGCCGCTGTCGATAATCTGCTTCAGGACGCGCATCGACTGGTCGTAGCGCATGTTCTGATTGACCGAGAGGACCTTGCCGGCCTTCGCCGCCTCGTCGCGCAGCTTGACGGCTTCCTCGACCGACAGCGCCAAGGGCTTCTGCGCCAGGATCGCCTTGATGTGCTTCTGCTTCAGCGCGTGGCGAATCAGCGCCGGCTGCAGGTCGGGCGGAAAGGCTAGGTCGATGATCTCGACGTTTGCATTCTCGATCAGCTGTTCCGGCGTGTCGTGCACGGTCGGGATCCCCCAGCGCGTGGCGACCTTTTGCGCATTCGGCCGCGTGCGCGAGGCGATCGCAACGACCGGAAACCCGGCCTCCTTGTAGGCGGCAAGATGGCACTCGGCCATGATCATGCCGGCGCCGACGCAGCCGATCCTGTATTCGTTCGTGCGGATCTTCACATCCGGCTCGAAGCCTTTGCCTGCCATGTCTTCCTCCCGAAATTCTGTCCTCGCGGCTGCAATCATCTCACCAGCGCGCCTCCGCTTTGCCCGAAATAATGCACGCGGGCGGGCTCGCAGAAAATCGCCACCATGGCGTCGGGCTTGATGTCGGGCTGGCCGCGCAACAGCGCCTTCAGCCGCGCCTGCCCGGCGGCGAGTGTCACGACGGTGTAACCACCAAGCGGCTCGACCTCGAACACCCGCGCCGGCCGGCCCTGGCCGCCATCCGCCCACGGCCTGACCTTGATATCCTCCGGCCTGAGCCCAATCTCGACGGCATCAACGGGGGCAGCCTTGTCGGCAATCCGGATTGTGCCTTCGGCGGCTTCGACGCCGCCCTCGCCCCGTGCGGATTTCAGTATATTCATCATGGGCGAACCGAGCAGCCGCGCCACATAGGTGCTCGCCGGACGGTCATAGATCTCGGCGGGCGCGCCGATCTGCCTGATCTTGCCATTGTCCAGTATGGCGATGCGGTCGGCGATCGACATCGCCTCTTCCTGGTCGTGGGTGACATAGATCAGCGTCTTGCCGAGCTCGCGCTGGATGCGCTTCAGCTCGACACGCGTCTCCTCGCGCAGCCGCGCATCGAGCGCCGAGATCGGGTCGTCCATCAGATAGGCGTTGGGGTCGCGCACAAGCGCACGCGCGATCGCCACGCGCTGCCGCTCGCCGCCCGAGAGCTGCGCCGGCGGCTTGTGCAGGATGTGGCCGATATGCAGCTTGGCCGCGACATCGGCCACCCGCCTTTCGATCTTTGCCTCGGCGACTTTGCGCTCGACCAGCGGGAAGCGGACATTGTCGCGCGCGCTCATATGCGGGAACAGCGCGAGGTTTTGGAACACCATCGCTACATTGCGATCGGCCGGCGACACCGCGTTGACCGGTCTGCCGCCGATCAGGATTTCGCCGGCGTCCGGCCTCTCCAGTCCAAGCACCAGGCGCAGGATCGTCGACTTGCCGGACAGTGGCGGCCCGAAGAAGCAGAAGAATTCGTTATCGTTGACGATGAACGAGGCATCGTCGACAGCGAGTGTGTTGCCGTAGCGCTTGGTCACATTGCGAAAAACGATGTCAGCCATCTCAACCCGCCTTCATCGCAACGCCGGAAGCCGCATCGAAGATACGCACGGACGAAGCCGCCGGCGCGACGACTGCGGTTTGCCCGATCGACAGCCCGACATCATTGTCGAACACCGCCTTCACGGCGCCATCGCCTTGGCCGAGATGGACGATGGTGCGCGCACCGATGCGCTCGACAAAGGTGACCGGCATGGCGAGCCCACGCCCGTCTTGCGCCAAAGCCACCTGCTCCGGCCGGAAGCCGTAGAGCATGTCGCCACGTGCACCGCGCAAGTATGCCGCCAATTCGTCCGGCAACGGCGGCGTGATGCCCAGCGGCCCGAGATCGATGACAAGGCCCCGATCGCTCTCCGCCGGCTTACCGTGGAGCAGGTTCATGCCCGGCGCGCCGATGAAGCGAGCGACGAAGACATTGGCCGGATTGTTGTAGACTTCGAGCGGCGTGCCGACCTGCTGCAGGACACCATGATCCATGACGGCGATACGATCGGCCATCGTCATGGCTTCGAGCTGGTCGTGGGTGACATAGACCATGGTCTGCCTGAACTGGCGCTGCAGCTGCTTCAGCTCCGTGCGCATGACAGAGCGGAAGGCCGCGTCGACATTGGAGAGCGGCTCGTCGAGCAGGAAGATCGCCGGCTCCATGATCGCCGAACGGCCGATCGCGACGCGCTGCAATATGTTGACGGACAGCCGGTCGGCCTTGCGGTCGAGCAGCGCCGTCAGTTGCAGCAGCTCGCCGATGGCGCCGACGCGGCGGTCGATCTCGGCTTTGGCGGCGCCCCGCATTCTCGGCCCATAGGCCAGGTTCTGGCGCACCGTCATATGGGTGAAGATGGCATAGTTCTGGAACACGAAGCCGACGCCACGCCGCCCCATCGGCACGCCGGCCATATCGCGCTTGCCAAACAGGATCCTGCCGCTGGTCGGCTCCTCCATGCCGGCGATCATGTTCATCGTCGTCGACTTGCCGCAACCGGATGGCCCGAGCAGCGCCATGAACTCGCCGTCTGCTATGTCGAGGTCCATGGTCTTCAGCGCGGTGAAGTCGCCGAATGTCTTGGTGAGGTTGCGCAGCTGGATCGCGCTCATGCCGCCACCTGCCTTGCCCGCGCCATACGCTTGATGGCGAACACGGCGACGATGGAGAGCACGATCAGGATGGCCAGCGCGATCGCCGCGACATAGCCCCAGATCAGGTCCTGCGTGGTGACCTTGTAGATGTAGACGGAGATCGTTTCGGTCGCGACGCCAGGGCCGCCGCCGGTCATGATGTAGAGCGTGTCGAATATCTTGAAGTTCTCGATCACGCGGATCGCCAGCGCGATGATGATGATGGTCTTCATCTTCGGCAGCGCGATGGTGACGAAGCGCTGCCATGGGTTGGCGCCAAGCAGCGTTGCCGCCTTGATCTGGTCCTCCGGCACGCCGACCAGGCCGGCAAGCAGGATGAGGAACATCAGCGGTGTCCACTGCCAGATATCGGCGATCATCACCGCGATCAGCGCAAGCGTGGGTTCCGACAGCCAGGCGATGGTGACTGATGTGCCCGTGATGGCGGAGAGGATGTCGTTCACCGGGCCGCCCGACTGGAACAGCATGAAGAACATGTAGCCGGCCACCGCCGGCACCACCATCATCGGCATCAGCAGGATCGAATAGAAGATGCGCTTGCCGGGAAAATCGTCCGCGAACAGTGTTGCCAGTCCTAGGCCGAGCAGGAACTCCGCCGGCACGCAGACGATCATGACGAGCGCCGTACGCTTCAGTGCGCTCCAGAACCGGGCGTCGGCGGCAAGGTCGGTGTAGTTGGCGAAACTGTTCCACATCTCCCAGGCATTCCACCAGCCGAGGCCCGAAAGCGGCGACCAGTCGGTGACGCTGATGTAGAGCTGCATCAAGAGCGGAAAGGCCGAGATGAACAGCACCAGGATCTGCGCCGGCAGCGTCAGCCGGAAGCCCAGTCGCGCGCCCTCGTCGCGCAGGGCCGGCTTCGCACGAGCGGCACCCATTTCGTCCTCCGAAACAGTCACGGTCGCCGCGCTCATTGCTTGAGCGCCCCAAAGGTCAGCCCGCGCACCAGATGGCGCTGGATGGCGATGCCCATGATAACCGGCGGCACGGCGGCGATCAGGCCGAGCGCTGCCTTGGCGCCATAGAGCTGGCCGGTCATCGAGGACGATAGCGAAGCCATATAGACCGGGATCGTCACCCATTCGCGCGTCGTCAAAAGCAGCGCGATCAGATAGTCCGACCAATTGAGGATGAAGACAAACAGGGCAGCGCTAGCGAGCGGCGCGCGCATCATCGGCAGCGTGATGCGGGTGAAGACGCGCAGCCGCGAGCAGCCCTCGACCAGCGCCGCCTCCTCGATCTCGCGCGGCATGTCGTCGAAGAACGTCTTCATCAGCCAGAAGGCGAACGGCAAGGTGACGATGCCGTAGATCAGCGCCAGCCCCCACCAGCTGTCGGTAAAATTCAGGAAGGCCCACATGATCATCACCGGGATCATCACCGCCATCGGCGGAAACAACCGCAACTGGATCAGCGCCAGCGGCAGGTTCTGCCCAGAGCCGAAGCGCGACAGGCCATAAGCAGCAGCCGTGCCCGCCGACATGGCGATGGCCGTGCCGAACACCGCCGACAGCAGCGACGACAGGATCGGTTTCAGCGCCGTGCGGTCGAGCGCCACGATCAGGCTGTTGGTGGATTCGCCGAAGACGAACTGGAAATTGCTGAGTGTCGGGTTCTTCGGCCACCATCTCAGGTCGGCGCCGGTCGCCGACCATTCGGCGATCGGCTTGAAGGCCATTGACACCATCCACAGGATCGGCACCAGCGTCACCGCCATCGCCGCGAGGATCGCGGCATAACGAAATATCTCGAAAGGTACGGAACGCTTCATCTGGCTGCTTTTGCTGGTGGCGTTGAGTGCGGAGGGGAAGAGCTTTCGCCCCTCCCCTCCGGCTCGATCCAGGGAAACGGATCAGCTGATCGGATCGAGAACGGTCGGCCAGGCCTCCTTGTTGGTCCTGATGGCTTCGAGCAATTTGTCCTCGCCGATGCGCCGGGCGATCTTCTTCCACTCGGTCTCGGTGTCGGCCATTGCCTGTTCAGCGGTCTTGGCCTTGGTCAGCGAGGCCATGAGGTTTTCGTCCAGCGCATTGTGGAAGGCGGTGGCGCCGGGATAGTTGATGGTCGGCACCGTGCGGGCGACCGTCTCGCGCACCACGTCCATGTGGTAGGCGTGGTAGGTCTGCCGCACCAGCGGATCGGAGAAATCCGACAGCCGGAACGGATCCAGATAACCGCCGGGATTGGCGCTCATCCAGGCGTAGATGCGGGCGGAGCCTAGCCATTGCAGCAGAAGGTAGGCGACCTCCTGGTTTTTCGACTGCGACGAGACCATGCCGGTCAGCGAGAACCACAGAACGGAGCGGCTGATCAGCTTGCCGTCGATTTCGCGGCCGGGCGGCAGCATCGAGCCGATCTTGCCGGTGACAGCCGAATCCTTGTTACCGGGATTGTCGAGGAATTTCGGCAGGTTGGAAAAGGCACAGGTCATCGCCGCACCGCCCTTGGCAAAATTGCCGTACTGCTCCGGCCAGCCCCACGAGATCGCATCCGGCGAGTGATGGGCGAGCGAGCCGACATATTCGTTGGTGGCGGCGATGCCATGCTCGGAATTGATCAGCGGCTTGCCGTCGTCACCGAACAGGAACTGGTTGGGCGAAGCCATCGAAACATAGCGCTGGTACCAGTTGGTATAGCCCCAGCCCTGGTTGCGCAGGTCGGTCGAGCCGAACAGGCCCTTGTCCGGGCGCTGGAAGAAGGCGGCGATGTCGCCATGCTGCTTCCAGGTCTTTGGCGGCGCCAGATCGTAGCCGTATTTGTCCTTGAACGCCTTCTGCTCGACTGCGTCGCCGAACAGGTCGCTGCGGTAGACCCAGGTCTGGAAGTCGCCGTCCAGCGACACGCCATAGTTCGACCCGCGATATTTGTTGAGCAGTGATACGCCCTTGGCTCCGTCGACATAGCCGGTCTTGGGATCATCCCACTCGGGCTTGTACTGGGCAACGAAGTCGTCGAGCTTGGCGATGCCGCCGGTCTCGGCGAGATCGCCGAGGCGGTTCCATTCGGTCGAGTAAATGTCATAGGCCCCACCCTTGGTGGAGATATCCTGCATCGTCTTGGTGAATTCCTGGCCGTTCGGCAGGCCGACGATCTCGATCGGAATGCCGGTTTCCTTTTCCCACAGTTCCTTGATCGACGGCGCGCCGGCCGGGAAAGGCTGCGTGAGCTGGCCGATCGAGCCGTCCGACAGGCCGAGCACGATCTTGGCAGGTGCCTTGCCCGCGCCCTTCAGCGACTTGGCCGCCTCGATGGCACGGCCTTCCGGCGTGTCGGCGCCGTATTGGTAACGCTCGGCGCCCTCGAAGCCGGTCGGGCCGCCGATCATGCCAGGCGCCAGCGCGTCGGCCGCAAAGGCGCGGCCGGGACGAATGAATTGCGGCGCGATACCGGCCGCTGCCACGAACGCCGCCAACTTTCCTCCGGACGCCAGCAATCGGCGCCGCGATATGCGGATCAGATCAGACATTGGAATTCCTCCCTCAGGGCTCCATGTTTCCTCCACGAGCCCATGAGGGATATTGACGGCAGGATCGGAAGACTGTCAACATCATAAATAATCAAAACACCTCATAACATCGCAATGAGGCGAGGAAATGCGTCATATCAAGGTTCATATACCGCTCCTGATGCCTCGATTTGATGGGAAATGTGCCTTCCCATTCCGGAATAGCCGTGCCGGGCGACCTGATTTAGCCCGACGGCTTGCGCATCGGCCAAGGCCGGATACATCATTTCCCATCAGAATCGCCGACGGCAGACAGCCGGCATTGCGTGATCCTGATGCGTTGAGGAGATGAAAGACGTGCGTTCCACCCTGACCGACATAGCCCGGGAAGCCGGCGTTTCCGCCGCCACCGTCGATCGCGTGCTCAACAACCGTCCCGGCGTGCGGACGCGCACACGCGAGATCGTGCTCGAAATGGCGCAGCGTCTCGGTTACATAGCCGAAGGCCCGAACGGAGCAGCGCCCCGGCCCTCGCCCGGCGAGGTCATCCGGCTCGACTTCGCGCTGCCGGCCGGCACCAACTCCTTCATCAAGATGCTGCACCGACACATCGAGGCGCAGGCCTTGGCGCGCCCGGATCTCGATGTCCACATCGCCACCATAGAGGGTTTCAACCCCGACCGGCTCGCCCGCCTGCTGCAGGAATTGCGCGGACAGACGCAAGGCGTCGGCGTCATCGCGCTCGACCATCCGACGGTGCGTGAGGCGATCCGCTCGCTATCGGCCAACGACGTCAAGGTGGTGACCATCGCCTCCGACATCCTGCATGTGCCGAGGGTCGCGTATATCGGCATCGACAACCGCGCCGCCGGGCGGCTGGCCGGCTATCTGCTCAACCGTTTCATGGGGCCGGAGCGCCCCGGCAAGGTGGCGCTGTTCGCCGGCTCGCTTTCCTATCGCGGCCATGAGGAACGCGAGATGGGATTCCGGCACATATTGACCGAGGAATCCCCCAATCTCGAGATCGTCGAGATGCGCGAAATGCTCGATGATCGCGAAAAGGCTTATTCTGAAGCATCAGCACTGCTGGACCGACACCCCGATCTCGCCGCGATCTACAATGTCGGCGCCGGCAACACCGGCATCGCCCGCGCGCTCAAGGAACGCGGCCGTGCGCAATCGATGGTCTTCCTCGGCCATGAGGTGACGGACGGCACCAAGGACCTTCTGCTCGACGGCACGCTGGATGCGGTCATCGACCAGAACCCGCGCGTCGAGGCGCGTGAGGCGCTCAACACTCTGACCCAGGCGGTCCGGGGACTACCCTATGAGCTGCACCAGCCAAGGCTGCAGGTGATCTTCAAGGAAAACATCCCGGAGATTTGAGCGGCTAGCTTTCTGTTTTAGCCCTTATGACCGCCTGGCCATCCGTGCCAGTGCGGATGGCTAACCGATCACAGGAAACGATCCCGCCAATATCACACACCACCAGCGGCATACTTTTCCCGTACAGAAACTCCGCTACAATGGCCCCCACCGCCAGGATCGGATCCGGCCGCTCCAGAAGAATGCCAGCCGGCGCCGTACCCCGGCGGATCGCTTCGGCCAGGACGGAGGATGAGGAGGATGACCCTCGCCCGCTTGGCATGACCAGTATCCTGCCGGCGACATTCTGGCCCAATCCAGGATGCGAATGGTCGATGATTTCCCCCGTCTCGGCGTCGATGCCACCCCAGAAACTGAGCGGCTGCGAGAACACCAAAGCCGGGCCATCGGCCTCACCGGCGAGTTGGAAAGTGCCCAGCCTATCGGCCGCGTCCTTTGCAACGGGCTGCGTCATGAGGCACCCCGCACGACATGTCCGGCCGCTGCGGAGCGGATGCAATCCTTCATCTCGGCAAAGGCGACGGTCACGCCGATATTGCCCGGCGCGTAATGCGCCCATTTGCCGGAATTGGTCATCACCACGCCGTCGAGCCGCTCGAGGATGGAGGTGACATAAGTGCACGTATCGGCGACCGGGATCAGGCCGAATGCCTCCATGCCGGCCAGCGCGCCTTCCTCCTGCAACCGCGTCAGCGTCGCGCGTCCGGTGTTGACATAGATCGGGATGCCCTTGCCCGGCGCTGCCTCGCGCAGCATGGGCAACAGGCGCGTCCATTCCTCATACGAGAAATGCGGCGTGCCCAGCGACACTGCGGCAAGCGGCGCCCCGTCGGCCACTCCGGACAATCTGGACAACGCATGATCGATATCTGCCCGGGTGATGCGGATCGTCTCATCCGGCGCGTGGCCGTGAAACGCTTCGTCGAGCATGTTGGCCTCCGGCGTGATGCCGACCGCATGGAACAACGCCACGGCACCGGTCGTCGCGGCCGCCGCGCCAAGCGCCTTGAGCTGATCCTCGTCGCGCGGCCGCGGCAGGCCGGCAATGACCGGAATGCGGTCGCCACTGACTTGTCCGACGATCAGCCCGACGCCGACGAACAGGCTGTCGCTCGGTTCGGCTTCAACGATGTCCAGCTCGAACAGGATGCGGCCGCGCCGGTTTTCGCTGAGATGCAGGCCCCAGGCCGGTGCGCGCCCGGTCATGGCGCAGCACAAATCGATGAAGTCGCCATAGCGGTTGGTGCGCGCGCCGATCACCGAATTGGCGAAGACGATGGCATTGGATTCGCCCCAGGCGATCTGTTGGCCGAATTCAGGCCGGAACCGGGTCTGGTAGGGCGCGCAAGTGAAGGTCGCCTGGCAGCCAAGCTCCAGATGCGCCTTCATCAGCCGCCGCGCCGGCACCTCTTCCGCCGCCGGCATCTTCACCATGCCCGGATGGATGAGGTCGAACGAGCCGACATTGAGCGTCGTCGGCACCTGCACGCGCCCGCCGCCCTCGACCAGCCGTTCGACGAAATCCAGCCCGGCCTTGCCGTGATAGAGACAGCCGTCGATATGGGCACCGCTGATGTCGAGCAGGCCGCATGCGCCGATGGCGTTGGAGAACGCGACGAGGATTTTCATGGCGGCGGCTGCCGACGGGCCTTGCTCGCCGTCGAGCATGGATCGGTCACGCGCCATCAATTCTAGCGTCATCGGAATGCTCCGGACTTATGCCCGGCTATGCTGTTCCCTATTGTCCCCCGTCTGGCAAGAGCCGAAGCGAGGATCAGGTCGCAGCAATCAGCACCGTGCTTTCCGGCGACCAGCGCAGCACTACATCCTGCCCTTCCGCCAGCCTGTCGGCGCCGGTGTTCTGTACGATCACCTTCAGTGTCTGGCCGGCACGCTCGACGAAATAGGTGCTGTTGTTGCCGGCGAAGATGCGTTTGGAAACCTGGCCCTTCAGCATGTTCGCATCGCTATCCACAGCCCCGGCATCGGTGCCGATCCGGATGCGCTCGGGCCGCACCGCGCAGCTCGCCTTGGCGCCGGCGGCAAGCGTCGCACCCGCGCCTGCGGCAATCGCCGTACCATCCTGCAGGCGGATGCCGTTGCCGGTCGTATCGCCGCGAAAAATGTTGGCGTCGCCGAGAAAGGTGGCGGCGAATTCGCTTCTCGGCCGATCGTAGATCTCCTCCGGCGGCCCCTCCTGCACCAGCCTGCCGTCGCGCAATATGCCGATGCGATCGCTCATCGTCAGCGCCTCTTCCTGGTCGTGGGTGACGAAGATGGTGGTGATGCCGATCTCGCGCTGGATGCGCTTCAATTCGATCTGCATGTCGACGCGCAGCGCCTTGTCGAGCGCGCCGAGCGGCTCGTCGAGCAGCAGCACGCGCGGCTTGGTGACGATGGCGCGCGCCAGCGCCACGCGCTGGCGCTGGCCGCCGGAGAGCTGGTGCGGCCGGCGGCCGCCGAGCTTGCCCAACTGCACAAGGTCGAGCGCGCGCTGCACTTCGGTCGCAATCACCGCCTTGGCCTCGCCCCGCACCGAAAGGCCGAAGGCGACATTGTCGGCGACGCTCATATTGGGGAACAGTGCATAGTTCTGGAACACCATGCCGATGCGTCGCTTCTCGACCGGCACCCGCTCCACGCTCTCGCCGCCGATGGAAATGCGGCCGGAGTCAGGAAAATCGAAGCCGGCGATCTGCCTGAGCAACGTGGTCTTGCCGCTGCCCGACGGACCGAGCAGCGCATAGAAGCCGCCATCGGCGAAGTCGATGGAGACATCGTCCAGCGCCTTGTGCGCGCCAAAACTGCGCGAGACATCAGATACCTTCACGCCGGCCATTATTTCTCTCCGCCGAATTTGAAGAAGCGCGCCGTGAGCAGCATCAGCGCCATCGACACGACAATGATGATGGTCGAGACAGCATTGATCTCGGGCGTGAACCCTTTGCGGATCGCGGCATAGATCTCGACCGGCAGCGTCGTCTGGCCGGGCGTCGACAGGAAGTAGGACACGACGAACTGGTCGAACGACACGGCAAAGGCAAACAACCCGCCGGCGATGACGCCCGGCATGATCCAGGGCAGCGTGACACGAACTGTGACCTGCCACTGATTGGCGCCGAGCGAGCGCGCCGCCTCCTCCAGTTCCGGCGCGAAGGTCTGCAGCCGCGCCGAGACGACGACGATGACATAGGGCAACGCCAGCGCGACATGGCCGAGCAGAATGGCGAACAGGCCGCGTCCGATGCCGACGCCGAAGAAGAAGATCAGCATCGCCGTGCCGGTAATCAGCCAGGGAATGGCGATCGGCGGGAAGAGCAGCGCCTGCAGGACCTTCTTGCCGCGAAATTCGTAGCGGAAGAGCGCCAGCGACGCCGCCGAGCCGAGCACCACGCTGATAATGGTGGTGAGGATTGCGATCTCCAGGCTGTTCCAGGTCGCGGCAGTCAGCTGGTCGTTCTGCCACAGCGAGGCGTACCATTCGGTCGTCCATTCGAACGGCAGCTGGTAGAAGGGCGAGACGTTGAACGACATCAGCGCCATGATGATGATGGGAAGATAGAGGAAGGCGAGCAGCAGCCCGATGTACAGCCGGCCAAGTCCTTCCAGGATGCGGGTCGTCGCCATCACGCAGCCCTCCGCAGCACCGGCGAGGCGATCGCCAGGATGACCAGCACGACGGCGAGCAGGATGAAGGATAATGCCGCCCCCAGCGGCCAGTTGAACACGGCGACGAACTGGTCCTCGATCACGGTGCCGTAGAAGGTGCCGGTGCGCCCGCCGAGGATGCGCGGCTCCATGAACGAGCCGACGACGGGGACAAATATGAGCGCGGCACCGGCCACTAGGCCCGGCATCGACAACGGAATGATCACCCGCTTCAGCACCTGCAGCCGCGTGGCGCCGAGCGAGCGCCCGGCCTCGATCAGCGAGTCGTCGATTGCCTGCAAGGTGAGATAACAGGTCAGCACCATGTAGGGCACGTAGGAGTGCACCAGCCCGATGATGACGGCCGGGTAGGAATACATCAGATCGATGTTGATCTTGAACGGCAGCACGGCGTTCAGCGCCGTATCGAGGATGCCGCCTTCGCGCAAAACCATCGCCCAGGAGAAGATGCGCACCAGCCCGTTCGACCAGAACGGCAGGATGACGAGCAAGAAGATCGCTTCGCGGCTGCGCCCCTTCAGCACCTTGGCGAGCACGTAAGCGGCGGGATAGCCGATGACGATGCACCACAGCGTCACTTCGAGGCCGAGGCGCAGCGAGGCGAGCAGCAGCGTGAGATAAAGGCTCTGCGAGAAGAAGGCGGCATAGTTGCCGAGCGTGAAAGCCCAGGGCTTTCCCGACAGCGGCAAGTCGGTCATGAAGGAGAAGAAGACCATGGCCGACAGCGGCAGGAAGATCGCCACCGTCAGCCAGATATAGGCCGGCGCCAGCAGCGGCAGAGCCGATCTCAACCCGCTGCGCGATGCGGTCGCGCTTTGTGCCGCCATGCCACCCTCCTCCCCAGGATTGAAAGGACCAGCCGGCGCGAACCGCCGGCTGGTTCGGACGTGCGTTTTATTTCACGTCGACCTTGAGCTGCTGCCAGAGCGCCAGATAGGCCTCGCGCTGGGCATCGGTGATCGGCGCCTGGAACTGGATGCGCTTGGCGACCTCTGGATCGCCCATCACCTTGCGGTTGAAGGCATCCTGAGGCAGCGCCGCGACGGCCTTGGTGTTGGCGGACACAGGGGCGCCGACTTTGGTGACCCATTCGACGTAGAATTTCGGGTCGATCATCCAGTTGATGAAGGCCTGCGCGCCCTCGACATTCTTGGAGCCGACAGGAATGGAGAAGGCATCCAGCCAGGCGACGGCGCCCTCCTGCGGAATGACCAGCGAAACCGGCAGCTTGAAATGCGTCTTGGCGCGATCGGCCGAGCCGCTCCAATAGGTGCCGATGTCGATCTGGTTGGAGGCGACCATCTGGTTCCAGTCGTTCTCCGAGCTCCAGAACGTCTTGATCTGCGGCATCAGCGAGGTGAGCTTCGTCTTGACCGCATCCATATCCTTGATGTCGTTGATGTTCTGACCGGTGGCGATAGCGCCGAACTGCACCGCCTCGACGGCGTCGTCGCGAATGACGACGCGGCCCTTGTGCTTGGGATCCCACATTTCGGCGATCGACGTCGGCGGCTTGTCGAAGGATTTTTCATTGATGGCGAGCGCGGTCAGGCCCCACACCCATGGCACGCCATAGACCTTGCCGTCATGGTCGAGCATCGGCGAACCGGCCTTATCCTTGCTGATGTCGGCATAGTTCGGCAATTTCGACGTATCGATCGGCTGGATCAGTTTTTCCGCCATCGCCTGGTCGTTGAAGGCGGCGTTGATCATGACCACGTCATAAAGCCCCGGATTGGTCCGGATCTTGGTCAGCATTTCCTGTTCGGAATTGAAGAAGTCGTTGACGACCTTGTTGCCGGTCGCCTTCTCGAAGGCGGCGACCGCCCAGGGCTCGTCGGCGCCGTAGCCTTTCCAGTTGAGCACATGCACTTCGGCGGCATTGGCGGCCAGCGTGAGTGCGGTGGTGAAAACGGCAGTCGCCGTCAGCAGGGCAGTCAATCTTGGCATGCGCATGTCGGTTCCTCTCATTGTTTGCCCGCTTGGCGGGGCTTGTCAGGCTGTCTGATGGGCCTTCTGGTTCTGGCCCGGCGCGCCGGTCGCGGCGGCCTGGCTCAGGAAAGTCTGGATTTCCGCATCGGTCGGCGCCGATGAGCCGCCATGGCGGGTGACCGAAATGGCCGCCGCTGCATTGGCGTAACGCCCCGCCTCGAAGGGCGGCGTACCGCGCGCCAACGCACTAATGAAAGCGCCGATATGGGTGTCGCCGGCGCCGTTGGTGTCGACTGCCGTGACCTTGAAGCCGGTAATGGTCTGCGCCATGCCGTCGGCCAGCCTGATATGGCAGCCCTTGGCCGCCGAGCGGATGACGACGCCGGCGGCCCGGGGGCAACGGTCGGCGAGCAGCCGCGCCGCCAGGCTCTCGACGTCACCGGAGCCGGCAATGTCGGCGGCCTCCGCCGCGTTGCAGCTGAGCCAGGTGGTGCGGGCAAGCACCCGCGACAGGATCGGGCGCGGAATGTCCGAAATGATCGGCGTCGGGTCAAAGACGAACGGTGTTTGCGCAGGAAGCGCCTCGATCCAGTCTGTGAGCGCGTCGCGGCTTCCCGCATAGCTCAGCGTATAGCCAGAGGTGAATACCCAATCGTCCGGCGCCGCCGATACGGGCGCCATCATGTCGAGGGTGAGCACACTTTCTGCCCCCGGCCACGAGACGAAAGTGCGCTCGGCATCGCTCGAGATCATGGCGACGCAATTGCCGCTGTCCATCGCAAGCGATGGCGGCGTCAGTGTCTCGATGCCTTCTGCGGCGAAGGCGGCGCGCAGGAAATCGCCGTTCGGCCCGCTGCCGAGCTGGCCGCCGAACACCACTGTCATGCCGGTGCGGGAGGCCGCGACCATCATGTTGAAGCCGCCGCCGGCGACCTGGGCAAAGCTCGATGCCGTCTTCTCGGTACCCGGCGCGGGCAAGGCGTCGATGCGGTAGACATAGTCGACCACCGCGCTGCCGATATGGACGAGGCGCCCGCTCATTCGGCCGCGTCCTTGCCGAACCCGGTCTTGGCCACCCTTGCCGCCACGAGATCGGCGGCAAGCGCGCGCACCTCTGACATGTCGATGCCGACAAGCCGGGCAATATGCTGCTGCGGCAACAGTGAAAAGCCGGTGCAGGCGCCGGCCATACCGGCCGCGATGGCGCCGATCGTGTCGGTGTCGCCGCCGAGATTGGCGCTGATCACAGCCGCCTGCCAGGGATCGCCCCCGGCGACTTCCAGCACAGCGAAGGCGGCCGGAACCGATTCCTGGCTGGCAACGCCGGTGCCGACCAGGTCGGTGATCAGCCGGATCGCATCCCCCGCCGCCTTGCCGCGCACCAGATCCTGCGCCCAGACGATACGCGAGGCGATGTCGCCGCCGGTCACCCAATGGCCAAGTGTCGCCCCTCGCCTCGCCGCCGCGACGGCACTGTCGGAGGCGGCGCGCCAGTCACCGCCGGAAACGCCACGGCTGACGGCCGCCGCGACCGCTGCGGCCGAGGCTATGGCGATCGAGGTGTTGTGCGTGGCGCGGCAGGTCTCGGCCACCTTGGCGACGAACGCGTCGAGTGGCTCCAGCGGCATCATGATGCCGACAGGCGCGATGCGCATGGCAGCCCCATTGGTGTCGCCGCTGCGCCCCGCTTCCTCGGCCGGCACGCCCTTGTTGATGGCGTCGATGGCGCGCTTGGTCGACGGCCCCAGCAGATCGTAGCTGCCGCGCGCCTTGACCTCGCGCTCCCAGTCGAGCAGCGCGTTGACCCAGCGCGTGTGGTCGAAGCGCTCGCCTGAAACAACCAGGATGCGGCCGAGCAGCAGCGCCTGTTCGGTATCGTCGGTAATTGTGCCGGCCAATAATCCCTTCGACACGGGATGCTCGGCGAAGGGCGCGACGAAATCGTCGACACGGCCGTAGAGCTCGGCGATGCGCGCCGGCGACAGGAGCTGCGTCGGCATGCCGAGCGCGTCTCCCAGCGCCCCGCCGACAAGCGCGCCCATGGCGCGATCAAGCGTGTCCGGCATCGCTCAGAACCTCATATGCAGCGCGAAATGCGCCGGATTGAGCAGGCTGGTGACATATTCGATCGGCCGGTCGTCGGCCGCGCGCGTCAGCCGCCGCCCGCGCAGGAAGGGCGTGCCTTGCGGGCAACCCAGGATGGCCGCGTCCTCGGCGTTGAGCATCTCGATGCCGACCCATTCCTCGCCATGGTCGGGGATGAGGCCGGCGCCGCGCAGCGTCTGGTGCAGCGATCCTTCGCGCAGGCCGCGCAGCGGCACATCCTCAAGCTCCGGCGACAGCGGCAGGCGGCTGCGCTCGATGGAAATCGCGTGGCCATCGCTGGCATTGGTGCGCACACGGTCGACGGCGATGAAGAAGGGGCTTTCGATCTCCAGCAAGGCAGCGAGATCGGCGTCTTCGATGATCTCCAGCCGCAGCGTCCTCGTTTCGGCATTGGCGCCGGCATTGGCCAGCGCCCGCGACCAGCCGATCGCGTCGTCGACCGGCTTGCCGTCGAAGGTGACGAAGGAGCCGATGCCAACCTTGGTGGTGATCAGCCCACGGCTGGACAGTTCCTCGAGGCCCTTGCGGACCGTGTTGCGGCTGACGGAGAAACGCTGGACGAGCTCGTTCTCGCTTTGCAGGCGGTCTCCGAAGCCGAGCACGCCGGAGCGGATTTCATGTTCCAGAACGGTCGCGATCTGCTCGGGCTTGCCCGTTCCGGGAGACAGTTGAACCATGCGCCGCTTCATATGCATACCTGTTCAATGAACCTGTATGGTCCTGTTCAATATATGGCTGTAAACCTCCTGTCAATGCGATGCCGAGACCCCAGGCAGCGACTGGAAATTGCCTGTTTCGGACAATGGCGTCAGCAAAATCGCCAATGACGTGCCGAGCAAGGGGCTCGGGCCAGCCATCGTCGAGGCCTTGGAAGCCCGGGTGGAACGATCAGCGACACCGGCGGCACAAGCGTCTCGGTCACCCCGGCAAAAAAGCCCGCTCCGGGATACCGGCGCGGGCCTTGGAGGAGGATGAAGGGGTGGGGACCCTCTCCTGTAGTTTCCTCGGGGGTGGACCGAAATCACAATACGCCAGTCCCGCGTGACGGCGGATCACAAGCCGGCTGGCTTGCATCACAATCCGCTGCGCCTGGGCCCCGTCATGGTCTCGAGATTTCGATCATCCCGGCGGCTTGCAGGCAGCTAGATGCGCCCTAGTACGACGAGGATGATGATGATCAGCAGCACAAGCCCGAGCCCGCCGCCGCCATAGTAGCCGGTTCCATAGAACGGCCCGCCGCCGAGCCCGCTAAAGCCGCCAAGCAGCGCGAGGACAAGAAGGATGATGAGTATCGTGCCTAAGGTCATGGTTCCCGCTCCCGTGGGCGCTGGTGCGCCGGTTTCGAACACCGTCATTTGCAGTGTTTCGAAAATGAGAACGTTCGAGCCGCCTTACCGTTCCGCCCCTAATGTTCGCCGGCGAAGGAAGGATCCGATATCCCGATAGATACAGGGTAGGAATTGACAGCGCCAGACACGCGGAAGCCCGCCCGAGAGACGGGCTTCCGAACGGCCGGAGGTCAGACCGTCAAAAAGGTTCACGCCGATTGCGCACGTCCATTCCTGGCGCCCCTGGCTTCAGCGGCGGGCGATCAACAGGCAGAGCTGACGCAGGTCGCGATCATAACTGCCCTCGCTGCTGAGCACGTCGACGCAGCGCTTCTTCATACGCGCCACCTGGCTGTTGGACATCTGGGCTACGACACCCGGCAGGCTCGGATGATTGGGATTGCTCGCGTACGAGGGATTGCTCGGGCTGGACGGATTGCTTGGATTGGTTCCGCCACCAATGCCGACGCGCGGACCGGTATGGCGACCGGCCGATCGCGGACCCCAGCCTCTTCAATCGACAATCCTGCCCTCAAAACAGGCGGTAGAACAGCCTGTAGCGCACACGTTCCATGTAAGCGCGATACTCCGGTTCGGCGGCCAAAAGGGCCTCCTCGCGCAGGATGCGATACAGCTGCATGTAGGTGATTACCGCATAGACAGCGAGGTTGTGGAAGGAAAAGGCCGACAGCAGATAAAGCACATGGCCGGCGAGGTAGCCGGCATAGATCGGGTGCCGCACAATCCGGTAGGCGCCGCCGGTCATCACGCCGCGATTGCCAGGCAGGATGGCAAAGGAACGGCCAAGCGATATCTTGCCCCAGATGACGAACAACAGCGCAACAAACTGCAGCGGCGCGGCGAAATAGACCGGAACAAGCGCTATGCCAGGCTGGAGGCTGATCAACGCGACACCGAAACTGGCGGTCACGGAGACGACGACCGTAAGCGGATTCCAGTCACGCGTCACCGGACGCCGCGACAGAAGCAGCCAGGTGAAAGTGAGGATCTCGGAAATCGCCACCAGCGCGGCGTTGATCCGGGTCGGGTCCTCCACGAGCTGGGACATGCCGCGATAGACGAACAGCCCCGCGCAGGCCAGGGCACAGAGGCGAAAAAAGCCTTCGCGCAGATCGACCAGTATGTCACGCTTTCGCGCCGCGGAGAAAAATCCGCCCTCATTATTATGCGAAAACGCTTCACTTTTTGACGTGAGCAACGCAAACACCCCGATGATCCCTCGAAGCGACCATTGCACGCAACCATTGCCGGGGGGTTAACCGGGACGATCGGATCGGCATCAAACGGGACAACTCCTGCGAAAGCATGCGGGTGCGGGACGCCCCCCGCATGCGAACCTAACGGAACAGGCCGTCCGCTACCGGGTGATGCTTGTCCAGCCTCATCCCAAATTCAGATTTACGAAATACTTCGTGAAATCAGGGCGCTGCGTCAGGATCTTACCATCAGCGTCGCGCAAGATGCCCGCTTTGAAGAGATAGTCGCCGATGGCGTCCATCTTGGCCGGATCCATCGTGCCGATGGCGCCGTTCTTCGCGCGCAGATAATGCCCGTCGATCAGCGCCTTCAGCGACGCCTCGATCAACGCCGGATTGGTCAAGGCATCCTTGTTGGCGGCGATCAGCAGCGCTGCGGCTTCGGCTGGATGATCGACGGTGAACTGATAGCCGCGCCGCGTTGCCTGAATAAAAGCCGACGCCAGTGCCGGGTTTGCTTCGAGATAGGCTTCGCTCGAGGAGATCAGCGTCGTATGCTCGTCGGGCACGCCGTAGTCGGCATAGACGAAGCTGCGCTGCTTGATGCCTTTGAGTTCGGCCTCGACGCCCTCCCAGGTCGAGACCTCGAGCGTGAAGTCGACAGAGCCATTGGCCAGCGCTTCATAGGCGGAAGTGCCGAGCGTCACCGTTTCGAAATTGCCCTTGCCGCCGTCGTGGCGGATGATGGTCGAGATCAGTGCGTTTTCCCAGGCGCTGCCGAAACCGCCATAGGTCAGGCCGTCAAGGTCCTTCGGACTTTTGATCTCGCTGCGCGCCGCATTGAAGACCACGCGGCCGGTCTCCGACTGCACCACGGCGTAGACGGCCTTCAAGTCGGCCCCGGCGGTCTTCTGGGTGAACAGGCTGATGGTGCCGTTGATGCCGAAATCGGCAACGCGGTTGGCGACGAGCGTGCCGGCGCCGGTATTACTGTAGGGCAAAATGTCGACCTCGAGGCCGGCCTCGCGGTAAAATCCCTTGTCGCGGGCGACGAACAGCCCGATGTGGTTGGTGTTGACAGTCCAGTCCAGCGCGACGGTGATTTTTTGCGTCGCGGCGAAGACACGGCTCGCTCCGGCGATCAGCGGAAGACCGCTGGCAAGGGTGAGCAGCAAAGCCTGCCGGCGTGTCAGATCAGTCATGGTCATGTCCTTTGGATGGTTGGGGGTTGAGCAAGATGTCGAGGATCTCGGCCTCGAGTGCGCCGGCCTGTTGCGCGGTGGCGCCGGTCGGATCGCGCGGACGCGGCAAGGGCACCGTGATCTCGCGCAACACACGGGCCGGGCGCGCCGACAGCACATAGATGCGGTCGGACAGGAACACCGCCTCGCGCACATCGTGGGTGATCAGCAGCGCCGTCCAGCGATGATGCCGCCACATCTGCTCGAGCCAGCGCTGCATGGCCGCGCGGGTCAGTGCGTCGAGCGCGCCAAACGGCTCGTCGAGCAAAAGCATGTCGCGCTCCTGCACCACGGTGCGCAAAAGCGCCGCGCGCTGGCGCATGCCGCCGGAAAGCTGTGCCGGAAAATGCCGCTCGAAGCCGGCGAGCCCGAACTCGGCAAGCAGCGGCGCGACCCGCGCCCGCGCCGCCTGGCGTCCGACGCCTTGCACTTCCAGCCCGAGTGTCGTGTTGTCGAGGATGCGCCGCCACGGCATCAGGGCGTCGCGCTGCGGCATGAATGCGAAATGCCGGCCATGGTCGTCGAGCGGCGTGTCGTCGAACAACATCTCGCCTTCGCCATGCTCGGCACCCGTCAGAAGCTGGAACAGCGTCGACTTGCCGGCACCCGAAGGCCCAAGGATCGAGACGAATTCGCCGGCACCGACGCTGAGCGAAATGTCGGCGAGCACGTCGAGGCCCCCAAACGCCTTGCGCACATGCCGCAATTCGAGCCGGCTCATCGCCCCGGCCCCTTCCCTGCCGGCTGGCGGTCGATCCGTTCCCAGGGCATGGCGAGGCGCTGCAAGAGCGCCGTCAGCCCAAACAGGATCAGCGTGAGTGCGGCACTGACGCCGACCGCGGCCAGCACCAGATCGGGGCGGAAATTGTTCTTGGCGTTGAGCATGTAGATGCCTAGTCCCTTGGCCGCACCGGCATATTCGGCGAAGATGGCGCCGACCACGGCATAGGTGATGGATATCCGCAGGCCGGCGAAGAAATACGGCAGTGCCGAAGGCAGCCGCGCCAGCACGAAGACACGCCAGCACCCTGCCCCCATGGCGCGCAGCATCTGACCGATCTCCACCTCGGTCGCCTCGTAGCCCTGCACCAGAGCCACCAGCATCGGGAAGAAGGTGACCAGTGCCACCAGCATGATCTTCGGCGTCAAACCGAAGCCGAACCACAACACCACCA
The DNA here is from genome assembly GCF_002294875.1 of Mesorhizobium sp. WSM4312. Lineage (NCBI taxonomy): Bacteria > Pseudomonadati > Pseudomonadota > Alphaproteobacteria > Hyphomicrobiales > Phyllobacteriaceae > Mesorhizobium > Mesorhizobium sp. WSM4312. The sequence continues at coordinate 87,538 of NZ_NSFU01000005.1, read as the reverse complement.
GCGGCGCGATGGCCACCAGCGGCAAGGTCTGGCTGACGATGAAGACAGGAAACAGCGCCCGCCGCAGCGGCTGGAAGAAGTCGACCAGCATAGACAGCGCGAAAGCGGCGCCGAGCGAGCAGGCAAAGCCCATCAGCGTGGCGCGGATGGTGGGAATGGCGTTGTCGATCAGCGCCTCGCGATTGAGCATTGCCTGTTCGAAGACGCGCGACGGCGCCGGCAGGATCGTCGGTTTGATGCCGGAATAATTTGCGTAGAGTTCCCAGGCCACGAGCAGCAACCCGACCGACATCACGGCCGGTGCTGCCTTGGCGAAGAGACCCGCGAGCTGCCGCGGGCGGCTTGACGACGATGAGACCAAGAGAGGATAACCTTGACGGCCGCGCGACGAAGGCGCGTTCTGTTCAGACAGCGGTGGGGCTGTTGGCGGAAACCGTGACGTCAAGGGTTACGTGGCCGGCGCCCGGCCCGAAGCGGCAGAAGGCTTCATTCAGCGCCGAAAAGATCGCGCCGGTATCGCCGCGCAGTTTGGTGCAGAAGTTCTTGGAGCGATCGTAGACGCCGGACTGTTTCAGGAAATCGATGCAGCCATAGATCTCATCCATGTGGTCGCCGGTGCCCATCACATAGAGCGAGAATTGCGCCGCCGCCGGCTGGCCGGTGGCAGCAGCATTGCGCACGGCGGTGATGGCGGCTTCCTTGCGCGGCCCGAGCGGCCCGACAGGCCCGCCAAACGCGTCGGAGCGGCAGATCGGATCGTCCGGCTCGCCGGGACAGCCGCGCGAAATGGCGGCCGACAGCACGCAATGCTTGCCGCTCCGCGCCGCCGCCACGAACAGGTCGCGCAGCGCCGGGAACAACACTTCGGGTGGCCCGACCAGCAAGGTCGAGATGTCGTCGGTCTCGATACGGAGCCTGTCCCGGTAGGGGTCGAGCGCGCCGAGCGCGCCCAAGATGACACCGACGAAATCGTCGGCCATGGGATAAAGGGAAATCTGTGCGCCTGAAAACATCGCCCGCCTCGCTCCGCTGGTATTACCCAGATCAGCTTCTAGGGTCTGTGGGCTTGCCGCCCCCGTCTCAGCCCCGACCGTACGGAGCACCCCTGTGGATGAGCGCGTTAAAGCACCATTCGAACGGAAGGGAAAGCCGTTTTTTCAGCGCACCGGGCCAAAAGCGTTACACCAGCAACACCGCAAACGGCATGGATGGGTCCGGCGGCAGCGGCCGGTCAGTGACTGTAGACCCGAGCACGCCGGCTTCGCCCGATACGGTCGATCCGGCAATTACCAACAGCACGACCATCGCGCCGGGCGACATGAACTCCGATGCGGATCGCAATTGCCCGACCAATCCGCAAGGCGCGCAGTCCGATGCCAACGGCAACGCGACGGCCCCCACCGTGAACGACAACAACTGCGGCAAGTAAGTGATTGCCCAAACTGAAAAAGCCGCCGGACATCCAGCGGCTTTTCGATATCATTCCCAACGATGCGTTTGCCCAATCGTTAGGATGCGGCCTTCTCGCGAACCGGCAGCTTCCAGCCCGGCCTGACGAAGTGGCAGGTGTAGCCGTTTGGATATTTCTCCAGATAGTCCTGATGCTCGGGCTCGGCATCCCAGAAGGCACCGGCCGGCGCGACTTCCGTGACGACCTTGCCTGGCCACAGGCCGGAGGCATCGACATCGGCAATGGTATCTTCGGCGACGCGCTTCTGCTCGTCGCTCGTATAGTAGATCGCCGAACGGTAGCTCAACCCGACATCATTGCCCTGGCGGTTGCGCGTCGTCGGGTCGTGGATCTGGAAAAAGCGCTCCAGCAGCGTGCGATAGCTGATCACTGCCGGATCGAAATTGATCTCGATGGCTTCGGCATGGGTGCCGTGGTTGCGATAGGTGGCGTTGGCCACATCGCCGCCACTATAGCCGACGCGCGTGGAGATGACGCCGGGATAGCGCCGTATCAGATCCTGCATGCCCCAGAAACAGCCACCGGCAAGCACTGCGCGTTCGGTCGAAGTCGCCATGTCACGTCTCCTCAAAAAGCAATTCCAGCTCATGCGAGGGTTTCCCGCCCGGAATTGCGCAGACAAAATTGGATTTCCCAATAGATGGGCATTGTCGTCCGCTTCGTCCAGTCGCGTGGAAACAACGCGGCCATGAACGAACGATATCACGACGCGATCGGGGATCGAACCGTTTCAGTTGGGCGGATGCTGGGTCGGGCTGTCGACGGCAAGCTGCGGATAGAGCGTGCCCGGCGGAATGGCAGCAAAGCTGATTGCCAAAGGCGGCGCCGTGCGCGACCAATTGAAAAGAACGGTCTTGACCGGGAGGTTGCCCAGCCATGTCCGCAACTGCGGCGGCACGCCATGTCCTCGCCAAACCATCAGCATGCCGTGGTCGCGCAAGCGCTGCCTGGTGATCCAGGGCGCCAACCGGGTGTCAAGATCGGTGAAGATCGACGGCTTGTCATAGGCATTGAGGCCAGCCAGCAAGGCCACCTGGGTATCGCCGCCGACAATGTCGAGCCGGCCGGGCGCCGCCGCGTGCCAGACCGCCTCGGCCTCGTCCGCGATCGGCTCCGCCGGCCAGCAGACGGCGTCCAAGCGCCCCCGCACATTGCAGCCCGTCCAGCGCAGCGCAGCATAGGCGCCCGACACGGTGACGATGCAGAGGAACGCGCAGATCGCCAGCCTTCGCATCTCGATGGCGCCGAGCCGGTGGCCGAGGAAGGCCAGCACCGTGACACCGACAAGATTGTACATCGGCGCGCCCCAGGACTCGCCGGTGCCAATGAACAACGAGGCCACCATGATCAGGGTCCCCGGGCCGAGCCCCATCCACACGAGATAGACCAGAATGCTGCGCTCGACGGGCACTTCGGGGGCGGGCGAGCGCCGCAGCAGGCCTGATATCGCCAGCACCAGAAGAAGGCCGGAGAGTCCGGCCATCTGGACACCTATGTAGTAAAGGCGCGCCCGGTGTTCGGCCACCCATTGGTCGCGGGCGGCGAAATAGGTCAGCGGCAGGAAATCGATGCGGTAGAGCGCGATGGCCAGCGGTGTGGCAACGGCGAGAAAAACGGCAAGGCCGAGCCATGGCCAGGGCGTCGCCAGCCGGCTGCGCGCGCGTGCGTCGCGCAACAGCCAGAGCGCGCCGAAGGCAAGCAGCAGGCCGGTGGAGAACTTGGCATAGAGCCCGACGCCCGACACCAGTCCAAGCGCCAGCCACCAGCCCGGCCCGCCGCCACGGCCGGCGCGCCAGAGCAGCCAGCAGATGGCCGCCCAGAACGGCATCTGCGCGTAGTCATGATTGAATTGCGGGGTCGGCCAGCCGAAGAAATAGAGCGACGGCATCAAAAGCACGGCGGCCAGCGCACGGCTTTGCCCGAGCATGTCGCGGGCCAGCAGGTAGACCAGGACGAAGGTCGACGAGATCGTCAGCTGGGCAACCAGATATTGCGGCCAGCGGAACGATCCGGTCAGAAGATGGCTGGTTTCGAGCAGCCAGCCTGGAAGCTGTGGGTGCTTGTAGGTCAACAGCACCCATTCGCGGCCCCACATGAAACCTTCCACCACGTCGCCGGGCGGGGCGGGATCGATCAGTGCCGGCACCGCCGTCCAGCACAGGATCTGCACCAGGCACAAAAGCGCCAGCAAATACCAGGGATGGCGGAGCAGGCCGGGCCATACCGATGACGAGTCGAGGCCGGCGGAAGTCAGCCCCGCCGGCGCCCAACCATCCATGGAGTCGTTTATTCCCACCATGCGGCGCTTAAATCACATCGTCCGGTTTGCCGAACAGTCCCCATAATCAAAGCTTACGAAAAAGTATACTTGCAAGCCATTGCAAAACCAAGATTGGGCAGGAATTTCGGCGCTCCGCTGCCCTCCCCCGGCAGAACAGCCGCCCATTTGGTCCTGTCTGAACATCCCTGATATCGATGCGTCACCACCATGCCGTCATCCACCATCGCGCGCTCGACTTCTGGCTGGCACGTGCGGCTGTCCTCGTCATCATCTGTTTGCAGCTCCTGGTGATCAACGATCTTTCGTTCGGCCCGCGCTGGCTGGCGCCGGCGCTGGAGGCCGCCTTGCTCGTGCCCCTGTCCGTCGCCACCGCCTGGACACAGGTCGCCAGCCAGAAAGCGCTCGAGGAGGAGCACTGGTATCTGGTCGGCCGGTTTCGCGTCATCATCCGCAGGACGGCGCTGGTGATGACCGGCGTCGTCAGCGTCATGAACTGTGGTTCGCTGGTGTTCCTGGTGCGCGCCCTGCTGGCGGGCCATGCCGGCTCCAGCGGCCAGACGCTGCTGATCGACGCGCTCAACATCTGGGTCACCAACGTCATCGTCTTTGCCTTGTGGTTCTGGAGCACGGACCGCGGCGGGCCGCCGACATGCGGCCTCGTCAATCGCGCCCATTCCGACTTCCTGTTCCCGCAAATGACCTTGAACGACCGCGAGATCCGCGACTGGCTGCCGGGCTTCGTCGATTATTTCTTCCTCGCCTTCACCAATGCGACGGCATTTTCGCCGACCGACACCTTGCCGCTGTCGCAGCGCGCCAAGCTTTTGATGATGGCCGAGTCGATGATATCGCTGCTGACGATCGCACTGGTCGCCGCCCGCGCAGTCAACATCCTCGCCTAGGCCCAGAAACGCGAAAATAGCCCGCCCGGCGAACCGGAGCGGGCTATCGGATGGTTTGCGCCCAAAGCTGGAGCGCGAGGTCGACGATCTCACCCTCAATCCGCGCCGAGATCGCGTTCGAAAACCACCTGGTCGCGCAGCGGAATGCCGTTCACAAGCAAGCCTTCGGGGTAACCGGTCGATGGCCCGAAGGCATCCTGCACGATGCGAGACATTCGAAAGCCCTGTCTTTGGTAAAATCGCAAATTGCCGATATCGGCCGCCGCGGTCGACACGATCAGGCGCCGGCCGTAACGCTCGCGGCAGCGGGTGACGGCCGCCGCGACAAGGGCACGCCCCAGCCCCTCGCTCTGTCTTGCCGGACGGACCGCCAGGCTCTTGAGCTCGAAGACACCGCCCTCGCCTGTCTCGATGAGCTGCACGTGGCCGATGATCCTGTTGCCCTCTCGCGCGACCAGCACCTCGCCCTCATCGATATAGCTGGAAACCTGCGTGGGGGAATCGTCGGCAAGGGCAAACAGCGGCAGCAATATTTCGCGGTCCCCATCATATCGTTCAATCTGCATCCGTAACCCCGGGCTGGATCAACGCCGCCGCGAGTTCGGCAACCTTTCATCGGGATATAGCAGTGGCCGGGCGGGCGCCACAAACGCAAAAAGCCCGCCTCGGCGCGGGCCGAGGCGGGCATTGGCTCGATCGAGCCGTCAGGCGCGAATTCTCGGACGCACGGCAAGCCTTCGTAGGCAGGAATGAACGTGAAGATACTGGCCGTCGATCGCGCCCCGCCGCGGGCAATCCGTCACCCAAACCAGCCAAACGTAAGGCTAACCACCAAGACCGCGATGAGGATTGAGAGCGGCACCGCCATGAACAGCCCAGCCTCTAATAATCGGGTTTCCTTGTCACTGAACATTAGGCCCTGCCTCAACAAGCTTCGCTCAGATAGAAGCTGCGAAGCCTGTTTCCGTTCCGAATACCGGCGACATGCGATCCACGAGCGATTTGGCTCAACATGGTTGCCTGGAGATCGAAATCAGTTCGGTTTCCCCAATGATGCCGGCCATGTATTTTGCAATGATACGGGAGGCCAGCGCATCATTCGATTGGTGCCCCATTCCGGCCCAACAAAGGCGGTTTCGGGAGCGATTTCAGCAGAGGCTAATTGAATCGCGGTTTTTCAAGGAGCGGGCAACTGTCGAAAAACCCGCCGGCCGCAGCCAGCGCGCCTCGCCCTTCCTTCGTTCGCACGTTTCGCTGATATGAGCAGGGGTGCAAATATCTTCACCAGTCGGCGCTGCCATCTCAAGGCCCTGCCGGTCAGGCCCAGTGGCCTTCCGCTGCCAGTCCCCACTAGCAACCAAGCCGCTGGGCCGCAGGCACGATTTGCGCCACATATGCGGCATGAAGGCGCTGAACAGAAGGTGTTGCTCGATGCTCCGGACAGACAATGGCGCGGCACTGAGGCTTTCAGATTTTGCCGATCCCAACGATGCAGTAATTGCCGCAATCGAGCTCTATGGGCCGGAAGCGCAGACCGCAGCGGCCTACTGCGCCATGGAAGCACACTTCGCCGGGCGACTGGCCGATTTCCGCCTCTGGTGCGAGGTCTTTCGCGTCTTCAAAACCAGATTCCATTGAGAGGCACATATATCGGGCTGCGCAGCCATCAGCGCGTTCTCGCAGTGCAGCCTGCCGCACGAAGCAACCATCGGAAATACGGAAGCCCGCTTCGGCGGGCTTTCAGTCTTCCGTCGCCGACTTGAACTTCTGCACGATCACCTCGAACAGAATATCCGAAAAGGCGTCCAGATGGTTGACGGCGACATCGAAATCCCTGGGCAGCACCGACAGCACGATCTTCAGATACTGGTCGGGCTTGCCGGCCCGCACCTCGGCGATGACGGCGGCGCCATGCGCGCGGAAATCGGCCCGCACGGCGGCGAGAAAATCGTCGCCCAGCGTCTTCTTCGTCCGCTTCGGACGGGGCGTCGGCGCGACCGCCGCGCGGGCGGGCTTGCGCCTTGCCGGCTTTGTCATGCGGCGCGCCGGCCCGGCGGCGGCTTCGTCAGCCATCGACTTGATCCATGGTGCTGGCTGCGTTTGCGGAAGCAGCCAAGCCGGTCTTCGGCACCGATCTGGCCGGGTTCCTGGTGCGGGATTTCCTTTTCGCCACCTTGGCCCTCTTCGCGCGCTTCGGCTTTGCGGTCGCGGCAGGTTTTGGCGCACCGGCGCGTTTTGCCACGCTGGCCCGCGCCCTGAGCCGCGCCAGGACGAGACCCATGGCGTGGCCGCCGATGCCGGACTGGGGAAAACCAAAGCCGCCCGTCGCATCCCGCACCATGCCGATCAGCACGCCGGATGCCACCGGTTCGATCCGGCCCAGACGCGGGCGTGGCGCCGCACCCTCGAACGCGCCGATGGCGCTGACGATTTCGCGACCGTCATCGTCGGTGATGATCGTGGCGTAGCGTTGGGTCATTGGATTTCCCGCTGAGGTCGCGCCCTACGGCCCGCCACCATACGAAGTTGGCGGCCGGCGGCTGCCAAGGCGCCAGAAACACAAAACCCGCCTCGGCGGCGGGTCGTTGGCGCAAATCAGCACCATGGACAAATATGTAGCATGGCTGCCCTCACCCGGTCAAGGAAAAAATTCCTAGATCATGGAGCCTCTCAAGCCTCCTTCTCGATCAAGCTCTGCGCCGTCGCCGAAACTCGAACCGGATAGCCGGCTTTTCATCAGCCGGCAGCTGTGGGACCATCAGAAGAAGCTCATGGAATGATTCGCGTCGTACGGCCTTGCAGGAGAGGGCGATGGACAGACCAGCCATGGCATCCGTCTTCAGGATGCGGCATGCTCCAGCCACGGTTTCCGGTGTGCGCAGCACCGGTCAAGGCCAGGCTGATCCGATCATCCGCGTGAACTCGCTTGGCGACGCGATCCGCTTCGTCGCCAACGCCTACCCCAACTACGACATCAGCGCCGTCGCCATCACCTGCGGCGATCCGTCGATCCCGCGCCTCGGCAGCCTGGACGTCAAGGCGGTGTGGCGCGAATATGGCGAGCGCCTGACGCAGGAATAGGCCGGCAGCACGAGCCGGCGCCTGCCCGGCATCCCGGTTGAAACCGGCTCCGCGCCTGGCTTCGGATCGGAAACGCCGCTGGCGCGTTTCCCCTTTGGTCAATGGAGGGAACCCCATGAACGTCGCCAATCTGCAACTCGAAGGCCTGCTGATGGCCGTCGCGTCGATCAACCACGTCCTGGTTCGCAAGGGGGTGCTGACATCGGAGGAGATCGACATCGCGCTGCGCAAGGCCGAGGCCAGCGAAACCGGCGAGGAGCGATCCAACGGCATGTCGGCGTCTAGCCGCGACGCCGTCAATTTTCCGATTCGGCTGCTGGAGCTCGCCAACCAGTGCCAGCCGGAGGCCGACATGCCGTCCTTCTCGAAACTGGCCCGCATGGTCGGCCAGATGAAGGAGCCCTATAACGATCAGCTGTGAGGCTAGGAGCAGTTCACCGTTTCACGCAAACGGCGAACTCCTCCGATTGTAGCTCGTCTCAAGCCTTGCCCGGCCAGCCCAGGTTCAGCGCCAGCGTCCGTCCCGGCCCGTGGACGGCGGCGAAGAGCAGGCCGGCGGCGAACGGGAAATGCGACATGAAGGCGCCGAACTCGGCCTGGTTCGAGGCCCAGTGCGACGGGCCGTGGAAGGCAAAGCCGAGGAAGGTGACATAGACTGCCGCGACCAGCGCCGCCGGGGTCAGGAAGGCGCCGGTCAGGAAGGCTATCACCAGCAGCGTCTCGAGGATCGCGGCGCACCACGCCAGAAACAGCGGAAACGGGAAGCCGGCGGCGGCGATGTAGCCGGCGGTGGCGCCCATGTCCATGAACTTGAAGACCACCCCCATCAGGAACATGGCGGCGAAGACCAGGCGGGCGATGAGAAGGGCCGCGGTCTGCCACGGCGATTGAGTGATGTCCGGCATTTTGTCTCTCCAGGGTTGCAATGGATATCGACCCAAGGACGAGCGACGCCGTGCGGTTCCGACACCGGCCTGAATTTTTGTCCGCAAGCGCGGCCGCGACGGACGCCGTCGCCGGTCTGGCGCTGACGGACGGGCGCCGTCGCCGGGCCGGGAACCTTGCCGCGACCTGCCCCGAAAGCTACCCTCGCAAAGGGGGCGTGATCAGTTTGTGAGGAGAGCCAGCAATGGCGACGGTCCGGTATCTCGTCAGCGATGTCGAGTTGGCGATAGAATTTTACACCAGCCATCTGGGGTTCGCGCTGCGGCAGCAGTTCGGCCCGGCGATGGCCATCCTGAAGCGCGACGACCTGACGTTCTGGCTCGCCGGCCCGATGGCGTCGGCGGCGAGACCGATGCCGGATGGCCGCACGCCGCAGCCCGGCGGCTGGAACCGCATCGTCATCGAGGTGCAGGACCTGCCGGCGCTCGCCGCCCGGATGCGCGATGCCGGCGTGCCGTTCCGCAACGAGATCGTCGATGGCCCCGGCGGTCGCCAGATCCTTTGCGAGGACCCGTCCGGCAACGTGGTCGAACTTTTTGAACCAAGAGCATGATCCCTTCCGAAGCCCGTTCGGGATCATCATTGGTTTCTTCGTTGCCTCGCTTGGACCTCAGTTCGCCACCGGCGCCGGCGTGCTGAGTTCGAGGAACGGCACCGTCGAGCCGGGGATCATCGACTTCGGCAACTGCCCGTCCCATTTTTCGGCCTTGGTCAGTTCGACCAGCAGCGGATTGTTGGCGAGCGCTGCGGCGCGCGCCTTGATCGCTTCGGCCGTCGCCTCGCCTTCGATCTTGGTCTTGTAGGCGCTGGCTTCGGCTTCCGCCTTGACGCTGTCGGCACGGCCCTTGGCCTGGGTGACCGCGATGTCGGCCTTGATCTTTTCCTGCTGCAGGTTCTGTTCCTGCTTCTGCACTTCCACCTGCGCCGTCATCCGCGCCTCGACCGCCTGCTCATAGGCGTCGGAAAAGTCGATGTTCTCGACCTGGACGCTGTCGATCATCACTGGGCCGTCGGTCACCGACGAGATGGCGTCGGCGACATCCTTGTTGAACTTGGCGCGGTTCTGGATCACCGACACGGCGTCGTACTGGCCAAACACCGTCTTGATCTCCTGCGGCGCCTTGCGGGCGATGACCCGGTCGGCCAGCGCCTCGATCGACCCGTAATTGGTGTAGACGTTCGAGACCTCGGCCGCCGGCACGTGGAAATTGACGGTGACGCGCATGTCGGCCGGCTGCTGGTCACGCGAATAGGCCTGCATGGCCGGCAGATTGCCGCAATCGCTCTGGTTCTCGCAGCCCCATTTCAACACCTGCTGGCGCAGGCTGATCTTCTCGACCCTCTGCAACCACGGCAGTTTGAAATGCAGGCCCGGATCGACGACCGAACTCAACGCGCCATTGGTCAACAGCACGCCGCGGTCACCCTGGTCGATCGTGTACCAGGACCCCATGACGGCACCGATCAGCGCCAGCACGATGGCCAGCGCGACGATGCCGCTGCCGATCGAGCGCGAGCCCACGGCCCCGTGCTGGAGGGCACGGTTCGAATTGCCTTGCGTGTCAGTCATTGCCACCCCCCGTTGTCATTGCCCGATACCGCGATTGCGCGGAATCATGGAGGCAAGATTGCTGAGATGTGGAGTGCCTCGGCCGTCCGCGCCAGTGAAATCAGATTATTTCGGTTTGCCTGCTGATGGTATGGGGCCGCTGGATGCGATCGCGACCGGCCGCGTCGGCGCTCCTATTTATGGTGCTGCCAGGCGGTTGAACCCAGCCAACGCGTTTGGCACTTGGCGCCAGCTTTCACCAACAAATAGCGATCCCGAAACTTGTCCGTAACCCGCGACGTGATATTGTTAGCTTGGGCTAATGTACAGGCATGTCCGGTGCAACCATTTTGGGGGGTGAGTTTTGGGCGCGAGCGTCAGGTTCAGGACGAGGTCCTATCTGGTCCGGTCACCGGTCCTCGAGTGTAATGGCTGTGGCGGCACCGGGCAGGTTTTCCAATGCCCACGCTGGACAAGCTCCAACGGGCTTTGCTGTCCCGCCGGCACGCATCAGCGCGGCTGCCCCGGCGCCAGCGCTGCTTGCGCCGAATGCGGCGAGGCCGATCCCCATGCCGCGGGCCCCGCCCCTGCATCGGCCTGACAGCCTCGATCCGCGTCGGGCAGGCTTCTGTCCGCCATCTGCCTTGGAACCAGCAGCGCCGATCGCTGTTATGTCTGATCGCGGCATCCTATATACTGATGCCCCGCGACCGTGCGGCTGACAGAAAGCGAGGCACGCCATGCCCGACGACAAAACGAAGATCAAGCAGGACCGCAAGCTGGTTTCGAGCGAGGAGACCTACGAGGTCGCCGCCTTCGCGCGCAAATACGGCATCCCGCAGAGCGAAGCCCAGACCATCATCAAGCGCTACGGCCCGTCGCGCAAGAAGCTCGACAACCACATGGCCGCGCGCGGATAGGCGGGGGCGGCCGCGAGCCGCAACCATTTCGCCGGCATTGCGTTGAAGGATGTTGCGGGCCGCATCGGCCGGGTCGGGAGCACCAGCCCGGTCGGCGGTGCGAACGGGATTTTTCCCGGTTTCTGGCCAACGAAATGGCCAGCATCTGTTCCGCCCGGCCCTTGGCGTGCCAGACTGACGAAAGCCAGACCGAGGGAGGGCCGCGATCATGTCCGACACCACACGCAGAACCGGCAGTTGCCTGTGCGGCGGCGTGCATTTCGTCATCATCGGCCAGCCGACACGCGTCGGCCTTTGCCACTGCAAGGACTGCCGCAAGGCCAGCGGCTCGGCCTATTCGGCCTTTGCGATATGGCCGCGCGACGCCTTCGAGACATCGGGCGAAGTCGCCTCCTACGGCACGCGCAGCTTCTGCCCGACCTGCGGCAGCCGCGTCGCCTGGGTCGGCGACGATGAAGTCGAGGTGATGCTCGGCAGCCTCGACGTCGCGCCGACCGACCTGGAGCCGCAATATGAATTGTGGATCAGCCGCCGCGAGACCTGGCTGCATGCCTTGCCCGGCACCGCACAATTCGAGCATGACCGGCCCTTTGACGGGCCGGCGCCCGAAGACGCCGCTCCGCCGCCACCGAGGCCTTTGTCCGACGCCGTCGCGCAGACTGAAAATTGATCTTCGGGCCTGGAACCCTCCCTTGTCGACGACGTTATCCGGCGCCCCTCACAAGTGCCGTTGTCCACAACCGCGGTCAGTGTCGGGCGACATGCCACGGAGACGTCAGTTGAACGACAAGATTTTTCCCCGACCGATCCGCCTGAAATTCGCCCCCGAGCGTGAACGCATCGTGCGTAGCGCCTGGGAGGGCCTGGAATGCCTGGGCGACTGGCCTGCCGGCCGAGGCCGGCGATATCAGGCGGCGCTGCGCTGCTGTCGCGATGCGCTGGACGGCTGGACACCGCCGGAAAAGGCGATGCGGGCGATGATCGACGCCGCGCGCGAAGCCCGCATCCTCCAATAGTGGAAAAACCAGAGGCGGGAAGAGCAATGGCCGATGTGATGCTGACGACACCGGTGCGGATCAAGCCGCATGGCTCGGACACAATCCGTGAGGTGGCGACCCTTCAGGACGCCAGTGAAGTCCTGATCGACTGGCCGCAAGCCAGCCGCGGTCCCTTCTACCAGGCCGCGCGCGCAAAGGTCGAAGCGGCGCTGGAAAACAAGGACGGCACGGCGCAGGCGCAGGAAGCCTTTACGGCGCTGTGCGATCATGCCGGCGTGCTGGTTCGCTAACCCAGAAATGCAGGCGGTGCCCTTCGCCTGCTCTTCTGTTGCTGCCGATACCTATTTTTGCGGGGCAGATCGCCATCCACGATCGGATGAGAGGTCTCGAACCCAAAATTCTTCGGCGCGCCTGGCTTTCTACTTGGCCTGCGGCTGAGCCGGCACCTGGCCCGGCTTGATGACCGGTGTCTTGCCCACGTCGGGCGCCGGTGTCGCCATACCCTGGTCGCCGGTGGCCGGCGGCTTCAGCACCCCGCCGCAATCATTGAGCTTTTCGCTCAGATTGCCGCCACCTGGCTGCTGCTTGCCTTGATCCGGCTCGACCCGGCATTTGTCGGCCTGCGGAGTCGGGTTGTTGGAGCCCTGCTGCTGATCCGTCTGTGCCGCCGCCGGCACGGCCAAGGCCAGCAACAGCGACGCGATGGCCAGAGGTTTTTTCATCTGAGCCTCCTTTTGCTTTGACGGCCGCCCGCGGCGGCAGCCTGCCTCGCAGGGACAACGCCCAACCGCCCGAAAGGTTGGCGAACAAAGGTCGGCGCTCCGACGCGACCGCCCGCAACCAAATCCGGCCTCCGGCCGTTGCCGAAAAGGAGGCACCACCATGTTCGGTAATTTTCAGTCGATAAAAATCGATGCCGGCGATGCCGGCATATTTTTCCGCCGTGCGGGCAACGGTCCGGCGCTGCTGCTCCTGCACGGTTTTCCGCAGACCCATCTGATGTGGCGCGACGTGGCACCGGCCTTGGCCGAGCGGTTTACCGTCATCTGCGCCGACCTGCGCGGCTATGGCGCCAGCGCGTGCCCGTCGTCCGACAGCGCTCACGCCCCTTATGCCAAACGGGCCATGGCCGCCGACATGGCGGCCCTGATGGCCAAACTCGGCTTCGGCAGCTTCATGGTCGCCGGCCATGATCGCGGTGGGCGGGTGGCGTACCGCATGGCGCTCGATCATCCCGGCCGCGTTGAAAAGCTTGCGGTTCTGGACATCGTCGCAACGGCCGACGCATGGGATCGGGCCGACGCCAGGCTGGCACAGGGCTATTGGCCCTGGTCACTGCTGGCGCAGCCCGAGCCCTTGCCGGAGTTGATGCTGCGGGGATCCGCCGAGGCGGTCGTCGACAACGCGCTCGGCGGCTGGGGGTCGTCGCCGTCAACGTTTCCGCCCGAGGTCCGCCAGGCTTACATCGATGCCTTGCGCGATCCCGCCCACATCCACGCCATCTGCGAGGAATACCGCGCGGCATCGACGCTTGACCGCGAGCATGACCATGCCGACAAGGCCGCCGGCCGGCGTATCCGCTGTCCGGTGCTGGCGCTGTGGAGCGGGCAAGGTGCGCTTGCCGACTGGTACGCGGGCGACGGCGGGCCGCTGGCTCTTTGGCGAGGCTGGGCCGATGACGTCCGCGGACGGGCCATGCCCGGCGGTCATTTCTTCCCCGAGGAGGCGCCGCAACAGACCGCTCGGGCATTGGCGGACTTCTTCGGCGAACCGGGTGGGGCCTAGGGGGTCAACCTTGCCGGAGGCGCCAGCACGGTTCTCCGCATCGTGCGATGGGGCAGCAGGCGGATCGGTCCTTTGCGGGCACGCCTCAAAGCAGTGGTCGCGTCCGCCGCGGAAGGAACAGCATGGCTTCGGGACCCTCGCTTCCGGGCCACCATTGCGGCGTTTCGTAAGGCTTCCTGCCATCCATGACCAGCAATGCGCGATGCTTGATTTGCGCGGGTGGCCTCGCGCCGCCTCTTGCCCCGCGCAATACGCGGCCCGTCGCGGAACGGGCGGACACATGATGGGTTTTATGGGACAATGCAGCACCCCGAACCAAAGAGGAGCCGCCATGCCCGCTCGCCTTCCTGTCCTGTTGATCACCTTGGGCTCCGTGCTCGCCGCGACCAGCCTGGCCGAGGCCCGCCCCGACAGCCGCGGTATGAGCTGCGCCGAGATCCGGGCGATGATCCAGAGCCGTCGCGCCGTGGTGTTGACCACGGGACCGGACACCTATGACCGCTATGTCAGGCAGTTCGGCAATGAATGCGACTGGCCGGAAGTGCCGATGTCGGCCTATATCCCGGCGCGCGACGGGCACTGCCCGGTCTATCGCTGCGAAGAGCCGGTCGACAACTTCCCGAATTGACGCCTCGCCGTCCTGACGGCATAAGCATCGGAGCTTCTCCCGCTTCGTCTAATGGTAGGACAGCGCCCTTTGAAGGCGTGAATCGTGGTTCGAGCCCATGAGCGGGAACCAATCTTGTCAATGGTTTGGTGCGGTCTCGACCGAAATCGTCTGATATCCAGCGATAAACGTGTCCGTATCAGGCGAACGCTGGCCTGCAGGGCGCGAGCATTTGGACACGACCAACTCAAACCTGTTCCGTCATCTTCGGAAACTTGATGTCCTGGATCATGAAGCCGCGGCGCGAGATCGATACGCCTGCAGTTTGTCGACGCTACGGGATTTGCGACACCACCCTAGACCGGTGGCTCGACAACCGCGCAAACGGCTTTCCCCAGCGCATTGGCGCGGCCGGCGCCGGTTCTGGCTGAGTTCGACGCCTATGATGCGTCGATCTAAGGCAACGGTTTGAAAGGCTGACTTTCTTTTTGTTGCATCTTTCGCAGTCAGTGTGTATTTATACACATGAAAAGTGCGGACGTTATCAAGGCCTTGGAGGCCGACGGTTGGTACGAAGTCGCTCGAAAGGGCAGTCATGCACAATTCAAACACAAGAAGAAAGCCGGCAGGGTCACGGTCCCGCACCCCAAAAGGGATATCCCTTTGGGAACTTTGCGGAGCATTGAACGTCAGTCCGGTCTGAAACTGAGGTAGAGAGACATGAAGCAGTATATCGGACTGATCCATAAGGACGCCGACAGCGACTTCGGCGTGTCCTTTCCCGATTTTCCCGGCGTTGTCACCGCCGGCGCCGATCTAGATGACGCTCGCGCTATGGCGGAGGAAGCGCTTGCCTTCCACATCGAAGGGCTTGTGGAAGATGGCGAGGCGATTCCAGAACCTTCCAGCCTGGAAGATGTCATGGCCGACGCCACCAATCGAGACGGCGTTGCAATCTTGGTAGCGGTGAAGACCGAGACCAAAAAAGCTGTCCGGGTGAACGTCACGCTCCCTGAAGATGTTCTGCGCCGGATTGATGCCTTTGCTGAGGCGCACGGCTATACCCGATCCGGCTTTATCGCGAAGGCAGCTCAAAGGGCCATGGAGCTTGAGGCGGCCTAAAGGATCGCGAGACGCTTTCCCGCAGCGACGCCTCCAGCGCTTCGGCAAGATGGCACGATCTCCGGCGGCGGCGGCAACGCAAGGTGTAGCCGCACCTTGCGGTCCCCTGATCGGGGAGCGCAAAATCCGTGTTTGTGGGCGAGCCCCGAGCTGCCTTCCGCGATCACACCATAGGCCAACGCGGCCATGTGGGTCACAGTGCAATCACAAGCGGTCGATTCCTTCGGGACATAGCCACTGCGAAAGCCTGCTGCGGGTCGCTCCCGTGGCGGGCTTTGCCATGGGGACCAAGGTCCCATGGCCCTCGCGCAAAGGTCTGATGTAACCGCTTTGGTTCCGGTATCGTCCATTGGACGTTCCGTTAATTTATCCAATCGCGATATACATTCCTTCATTTGAATGCTTCAGTTGGATTGGTCGTGCCGCATACATAGCCAGCCGGCAGCCGCCCCAGGCCGGTTAGGCCCGGTGCGCTGCTTACCCCAACCAGAGGTGTACCGGGCCGCCTGAGGGATAAAAGCCCGCGCTCTCGGCCAGAGGCGCGCGGGCCGATCGGAAACCCGATCTTCGGCAGGGAATGCCCCCGCCCTGCCGACAAACACAAACAATTAGAAACGACTAATGTTCCATCAGCCCGTCGAATGCCGGTTTCCCGTCGCGCTAAAATCGCCATTCAATTAGCGCAAACTTAATTAGCCATCTTGGATTTTAACGAATCGTTGACCGCGCTGTCCTATTTTGGAACAGCGCGGTCAAACCCCAACCGGACCGCGTAGGCGGCTCCGGCAACCCGGCCCCTGTTGCACTGCCGGAGCCGCTACCACACCATACAAAATACCAGCAATGGTTGAATCAACAGTTACCGCGCGTGCTTTCCGGTGCGCCACCGACGCCAAGGCAGTGCCGCGGATCGGGGAACGCGTTCCGCTTTCGATCGGGGGAGCCCGCAGAACCCTCAGGTCTTGCGCCACGTGCATATCCCGAGCGAACATTCGAAGGTGCCGCCACAGCCCAGCCTCACGCGCCAGTGATTGGAACCAGTGAAACTTTGGGCCGACACGCGCGTTTTGCATCAGCAACCTTGTCGAGGTTCCAATGCAACCTGCGTGGTTCTCCAAGCCCGTGGTCGTTTCGGTCGGTGTGGCCGGCGCCACCCGCCACTTGTCCAATACACAACAGGCGATCGAATTGTTGACGACACATTGGCGCGACGCCGGCAGCCTGAAACATCAGTCCGCGCTACGCGCCTGCCGCCGCGCGACAAGCGGCGACGTGCCTCCCGATATCGCCAGGGAGGCTTTGGTCGAGGCCGCGCGCGAGGCGCATATACTGGTCGAGTAGGCCGCGCCGTATTCACGGATCGCAACCCTCATTCACAATTTCGTGATCGACGGAACCGTCTGAAACCGCAAGCGTTTTTTTACGGACGTCTTTTCGTCAGGCAACATCAGGAGGCGTTTATGCGCATCATGAACCTCGTCACTCTCGCCCTCATCATCCTTGGCGGTCTCAACTGGCTGTCCATGGGGGTGACCGGCTATGACGTAATCGGCACGGTCCTTGGGGGCGCCATGCTGGCCCGCCTGGCCTATCTGATCATAGGCCTTGCAGCCATTTGGCAGCTCATGCCGGGCTTCCAGAGCTTCACCGTTGGGGAAGTCGATGCCGAAAGGCATCTCCCGCATCACCGGTGACCGGCAAGCCGGGGCGGCGGAAAACCTGCCGTCCCGTCCCGGTTGAGCACAACGGCCTTTGGCGGGCAGTTCCAGGCGCATCGCCTGATTGTCGCTGATCTTGAACAGTGCCGCGATGGCAGGGGCAGTCAAAACCCTGCCGTTGCCTGACGGAGAGACGACGCCGACGCCAATCTCCTCTTACGGGGGATACGGGACGTTCAGATGCCGAAACCCTGCGCTGCGCCGTCGTCGGCTTCGACACCGGCTTGCGGCACGATGATCGATGCCAGAGGTGCACTGAGCCGCCAGCTGAGACGGCCGGGCGAGCGCTCCAGTTGAGCCGAACCGCCCAGCGACTGCGGCGCCACCCGCTGCAGGACAACGGTGCCGAACCCCTTGCGCGCGCTCTCCTCGCGCTCCGGACGGGGCGTGGACGTCTCGGTCCAGAGCAGCTGGAAGTCGCGTCCGTCCGATGCACCGACACTCTTGGTGCCCAAGTCACTGGCACCCAATTCCTTGGCACCCAAGTCCTTGGCGCCCAAGTCCTGGGTGCCGGAGCCCTGGGTGCCGGGGCCTTGGTCGCTTGAGCCGATTGTCCAGGTGATCTCGACCTTGCCGTCTTCGCTGCCCAGCGCGCCATATTTGGAGGAATTCGTGCCGAGCTCGTGGAAAGCCATGCCGAGATTCTGCACCGCATTCGACTGCAGCGTCAGGACCGGGCCGGAGAGCAGGATCTGCTCCTCGCGGCCGAAAGGTTTCAGATGTTCCTGGATCAGGTCGAACAGGCTTGCGCCGGCCCACTCCGAGGTGACGAGCAGATCATGCGAACGCGAAAGCGCCATGATGCGGGCGCGGATCAGTTCCTCGAACTCCTGCGGGTCGCTCGAGCGCCTGCTCGTCTCCCTGACCATCGACAGGATGACAGCGAACTGGTTCTTGACGCGATGGTTGACCTCCCGCATCAGCAGCCTGATCCGGCGCTCACTCTCCTTTGCGGAGGAAATGTCGCGGGCGATCTTGGAGGCGCCGACGATCTCGCCATTGGCGTTCCTGATCGGCGAAACCGTCAGCGAGACGGAGATAAGCGCGCCGTCCTTGCGCCTCCGCGTCGTCTCATAACTCGCCACGCGTTGGCCACTGCGAACCCTGCTGATGATCTCGGTCTCCTCGCTCTTGAGGTGATCGGGGATGAGCATGAGGATCGACTGGCCGATGGCTTCCTCGGCGGTGTAGCCGAACATGCGTTCGGCCGCCAGGTTCCAGCTCGTGATGATGCTGGTCAAATCCTTGCTGATGATGGCATCGAAAGAGGAATCGACGATGGCCGCGAGGCGTGCGTCGGCAGTCGCGTCCTGTTTCTGGTTGTTTGTTGCGATGTCCGCCGTCGCCGCCACGATTTCGCTCATCGGCATGAGGTAGTGCGCGAGCGGATCAAGACAATCTCCCCGGCCGCAATTCGCATGCGGCGCGCCACGGATGAAGCCAGCGTCACTCCGACGGCCGATCGCCCGTCTTGCCGTCGCCGTCCGGCAGCACGCCGAACTCCTGCGACTTGACCCCCTGCTCGGCCGTCAGGAACCCGTCCGAGGAAAGGCCGCGCCGCAGCAGCTCCCGGACCGCTGCCGAGCGGCTCGGCATGCGCTTTTCGAAGCGCCAGTTTTCCAGCGCCGCCAATTCGTCCGTGGTGAGCATGATCTGCAGCCGTTCCGGACGTTCCAGTTCAGCCATGTGCGCGCTCCTCGCTCAGGACTAAAAACACGGTGAGTTAGCATCTAGCTCATTCAGCTTATAAGTATGGTGACCCCCATTATGCGTCAAGACCGGCCAGTGAGGCCTCCGCACATCAAACGCATGATGCTCATCGAACGCCTGATACGCATTCCTGTAATTTAACTAACCAACTGATTTTATTTGTATATTTTTCAGATTTCACTTGCCAGACCGATACCCCGAGCGCATGCTTCAACCTGAACAGAAAACCGTTCCCTTTGGGAGGTTTCGATGCGCTACGATTACTCCATGCGCTTGCACGATGACGTCAATGCAGCGGTCGAGAGGGCATTCAAGACGGCCGGCATCGTCAACATCACGGTGACGGCCGAGCAGGTCAGGATCATGAATCTGGCCGAGAATGTCGCCCTCGAGGACATTGAATATCTGGTCCTGCGGGCTGCCCAACTGCTTGGCGCGGCAATCGAATTCGACTCCATGAGCAGCGGTTTGGCGCTGTCTGGAAACGTCGAGGGTGAGGAACGGGCGATCAGCCCCCTCGTTCTTTCGCAGCCGGCCTCGATCCAGTGATGTCGCCCTGACGCCGCGCCCGGTCGCGGCGTCGCTTCCAACATCCGGACTGGCTCCGGCCTGGGCCTGCCTGGCGCCCGGCACCCTTGATCACAGTCGGTTGAGACAGCGCTGCACACCTATGGGAATTGGGCGCGTGCTCTATATGGTGCTGCAAACCCCAACCGGAGCAGCGCAGCCATGACCCTCGCGACACGAAAACTCGGCAGCCAGGGATTGAAAGTCTCGGCCATCGGCCTCGGCTGCATGGGCATGAGCCAGTCCTACGGCCCGGCCGACGAGGCCGAGTCCATCGCCACGCTGCATCGCGCGATCGAACTTGGCTGCACCTTCCTGGATACCGCCGAGGTCTATGGCCCGCACACCAACGAGGCACTTCTCGGCCGGGCGCTGAAGGGCAAGCGCGACCAGGTGACGATCGCCACCAAATTCGGCTTCCGCATCGAAAACGGCAAGCAGCTCAGCGGCGTCGACAGCCGGCCCGAGCATATCCGCGAGGTTGTGGAAGCCTCGCTCGTCCGGCTCGCCACCGACCATATCGACCTGCTCTACCAGCACCGCGTCGACCCTGACGTGCCGATGGAGGATGTCGCCGGCGCGGTCGGCAAGCTTGTGGCCGCGGGCAAGGTGCGCTTTTTCGGCCTGTCGGAGGCAGGTAGCGCCAACATCCGCCGGGCGCATGCCGTCTTTCCCGTCTCGGCGCTGCAGAGTGAATATTCGCTGTGGGAACGCAATCTGGAGCCGGAGATCATCCCGCTGCTCAAGGAACTCGGCATCGGCCTGGTGCCGTTCTCGCCGCTCGGCCGCGGCTTCCTCACCGGCGATGTCAAGCGCGCCGAGGATTATCCGGAAGGCGACTATCGCCGCAACGACCCGCGCTACCAGGGCGAAAATTACGACGCCAATGTCGATGCGGCCGGCACGGTGCGCGACATCGCGGCGGCCCGGGGCGTCAAGCCAGGACAGATCGCGCTGGCCTGGCTGCTCGGCAAAGGCGGCGATTTCGCTGTCGATATCGTGCCGATCCCCGGCACCAAGCGCAGAAAATACCTGGAGGAGAACATCGCCGCCGCCTCGCTGAAACTCGACGCCGCCGAAATGGCCGCACTGGACGAGGCGCTGGCGCCGGGAAAAATCGCTGGCCCGCGCTATGGCGAGCGCGGCATGGCGATGGTCGATCGGTAGCTCCAGCGCGTTCATCGCAAGCGGCATTGAATACGGGAAGCGGATGCTTTTCTCCTCGGCAGTCTGCCGCTGAAGTCCATTGGTGATGGCTCAAAGCCTCCCAGCCCGACGATGGCAGCTGCCCGCGAACCACGAGGAATGGCCGGACAGACATTCTGCTGTCGCAAACCGTCGGTCGAAGATCGGAGCGGCAGGGCCCGCCACGGGGAAGCGGCGGGCCCGGATGGGCTTGGATCACTGTAGTCGGGCTCCCGCCGCAACGCCCTCGGATGTGGGTTGTTCCTTCAAATTTCCGCCTGTCGCTTTTGCCAATTCGCCTGGAACGAAATTTTTTCGTCGAGGTTTATCCCGCGAAGGGACTGATGCTTTCGAGGAGACCTCCCATGAAGCATATGTTGATCACCAGCATGCTCGCGCTCGGCATCGGATGCGGTGCCGCGGTGGCTCAGACACAGCCGGCTGAAACTCAGTCGGGCGGTGACGCTAATTGCGCGGCCGGCGCGGCCAACTGTCAAAAAGGCTCGAAGATGAAGATGGGCGAGCAGGCCCAAGGCAAGGCCAAGGCCCAGACGGACCAGCAGGCTCAAGGCAAGCCGAAGCTCAAGACCGACGAGCAGGCTCAGGGCAAGGCCAAGGTCGAGACCGACCAGGCCCAGGGCAAGGCAGGTGCGACCACCGATCAACAGGCTCAGGGCAAGGCCAAGGTCCAGACGGACCAGCAGGCCCAGGGCAAGCCGAAGCTCAAGACCGACGAGCAGGCTCAGGGCAAGGCCAAGGTCGAGACCGACCAGGCCCAGGGCAAGGCAAATGCAACCACCGATCAGCAGGCTCAGGGTAAGGCCAAGGTCCAGACCGACCAGCAGGCCCAGGGCAAGGCAAATGCGACCACCGATCAGCAGGCTCAGGGCAAGACCTCGACACAGACTGATCAGGGTTCGACTGCCTCTATCAGCAATGTGACGGTCGAACAGAAAACCCAGATCACCCAGGTCATCAAGGAGACCCGGGTCGAGCCGGTGTCCAATGTCGATTTCGACATTTCGGTCGGCATCGAAGTTCCGCGGCACAAGATCCGGCTGCATCGTCTGCCGGCGCGCATCGTCAAGATTGTTCCGGCCTATGAAAGCTACGAGTATTTCGTATTGGCCGACGGTCGGATCGTCATAGTCGATCCAGACACATTGAAGATCGTCCTTATCCTGACCTGACTTGGGCCAACGCTCTGAAACGCCCGCACACCCAGGTGGCGGGCGTTTCCATGAGATCTGCCGTTGAATCAATTGTGGGCGGAGGCTGCCGTGTTCGGGGACAAGGCCGGGGATCTAGCCGCCAGGACGTCAAAGCTGGATTTCAGCGCCTGCCTGTTCGTCGAACAAAACCGGGCAGCCTCGTGCAAGCGCTACCTTGGAAAGGGCGTTCGCCACCACATCGTCCGGCGACACGAAATCGCCGGTCAGCACCCGCAACTCTTCCACGCCTTCAGCCATCGAGACAAAATTTCCGACCACGCGGTCGTGCTTACAGGCCTCGACCACGTAAAGCAGATCGACCAGTTCGAAGCTGCGCATGTTCAGCCTCCAAAAAAACGTCCCTTGCAGGATCATGAAACGCGTTGGCGGAGCGTAATGTTCCGACAGACCCGACTTAGCTCTGGCTCGCCGCCGGCAACCAGAGCTCAGATGTCAGGATCGTCGAGAATGCGAGCGAGCGTGCTGCGCCCCAGCGCGCTCATGGCTGGGTTGGTGCCACGGTAATACCAGACGAGACCCATGGCCTGCTGGAACGCCCAGGCAGCACCGCGCTTCCATAAGAGGTCCTCGACCTGAAGGCCGCTGCGAAAGGCCGCCCTTCGCTCGCGGTCGAGAAGATGCCACGCCACCACCAGATCCAGCGACGGATCGGCCGGCCCGAAACTGCCGCCATCAAGCACGCCGACAAGACGCTCGCCCTGCACGAGAAGGTTTGCCGGGATAAGGTCCTTGTGACTCATCACGACAGGCCCGGCGGCGGGCAACTCCCGCAACCGGGCCCACAAATCGCGCAGTCGGGCCACATCAAGCAGGCCATCGCTGTTTTCAAAGCAAACAGCCATCCAATCGTCATGATCGGGGAGATGTCCGCCACGTCCTTGCCCGTCGAAGCGCCGGCCCCGTGTGTCCGCCTTGCGCAACGATGCCACGAGGCTTGCAAGGTCAAGCGCGAACATCGTCGATCCACTTAGCCCGTGCGGCGTGGCAACCTCGCCTTCGATCCACGTTTGCAATGCCCATGGCATTGGATATCGAGGACCGGGCTCGCCGAGCCCAATCGGGCGTGGCGTCGCAAACAGGCAATGTTCGCCGATCTCGACCATGGCAGCGGCCTCCGACCGAAGCATATCGGCGCATTCGGCAGGGTTCATCGCCCGCAGCGGGAAGCGCGCAGCGCTCTTCGAGCCGATGCGGAAGATGGCGTTGACGGTTCCCGACGATCCGACCGAGGTGATGTGCTCATGACGATATTGGGGAAACTGATCGTCGATCATGTGGCGGGCGATATCGATGTCGATATTCACCTGATCGTCATGCATCATGTGTTCTCGTCCTGCCGGGCATGATCCGCTGGCGCCGACGACCGGGATGCGGCGCAAAGCCACTATAAGCGCCCTTACCGGTAGGTCGAACCAGCGCTCGCGGCGATCGGCTTCTGCCCCTAG
The DNA here is from genome assembly GCF_002294875.1 of Mesorhizobium sp. WSM4312. NCBI lineage: Bacteria > Pseudomonadati > Pseudomonadota > Alphaproteobacteria > Hyphomicrobiales > Phyllobacteriaceae > Mesorhizobium > Mesorhizobium sp. WSM4312. The sequence continues at coordinate 64,020 of NZ_NSFU01000005.1, read as the reverse complement.
CCCGCCGGCACCTTCCTTGGCGCGGCGCGCGGCCGGCGCATGCGCCGTTTGGCGACGAGCTTCAGCGCCACCGGCGGCTCGTTCGACAGCGCGCCGGTCACGGCGTCGACCATGCCGTGCGCGACGAAATCCGCGTTGATGTCCTGGGCGAGCTTGGCCGCCGCTTCCTTGTCTCCGTTGCCGGTTTCCGACCAGAACACGATGCCCACCCGAAGCGCCGCCTTCGCGCGCTTCAGCCGCCGAACCAGGAAGCGGGCATGCTTGACGGAATCGCGGTTGAGGAAGCCGACCACCACCGTGTCGACGGTCTCGAGCTCGAGATGGCGGATGCCGGCGGGTTCCATGTCGACAAAGTCAGCCTTCGACACGGTCGCTCCCTGGACCTCCAGCACCTGCGCCAGCATCGCCGCGGCGGCGTCGTCGAGCTCGCCGCGCCCGCCGGCGCAAAGCACCGATAGGCCACTGCCGTCGGGCAGCTCGGCCTCGTCCTCGGCGGCGGCATCGCCGGGCTCGCCCCCTTCCCCGGCCACATGCCGGCTTTCGTCTTCGGCCGCCTCCTCCTTGGCATCATCTTCGAGATTGGCCACCAGCGCGAGCGCGCTGGCCGCCACCTGCCGCCTTTGCAGGTCGCCCATGACGCCGCGCACACGGTCGCGCTCGCCCAGCAAAAGGGCGGGAACAGCCACCTTGTCGTAGAATTCGACCAGATATTTTTCCTCGAGCATTTCCTCCGCGTGATCGGTGGCCTCGTCCGGGTCGCCGGCCAGGAGCCGCTGGTACAGCCGCGCATGCGGTTCCAGCACCGGCTCGTTGCCGAACAGCACGTCGAGGAATTCAAACTGCGGTACGTGCCTGCCCAGCACCACGAGGCAGACGGTGAGCGGCGTCGACAGGACGAGCCCGAGCGGCCCCCACAGCCACGTCCAGAAGATCGCCGCGACGATGATCGCCAGCGGCGACAGCCCGGTTCGCGAGCCGTACAGCCAGGGCTCGACGACATTGCCGGTGACCAGTTCCATCACCACGAACAGGGCCGCCGTCCACAACACGAGCGACCAGCCGGGAGCCACGGCAAGCGCCAGGAACAGCGGCAAAAGCATGCCGATGGCCGGACCGATATAGGGAACGAACCGCAGCGCCAGCGCCAGCAGGCCCCACAACAGCGCATTGGGAATGCCAAGGATCCACAGCCCGATCGCAATCGGTATGGCGTAGAGGATGTTGACCACCAATTGCATGAGCAGGTAGCGGCCCACGCGCTTGGCTGCATCCTGAAGCGCCTCGGTGGTGCGGTGTAGGTCGCCATAGCCGACAAGCCGGATGAAGCGGTCGCGCAAATCCTCCCGCTCGAGCAGCATGAAGATGACGACGACGACGATCAGTCCAGCCGATCCCAGCGGGCTGATCAGCGGACCGACGATGTTCTGCAGGACTTCGAGCGGCCTTTCACGCGCAACGATCTCGACCGGGACCGGTTCGCGCGGCGGCTTGTCGGGCGTGGCGGCCGGCAGCGTGGCGTCCTGCCTGTCGATCTCCTGGCCGACACGCTCGACCACGCTGCTCAACCTGGCGATGATCCCGCCCCCGACTCCGGTTTCCTTGAGCGAGCGGATCTTGGCCAGGATGTTGGTCTGGTAGACCGGAATGTTCTGCGCCAGCTCGCTGACCTGCGTGGCGACGACGAAGCTGAACAGGGCAAGGGCCGCGAAGGCGCCGAGCACACTGGCGATGACGGCGGCGATCCGGGGAATGCCGACCCGTTTGAGCGCCGAAACCAAAGGCGCCAGCGCGAAGGTCAAAAGCAGCGCGATCGCGATCGGCAGGAACACCTCGCGGCCGAAATACAGCGCAGCCACCGTCGTCACGGTGGTCGCCACATTGGGCAATGCGGTTCGCGGACGGGGCGCGGCGGCCGAAAGAATATCGTCCAGCCCATGCGCCTCGGACGCCGTCCCGTTTCGACGATTGGCCGCCACTTGCTGTCTCTCCCCCTGCCAGCGGCCATGGTCTGACATATTGAGCCGGCGTGCAACATTTGCCGGCAGACCGCTGGTTACCCTTCAATTCCGGGCGGGTCAGTATGTTCCCTGCGGCCGGAGGCAATGGAGAGAAGTGATTTTGTCCGCTCGTCGGGATTCACGCTGCAGGGCGGACGGCAAGCCTGGCGTGACGCTGCACGGAGCCGATCAGCGCCCCGCATGCCTTGCCAGCGCGTGCTCGATCAGCACGTCGATCACCTTGCTGTAGCCGATGCCGGCCGCGGCAAGTGCCTTGGCGTACATCGAGATGTCGGTGAAGCCGGGCAGCGTGTTGACCTCGTTGACCAGCAGCGAACCGTCGGCGCGCAGGAAGAAGTCGACGCGCGCCATGGCCTCGCAACCGAGCGCCCGGAAAGCCCGCGCCGCCATCTCGCTCGTCCTGGCAACGACATCGGCCGGGACATCGGCGGGCACCTTGACCAGCGCGCCGTCGGCATCGAGATATTTGGCCTCATAAGTGTAGAAGCCATGCTTGCCGGCGGGAATGATCTCGCCCGGCAGCGAAACCGTCAGCGAGCCGTCGGCCCGCTCCAGCACCGAGCACTCGATCTCGCGGCCGTCGACGAACTCTTCGATCAGCGCCTTGCTGTCATAGCGCAAAGCCGTTTCGACCGCCTGCTCGAAGCCATCCCTGTCATGCACCTTGCTCACCCCGAAGGACGAGCCCTGGCGCGCTGGCTTGGCGAAGAAAGGCAGCCCAAGCGCCCCGGCAATCTCCTGGAACGAACCGACATCGCCTCTCAGCACGGTGACCGAGCGGGCAACGGCAAGCCCGGCCTCGCGCAGCAGCCGCTTGGCGACATCCTTGTCCATGGCGGCTGCCGAAGCCAGGATGCCGCAGCCGACATAGGCGACGTCGGCGACCTCGGCATAGCCCTGTACCGAACCGTCCTCGCCGAACGGCCCGTGCAGCACGGGAAAGACGACATCGACGGGGTCAGGCTGTTCGCCATTCTTGGTGAGAGCCACCAGCCGGCCCTTGCCGCCGGGCAGCAGCGCGATCTCCACGCCATCCTCCGACACCGGAGCCCCTGCCCCGTCGGCGCCGGCCTCGGACGAAGGCTGCAGCAACCACCTGCCCTCCCTGGAAATGGCGATCGGCACCACCTCGTAGCGCGTCCGGTCGATCGCCTTCAGCACATTGGCGGCCGACAGCCGCGACACGTCATGCTCGGCCGAGCGCCCGCCATAGAGGATGGCGACCCTGATCCTATCCTTCATTGAAAAGCCTGTTCTTCATCGAAATCCCTCGAAATCAAATGGTGACGGCAATGCCGCGATTGGCAAAGAAACGGTCGAAATCGGCTGGCGCCAACACTGCGTTGGCCTGTGTGGCGCTGGTATGGCCGGATGGGTTGTGAAAGCGAAAACCGTCCTGTGACGCCGCCGTGACCAGCACCAGATGGCCGCCCTTCGACGGCGGCTCGCGCTCGGGCCAGCGGATCGAACTGCTGACCGAGGCGATGAAGAAGCGTGACTGCCCGAGGATCGCCGGAATGTCCGACGTCGCGACATTGGTCATCACCTGCGCCTCCAGGCCGAATTCCGCCTGCACGAAGGTGACGAAGGGCGCGTAGATCAGGCCCTTGATCGAGCCTTCGTTGACGACATAGCCGCCATATACGGTGCAGCGTCTGGCCAGTTCGATGGTCGGCACGATCTCGCCGCGCGTCGCCAGGATCATTTTCAGGCACGCCATGCCGCAGATGTTGGCGGCCCAGACCGCGTATTCGTCGAGGCTTTCCGCGCCCGACCCTTGCCATAGCGGATCGCGCCGCAGCGCCACATCGGCGCCATCGGCGAGCACGGCCAGCGTGATGTCAGGCGTTTCCCACTGGCTGAAAAACGGCACCGCTCCAGGCAACGGGTTCATACGGATTTCTCGGATAGTTGGCACGATCTCGCATACGAGGATACGAGATCGTGGGAAAGCCGCTTGGGCCCCCGAACACCGAAAGCCCTGACGGGCAACGCCGCGCGCCGCCGCCGGCCTACTCGGCCTTCGTCCAGCCGAAGACCATCCAGGCGTATTTCGATTTCTCGTCGGGCTCGGCGGTGTAGGTCATCTGGATGTCGCCGTCCTTGGCGTAGATGTCGAGCCTGGGCGCCGTGTCCAGCTTGAGCCATAGCGAGCTCTTGCTGAAGGACCAGGTTCCGCACCAGACGCAGGCGCCCGACGCCGCGTCACCCGGCTGATGGAAATTGTAGCGGCCGTCCGCCGTGATCTCCAGATAGTCGAACGCGCCGTAGAAGGCGGTCACCGTCTGCTGAAACGCGGCGGCCGCCGCTTCCTGTTCGGGCGTCGGCGCATCCTTCATGTCGCGCGGCGGGCGGATGGCTGAGCCGCTGAGCTTCCATTTGCCGACAAAGTCCTTCTTGGTCGGAAGATATTCCTCCTGAGCCTGCGCCGATGAAATATAAGAAACCGATAATATGCTTGTCGGCAAGATGGCTCCGCCCGCAAGTAAAAGCGCGGCAGCGCAGATTGCCCTGGTCGATTTTTGCATGAAATATATTTCTCCACGATGGGAAAGGATGTCTCGGTCCAGTGGAAATTTAGGGCGTACCTTGCCTGGACGCCGATTCCCACCGCCTTTGCACGGTTAGCATTGGGGCCAGCGACCTGGCAACGACGGGACGCCGTCAATCCCCGTTGGGTCAGCAGGCGCGCAAAATGCCGCCGGCGGTGGCCGCGGCTGCGTTCGATGGAAGCCCCTAGAAGGTGATCTCCACCGAAGCGACGCTGCGCGTATGCGCACCGTGATGGACGGCCTCGATGTTGTTGCCGTCGGGGTCGAGCAGGAAGGCGGCGTAATAGCCGGGATGATAGGGCCGCTCGCCCGGCGCGCCATTGTCCGTGCCGCCGGCCGCCAGCCCGGCCTTGTGGAAGGCATCGACCATCGCGTGGTCCCTGGCCTGGAAGGCCAGATGGTGACGGCCAGTGAGTTTTCCCAGTGCTGCCCGGCTGTCGGCGCTGGAGATGAACAGCTCATCGGACCAGAAATAATCCTTGCCAGTCCCGCCGATCGGCACGCCGAGCACCTGCAAGACCGCCTCGTAGAAACGCCGGCTGGCGGCGAGATCCCTTACCACCAGCTGGATGTGGTCGATGAGCCGGCCGCGATGCAGTTCCTGGGTTTCCACGAAAATTCCTCCTCGCAATGTTGCAAATCTAAATTCGCTTGGGGCGCCGTCAATGCGGGCGGGCGCAGGCTACTGGCAGCCGCTGCCTTCCGGCGTCGTCGCCGAAAATCCCGCCCTTCGGTCCTCTGCAAATGAAAAGCCCGCCGGAGAGGGGAACCCGGCGGGCTTTGGAAGGCCTCGTTGACCAGGCCTTCAGATGTCTGCGGGGGATCAGACACCTAGGAACACCTGTCGGCTGAAGAGGTTCCACGCCGATCTTTTTTCGGGAGAAAATTCTCCTGACGGGAACTTTCCGATCAAACCGGAGTTTCGTGGCGCGGCGGGAGGAACCACGATTGGATTGTTTTGAGAGACTGGAAGCGCTTATCGACAGCGCCGGGGCCGGCGACGTCGAGGAGGCAAACGCCTTGCTGCGGCGCTTCAAGGGCAAGTCGCAGGCGGTCGCCACGGCAATGGACGAGTTCATGCTCGACTTCGTGACATTGGTCTTCGTCGTCGAGACCGGCGAGGAAGATTTTGAAAAACCGCTCCGCAAGCTGGCGCGCACCAGGCTTGCGATACTCAGGCATCTGGTCACCGTTACGGCGTAGAAATGCCGCCTTCCGCGACCGGCCTACCGCTTCAGCAGCGCCGCCAGCCTTGGGATGCCCTCGGTCACGGCGCGGCGGTCGGCCAGCGTGAAGGACAGCCGCAGCGTGTTGCGTCCGGTGCCGTCGGCGTAAAAAGCGTTGCCGGGCACGAAGGCGACGCGTGCCTCCTTCACCGACCGCGCCAGGAGTTCGGTGGCATCGGACCCTTCGGGCAATGTCGCCCAGACGAACATGCCGCCTTCCGGGCGGCTCCAGGTCACGCCGTCCGGCATGTTGGCTTCGAGCGCGCCGAGCAGCCCGTCACGGCGCTCGCGATAGGCGCCGATAAGTTTGTCGACCTGGCCGTCGAACACGGATTCCGCGACGCGGTGCATGACCAGCTGGTTGATCGACGGGCTGTGCAGGTCGGAAGCCTGCTTCATCAGCACCAGTTTTTCCACCACATGGCGCGGGGCGCACACCCAGCCGACGCGCATGCCCGGCGACAGGATTTTCGAGAACGAGCCGCAATAGAGCGTGCGCGCCTTGTCGATAGAGCCGCAGCGCGCGCAATCGAGCGCCAGGATCGGCGGCACGCCCTCGCCGTCATAGCGCAGGGCGCGATAGGCGGCGTCCTCGATGACGGCGATGTCGAGTTCGCCGGCAAGGTCGAGCACCGCTTCACGCTGCGTCCTGTCCAGCGTGTTGCCGGTCGGGTTGGCGAAATCCGGCACCAGATAGGCGAACTTGACCTTGCCGCCATTTGCGGCGGCCGCCGCGCGATAGGCGTCCGGCGTCATGTTGCCGCCTTCCGGCCGCAGCCGGTCATAGCGCGGCTCATAGGCGTTGAACGCCTGCAGCGCGCCGAGATAGGTCGGCCATGTCACCAGCGCCGTGTCGCCCGGCGACAGGAACAGCTTGCCCAGATAATCCAGCGCCTGCTGCGAGCCGGAGGTGATGAAGATGTTGGCCTCGTCGCAGGCGACGCCGAGCTTGCCCATCTGCCCGGCGATCCAGCGCCGCAACGGCAGATAACCTTCCGACACCTGGTATTGCAGTGCCGCGCCCGCCTCCGCACCGCCCAGCACCTCGGCATAGGCATCGCGGATGGCCTCGGCCGGAAACAGCGCCGGATCGGGAATGCCGCCGGCGAAGGAGATGATGTCCGGCTGGTCGAGCAGCTTCAAGAGTTCGCGGATTTCGGAGGCCTTCATGCGCGACGAGCGCGAAGCCAAGAGGTTCAAAAGGGTCAAGTCACGCCTCCCCAGACGATTTTCATATAGGTCAATGTAGCTGACCTATATCCGCTTTGTCAGGCAATTTGAATAGTGCCTGAAAGCCTTCCGCTATACGCCAGTCGTCGCAGGGGCGGAACGGATGCGCCTAAAGGCTCTTCTTGTAGCCAATATGGCTGCCGGTGAAGCCGAGGTCTTCATAGAAGCGATGCGTGTCCGCCCGCCCCTTGTCGGTGGTCAGTTGCACGAGGCCGCAGCCGCGCGACCGGCATTGATCGATCGCCCATTCGACCATCAGCCGGCCGATGCCACCCGAGCGCCGATGGCCGGCGACCCGAACCGCCTCGATCTGCCCGCGCCAGGCGCCCTTGCGCGACAGCCCGGCAAGGAAGGTGATCTGCAACGTGCCGATCACCTCGGCTCCGTCCACGGCCACCGCCAGCAGCTGGTTGGGATCGGCATCGATGGCAGCAAAAGCATTGAGATAGCCCTGTGCCAGCGGCAACGAGGCATCCTCGCGGGCGGCGCCCAGCGGATCGTCGGCCAGCATGGCGACGATTGCCGGCAGGTCGGAGGCTTGCGCCTTGCGGAAGGTGATCATGGCGCCGGGATAGCGCGGGGCAGTGGCGGCGGCAAGGCGGCTTCTTCCTTCCCCCCTTGTGGGGGAAGGTGGATCGGCGCGCAGCGCCGAGACGGATGAGGGGTGTTCCAGCGGAGTGAGGCGTCGGCACTCCCTGGAACACCCCTCATCCGACCTCGCTTCGCGAGGCCACCTTCTCCCGCAAGGGGAGAAGGAAGAGGCGCTAGTTACTCCTCGCCCTCATACACCCTTTGCGCCTTTATCAGCGCCTGATCCAGCCTCTCGCCCTCGGCGTATCCAGCCAGGTTCTGCGGCCGCTCAACACCGTTCATCAGCCTCGGACACGGCTCGGCCGCGCCGATCACCGTCCGCACCGGGATGACGCCGGCCCACACCGGATGGCCATAGTCCTCCTCGTCGTCGCCGACGCCCTTGGCGCGCACTTTGGCTGACGCCTCCTCGATGCGCATGCCGATCACCATCGTCGCCTTGGCTTCCTGCGCCGAGATCGGCCGCAAGGTTTCGCTGCGGCCGGGATAGAAGCGGTCGACGACGCCGGCCAGCGCCTTCATCTTTTCCTCCGGCTCATCAACAATCCGCGCGGTGCCAAAGCACATCGCCGAGCGGTAGTTGGCGGAATGGTTGAAGCCGGTGCGCGCCAGCACCAGTCCGTCGAGATGCGACACGGTGAGACAGGCCGGCGTGCCGCCGCGCAGCTGGCGCAGCATGCGGCTGGCCGATGAGCCGTGCCAGTAGAGCATGTCGCCCTCGCGCCAGTGAATGGTGGGCGTGCAATAGGGCTGGCCGTCGAACGTGTAGGCGACGTGGCAGAGCAGCCCGGCATCCAGCACCGCGAAGACGGCCGCATGGTCGTAGCTGCCGCGCTCATGCAGGCGCTTGACCCGATTGCGGCTGGTGGTCGGAAAGCTGGCGGAGACGTCGTTCACGGCTTGCATCCTCGGCTGTTGTCTGCCAACCATGCGCCATGGCATTGGTCGATAAAAGAACCAATCAGGGAGATAAAATTCAGACCAATCCGCCGGATTGGTCGGCGCTGATCCCGGTCCTGCCGGGCGACGGCCCGCGCAGCCGCGAGCTTTACGCCGCACTCAGGCGGCTGATCGAGACCGGCGCGCTGGCCGCCGGCGCCAAGCTGCCGACCACCCGCGACCTTGCGCAACGTTTCGGCCTGTCGCGTTCGGCGGCGGTCGCCTGTTTCGAAATGCTGATCTCGGAAGGCTTTGCCGTGGCCAAGGTCGGCGCCGGCACCTTCGTTGCGCCCGACGTGCCATATCTGCCGACAACGCTGGCCAAGGCGCGCCCGCCAGAGATCGACGCCGCCACTTCGCTGCCTTGCGGCCTTGGCGTGGCGGTGTCCGACCCGCGCACGCTGAACCTGTTCCGCATCCTGCTGTCGCGCCACCTCGCCCGCCCCGGCCCCGAACATTTCCGCTATGGCGATCCGCGCGGCGGCCTTCCGCTGCGCAGCGCGATTGCCACTTATCTCAGGACCGCGCGCGGCGTGCGCTGCGACGCCGGCCAGATCCTGCTGACCTCGGGCACGCAGCAGGGGCTGGACCTTCTGGCGCGCGCGGCACTTCGCCCCGGCGATGCCGTGTGGCTGGAAAACCCCTGCTATCCCATGGCGCACGCCGCGCTGGCCGGCAGCGGCGCCAGCATCGTCGCCGTGCCGGTCGACGCCGAAGGGCTCGATCCCGAGATCGGCGAACGTCTCTGCCCAAAGGCACGCGCGGCCTATGTCACGCCCTCGCACCAATATCCGCTCGGCGTGACCATGACGATGCGCCGTCGCCTCGCCTTGCTCGACTGGGCGCGGCGCAACGATGCCTGGATCATCGAGGACGACTATGACAGCGAGTTCCGCTATGCCGGCCCGCCGCTGACCTCGCTGCAAGGCATGGATGGCGCGGGCCGCGTCGCCTATCTCGGCACCTTCTCCAAGGTCCTCTTCCCCGGCCTGCGCATCGGCTATGTCGTGGTGCCGGAACCGTTGCTCGATGCCGTCATGGCGATCAGGGCGCGCTCGGACCGTTACCCTTCGACGCTGGCCGAGGGCGCGCTGACCGACCTGTTGAACGAAGGCCACTTCGCCGCGCATCTCAGGCGCGTGCGCCGCCGCGTGCAAGCCGCGCGCGACGTGCTGGTGGCGGGGCTACAGGCGCATTGCGGCGACAGGCTCGATGTGACGGTGCCCGAACAGGGGCTGCACCTGATGGCGATGCTCAGGGGCAACGGGCCGGACACGGCGATCGTCGAGGCGGCGAAGGCGGTGGGCGTCGGCGCGCGAGCGCTGTCCGCGATGTTCATCGACGGCGCGCCGAAGCATGGGCTGGTGCTGGGTTTTTCCGGGTTTTCGGATGAGGAGTTGACGGGAGCGACGGCGAGGCTGGGCGGGGTGATGCGGCATTGAGTGATAACAGGCGAGCACAGTGCTGCCCCTCATCCGCCTGCCGGCACCTTCTCCCGTATAGTGACGGGGAGAAGGATGCTGTCACGGCCCTACGCGCCTTTTCAGCAACGCCGACAATTTGGCGAAATCATTCGTCGGAGCGTCTTTCTCCCCGTCTCTATACGGGGAGAAATGTCCGGCAGGACAATGAGGGGCCGGCGCAACCCTTTGAGGTTTAATCCGCATCAGCGGCAGGCTTCGCCTTCCCGCACTGCGCCAGCACCTTGCCGATGGCTCCCTTCGAACCTTTCAGCGGAAAACTGCTCGAACCATATTTGGCCGAACTGACAGACACATCCCCCTTCCCCCGCAGCAGATCGAGCAGCGGATCGGCTTTGGCCAGGTCCACCACGAAGTAATTGTACATGGCCTCCAGCTGCAGCGTCCTGGTCACCGTCTTGCCGTCGGCCTTGAAGTCGAACGCGCCGCTGATGCCGGGCTCGAGTTGCTGGCCGCTGGCACCGAGGTCTAAGCTCAGCACCGGCTTGTCGAAACAGGCCAGCATCAGATGCGCGTCGCCTTTTGGTCCGCCGCAGACCGAGGCGGTCAGCACGCTGCCGCCCTCGTCCTCCTCCATCTTGGCGCCCCAGCCGCTGCACGACGCGGCAAAAGCCGGCTGCGCGGCCTGCAGCATAGCCACGGCACCGGCGACGACGAGATATCCAGCTCTCATGAGTTCCCCCTGACAATTGCGGCGTCCGCCGGCAGCATATAGGAAAAGCGAGCCGGTGGCATTGCCCGTTGTGGCAAGGTCGGTCCCGCCTTGGAGAGCGTTGTGTTGAGAGTTCGCCTGTGTCTTCTGCTGGCCGCATTGGTGGCCTTGCCTGTCACCGCCCATGCGCAGTGGAAGCCGGTCGAGAAGGTCGAGACCTACGCCATTTCGGGCCAGTCCGGGCCGGAACTCTATCGCTCGATCGGCGAGAACGGGCCGAATGTCGGCGTCGCCCGCGCCATCGCCCACACCAATTTCAAGCTCACCTGGACCAGGGACTATCAGGCGCGGGCCGGAGCCTGCGTGCTGGTGTCGGCGAAGCCGAAATTGATCATCACCTACACCTTGCCCAGCCCCTCCGCGCCGCTGCCGCCTGCCATCCAGAAGAACTGGGAGGTTTTCCTCGCCGGCGTCAGCGCCCATGAGAAGGTGCATGGCGCCACCATTGTCGACATGGTGCGCAAGATCGAGGCCGCGACCGTCGGCCTGACGGTCGCCGACGACGCCAAATGCAGCAAGATCCGCGCCGAGATGACCAAGCGCCTGTCCGCGCTCTCGCAGGCGCAGCGCCAGGCCAGCCGCGATTTCGACCGTGTCGAACTCGGCCCGGGCGGCAATCTGCAGAAGCTTATCCTTGCCTTGGTGAATGGCGGCTGAGCGCCCTCAAGCCTCGCAAACCAGACCGTCGAGAAGTTTGAGACCTTCCGGCCAGTCGCCCAGGCCGCTTTCGGCATTGATGTGGCCGAGCGGCCCGATCACGGCCAGGCGGCTGCCCCATTGCGTCGCCCGCGCCTCGGCATACTCCTGCGAGCCATAGGGGTCGTTGGTGCTGGTCACCACCAGCGAGGCAAAGCGCAGCCTGCCCTGCGGAATCCGCGCGAAGGCCATGCCATATCCGGGAAAGACCGCCGACGCCGGATCGGGAACGCCGACCAGCAAGGTCGCCTTCACGGGCCTTTGCGAAATCTTCTGCCAATGCGCGACAAGCAGGCAGGACAGGCTGTGCGCGACCAAGACAGGTGGCTCGGGCGCCGCGATCACGGCAGCCTCCAGCGCCGCCAGCCAGTCGGTGAAATCGGGCAGGTCCCAGCTTGAGGGCTGGAAGCGCCGCATCGCCGGATCGGCGTCTTCCCAGCGCGATTGCCAATGCGCCGGGCCGGAACCGCCGCTGCCCGGCAGGATGATGAAATACGTCATGTCGCCTTGCTCCTATCGATTGCGGCTGCATGGTGGCGGCTTGCGCTGGCATCGGGAATGGGAAATCATCGGAAAAGTCATTTCCTCGCCGATGGATTCAAGGTGACCATGAAGACCAGCGATGAGCGCGCGCCGCTCGACCCGACCGACATCGCCATCATCGAGGCCATGCAGGAGAACGGCCGCATCGGCATATCCGAGCTCGGCCGCCGGGTCGGCCTGTCGCAGCCTGCAACCTCCGAGCGCGTGAAACGGCTGGAGGAGCGCGGCGTCATTGCCGGCTACACCGCGGTGATCGATCCGGCGGCCCTTGGCCTCGGCATGATGGCCATCATCCGCGTGCGCACCACGCATGAGCACATCCGTCCCTGCCTGAAGCAGTTCGCCGAAATGCCCGAGATTACCGAGGTGCACCGCCTGACCGGCGAGGACTGCTTCATCCTGAAAGTGGTGGTGCCCTCGCCCGCCCACCTTGAAACCATCGTCGACGCCGTGGCGCGCCATGGCGCCGTCACCACGGCGCTGGTGCTGCGCAGCGAGACGCCAAAGCCGATCGGCCGCGAGCTGATCCGCGCGAACACGGTTTCGTGAGGGCCGAACCAGTCATCAATCCGTTGCAGTGCGAACCTAACTGCCGAGCGAAATGGACCTGGAATTCATGACGACAGGACGAGGCAAACGCCTGATGATCGCGGCCGCCGCCGCATCGTTGTTCGGCCTTGCCATCGCTTTGCCGGCAAGCCTTGTCCGCGCCGGACCAGGCAGCGTCCACCCCGGCCCGCTATCGCGCGCCGACGCCTTCGCCCGAGCCGAGGCGCTGACCGCGCTTGGCCGGAAGATGTTCTTCGACCCCGCTCTCTCGGCCTCCGGCAGGCAGGCCTGCTCGTCCTGCCATGACCCGCGCCATGCCTTCGGTCCGGCGTCTGCGGCACCCGTCGAGATGGGCGGTCCAAACCTCGACCGGCCGGGCGTGCGCGCCGTGCCGTCGCTGCGCTATCTCCAGGCGGCGCCAGCCTTCACCGAGCATTTCTACGATTCCGAGGATGAGGGCGACGAGAGCGTCGACAATGGCCCGACCGGCGGCCTGACCTGGGACGGCCGCGCCGACCACGGCAAGGACCAGGCGAAAATCCCCCTGCTCTCGCCCTTCGAGATGGCCAACAAGGATGAGGCCGCCGTCGCCGCGGCCTTGCGCAAGGCGGCCTATGCCGGCGACTTCAAGGCGGCCTTCGGCGACGACGTGTTCGACCGCGCGCGCGATGCCTTCGACGCCGCCGCCGAGGCGCTCGGCACCTTCGAGCAGAGCGCTGCCGATTTCTATCCCTATTCCAGCCGCTACGACGCCTTCCTCGCCGGCAAGGCTGAACTGACGGTGCAGGAACTGCGTGGCCGGACGCTGTTCGAGGACGAGACCAAGGGCAATTGCGCAAGCTGCCACTTGAGCGAACCGGCCAAAGACGGCGAGCCGCCGCAATTCACCGATTTCGGCCTGATCGCCATCGCCGTGCCGCGCAACGCCGCCATTCCGGCCAATGCCGACCCGGCCTATGCCGATCTCGGCCTGTGCGGCCCGCTGCGCACCGACTTCAAGGCGCGGACGGAATATTGCGGCCTGTTCAGGACGCCGACCCTGCGCAACGTCGCGCTGCGCAAGAGCTTCTTTCACAATGGCGCCTTCCACACGCTGCGCGACGCGGTCGCCTTCTACGCCAGCCGCGACACCGATCCCGGCCATTGGTACCCCAGGAACGTCGACGGCACGGTCAGGAAATATGACGATCTGCCAAAGGCTTACTGGGGAAACTTGAATCAGGATCCGCCCTTCGACGGCAAAAAGCCCGGCGACAGACCGGCGCTCAACGACGCCGAGATCGACGACATCGTCGCCTTCCTGGGCACGCTCACCGACGCCGACCAGCGGGCGGGGCCAGCGAACTGAACCGCCTTGCCCGGTTTGGCCTGTACGCCGGTGAAAAGAAGGTGCCTCGATCTTGCCGGATTGGATGCGCCGCAATGCCTGGGACCGCTAAAGAAAGACACATCCCATTAGCGCTTCCTAAACCGCCTTGCGGTATTCCTCATCACTCGATGGTGGGACGCAGATGAACGCATTCAGGCGAGCGGCCGGATTTGTTGTGATCCTGTTGACCGGGGCGGCGACGCTGGCGGCGTTGCACATCGATGCCCAGAGAAACTTCGCGCTGGCCAAGGAGCGCTATGTCGAGAACTCCCAGGCAGCTTCCAGAGCGGCCGCCAAGACCGTCGAAGACGCCTTGCGGGCCGTCTACGAGAATGTGCGCACCCTGAGCTATCTGCCGAGCGTGCGGAACCTCGACCGGCATGGCACGAACCTTGGCGATGAGGGCCGCGCGACGATCCAGCAGATTTACAACAACCTCGCCAACAACGTCTCGATTTCCGAGGTCTACTTCCTGCCGCTGGATTTCGATCCGGACCGCTTCGATGCCGCGACCGGCAAGCCCGAGGAGCCGATCCTCCAGTTCGACCAGTTGATCGTGAATGCCAAGGCGAGATCTGATGCCGCTGGCGGCGCCAAACAGGCGAAGCTGGACGAGAATGCCCTGATCCGCCCCCCGGAAGAGGTCGAGACCTATGAATACCATGAGCTGGCCAAACAGCTCGCCTGGCTGAAGACGAACTATCCGAATTCGAGCGCCATCGACGGGTTGAACGTGCCGATCATCGGCACGAAGGAGCTCATCACCTGCGACAACACCGATTTCATCCACACCGGCAATGATGCCGACCGCTCAGGCTTCATCCTTTCGGTCCCTGTCTTCGGCCAGGATGGCAGCCTGCGCGGCTCCGTTTCGGCGATCATGCTTACCTCGGCGCTGCGGAAACTATTGCCGGGCAGTGACTATGTCATCGTCAATTCAGGCTACGGCTTTGAATCCGACCAGCACAAGATGTCGACAGCCCTGGCGGCGGATTCCCGTGCCTTCACGGCGGCCGACCCCAATCTGATCTATTCCGAAGTCATCCCGCTCTCGCTCAACGATCCCAGGAGCGCATGGCGTCTTTGGGCCGGGTTCCCCAACAGCCGCTTCGACGACAACCTGGACGTCCAGTCCGTGCGTGAATTCGAGCTGGCCGGTTATGCGGCGGTCGCGGTGGTCACGCTGCTGGCGCTGGCCTGCTGGTACGCGATCGGGCGCACGATGACGATGCAGGTCGAGGCCGCCGAGACCCTTGAGCGTCGGGTCGAGCAACGCACCGCCCAGATTCAGCATCTCGCCACGCACGATATTCTCACCGGCCTGCCCAACCGGGGCCTCCTGGCCGACACGATGGACGAGGCATTGCGAAGCCTCAGGGACGACGAGAAGCTGGCCGTCCATTGCGTCGATCTCGACCGTTTCAAGCCGGTCAACGACACGCTCGGCCATCCGGTCGGCGACGAGCTGCTCGGGGCGGTAGCGAAGCGGTTGAAACACCATGCCGGCGAAACCGCCATGGTGGCCAGAATTGGCGGGGACGAGTTCGTCATCCTTCAGCTCCTGCTCGACGGCAACGACGAGGCCGGCGTGCTGGCAAGCCGCGTCATTCATGCCCTGTCCGACGAATTCTCCATCCAGGGCCACAAGATCAACATCGGCGGCAGCATCGGCATCGCCGTTTTTCCCGACGACGGGCGAAATTCGGAAACCCTTATCCGCAATGCCGACCTTGCCTTGTACAAGGCCAAGATGGAGGGCCGCGGCACCTGCAGGTCGTTCGAGCCGGGAATGGACGCGAGACTGCAGGAGCGGCGCCAACTCGAATCCGAACTGTCGCTCGGCGTGAAGAAGGAACAGTTCGTCCTGCATTATCAACCGCTGCACGACGCAAAGACCTCGCAGCTCACCGGCTTCGAAGCGCTGGTGCGATGGAACCATCCGCGCCTCGGCCTGCTGGCGCCGTCGGAGTTCGTCCAATTGGCCGAGGAGACAGGCGCCATCGACGCGCTTGGCGAGTGGATCTTGCGGCGTGCCTGCGCCGACGCCGCGAAATGGCCCCAGCCCGTCAAGGTTGCGGTCAATCTTTCGCCGGCCCAGTTCAAACAGCAGGGGCTGTCGCTTCAGGTTGCCGCGGCGCTCGCCGCGTCAGGCCTGCTGCCGTCACGGCTCGAACTGGAGATCACCGAGTCGGTGCTGTTGGCCAACAACGAAAACACTCTGAACACGCTACACAGCCTGCGCGACCTCGGCATCTCCATCGCCATGGACGATTTCGGCACCGGCTACTCCTCATTGAGCTATCTCAGATCGTTCCCGTTCAACCGCATCAAGATCGACCGCAGCTTCGTCAGCCTGATGTGCGAGAGCAGCGAAAGCCGGGCGATCGTCAAGGCCGTCGCCGAACTCGGCACAACGCTCGGCATGACGACGACCGCCGAAGGCGTCGAGACCGAGGACCAGTACAGGCTGGTCAAGGAGAATGGCTGCACGGATGTCCAGGGCTGGTATTTTGGCCGCCCTATGCCGGTCTCCGAGCTTCATGCGCTTTTCGACCAGCCGGAAGCCCTGACCGCGTAATTTGCCAGACGGCACGATGGCGAAATCGGCAGCGGCCCCTAGCTCCGCCAGGCCGCCAGATCGGTCAGGATCCGCGCCTTGAGCGCCGGGTCGGCATAGCTCGCCTGCACCGATGTCGCGGCGAGCTGGCGGATGGTTTCGTCGTCCCAGGCGAAAGCCTCTGCACAGGCCGCGTAGGAGGCTTCGAGCGTGGTGCCGAGCAGCGACGGATCGTCGGTGTTGATCGAGACCGGGACACCGGCCTTGCGCAAGGCATCGATCGGATGTTGCGCAAGCGAGGGATAGACGCCGAGCGCCAGATTGGAGACCGGACAGATGCCCAGCGGAATCTGCCTCTGCGCCAGCAAGTCGATGAGTTCCGGGTCCTCGATCGCCCGCACCCCATGGTCGATGCGGTCGGCGCCCAGCAGATCGATGGCGTCGCGAACACCTTCCGGGCCGCTCGACTCACCGGCATGAACGGTGCGCCGCAAACCCGCCGCGCCGGCCCGGCGAAACGCCTCGGCAAAGCGCGGGCCGGTGCGGCCGGCAGCCGCTTCGTTGCCGTCGATCGACAGGGCGACGACGCGCCTGTGCCTGATCCTGCTCAGCAGCTCCACCAGCTCGATCGCCTCCGCCGCCGACTGGGTGCGAAGCAGGCTGACGCAAAGCCCGACCGGCGGGTGCCCATCCTGTTCGGCGGCCGCGAAACCGGCGTCGAACGCGTCGATCATCCCCGCAATGTCCTTGTGCCAGTGCGGCCAGTGCGTCGGATTGACGATGACGTCGGCGTAGCGCACGCCGCTTCGGCCCATGCGCTGCGCGAACTTGTAGGCCGTGGTGGCGAGCTGCTCGCGCGTACGAAAAGTCCCGCACAGCCAGTCGAGCATCTCGAGGAAGCTCTTGAGATCATGGGCTTCGAAAAGCTTGTCGCGCGGCGCGCGCAGCGGAATGCCGGCTTGCTGGCAGTTCCTGATCACATCGTCGGCCTCGAAACAGCCCTCGATGTGGATGTGCACCTCGGCTTTCGGCAGTCCGATGAAGTCGGTCAATGACGCCTCCCCCTCTTGGCCGGATCATCAAACCATGAAACGGCTGGTGCCGGCTTCAAGAAATGATTGAAAGAATTGCGCATCGGCCGCGAGAGTGGCAGCGCCTCCCCGAACCTGGTTCCTCGCCCACTTCCGTGGGGGCGAGGAACCCAAGCCCGGTCGACGCTTCACAGCGCCCGGATAACACCGCCATCGACGCGGATGTTCTGGCCGGTGATATAGCCCGCCCCCTCCGACGCCAGGAACGCAATCGTCGCGGCGACCTCCTCCATCGTGCCGTAGCGCTGCATCGGCACGCTGTCGCGGCGCTCTTCGACGGTCGGCAGGCTGTCGATCCAGCCGGGCAGCACATTGTTCATGCGCACATTGTCGGATGCATAAGTGTTGGCGAAGATCTTGGTGTAGGCGGTCACTCCGGCGCGGAACACGGCCGAAGTCGGGAACATCGCGTTCGGCTCGGCGACCCAGGCCGTCGAGATGTTGATGATAGCGCCGCCCTTCTGCTTGACCATTTGCGGCGCCACGATGCGCACCGGCCGGATGACGTTCATCAGATAGACGTCCATGCCGGTGCGCCACTGCTCGTCCGTGATCTCCAGGATCGGCGCGCGCGGCCCGTGGCCGCCGCTGTTGACCAGCACGTCGATGCGGCCAAAATGCTCCAGCGTCAGGTCGACGAGGCGCTGCAGGTCGTCATTCGACTGGTTGGAGCCGGTGACGCCGAGCCCGCCCAACTCGTTGGCCAGCGCCTCGCCCTTGCCCGAGGAGGACAGGATGGCGACCTTGAACCCATCCGCCGCCAGGCGCTTGGCCGCCGCCGCCCCCATGCCGCTGCCGCCGGCCACGACAACAGCCACTTTTTCTACACTCATCGGATTTTCCTCTCAGGGTTGGCAGGCACCGCAACCGGTGTTTTCGGGATTTGAACGGTGATATAGCTGGTTCTGCCGCTCGGTTCGAACCAGAATGCCTGAAATCAACCAGTAGAAAAACTCCTGCATGCCTGAAGCCTTCCTGAGCCTGCCGCCGCTGAATGCGTTGCGCGCCTTCGAGGCCTCGGCGCGCCATCTCAACTTCCGCGTCGCCGCCGAGGAGTTGAACGTGACCCAAGGCGCGGTGGCCCAGCATATTCGCGGCCTGGAGACCCATCTCGGCACGAAACTGTTCGAGCGGCTGCCGCGCGGCCTGGCGCTGACCGATCAGGGCCGCGCCTATGTGCCCAACATCCGCCGCGCCTTCGACCTGATCTCGGAGGCAACCTTGCTGCTGCGTCCCGCGCCGGCACGCCTGACGATCAGCGTGACGCCGAGTTTCGCCACCAAATGGCTGATCCCAAGGCTGCAGGATTTCATGGCCGACAATCCGCTGGTCGACCTGCGCGTGCTGGCCAGCGAGAGCCTGTCGAGTTTCCAGTCCGACGGCGTCGACATCGCGGTGCGGCAAGGCCGCCCGCCCTTCGGCGCCGGCTTGATCGTCGACCTGTTGTTTCCCCAGCAGATCGTGGCAATCTGCAGCCCGGCCCTGCTGCCGGCCGGCGCAACCGAAATCGCCGCGGCCGAAATCCAGCATCATGTCCTGCTGCACGACGCGCACAATCTGTGGCCCGAATTCATGGAAAAGGCAGTCGGCCTGAAGATGACGGCCGAGCTCAAGCGCATGCGCTTCAACCAGACCAGCCTCGCCATCGACGCGGCCATCGCCGGCCAGGGCATAGCACTGGCCAGCCGCTTCCTCGTCGCCGCCGACCTCGCCGCCGGCCGCCTGGTCCAGCCGGTCAGCTGCGAAATGCGCGGCACGCAGGATTTTCATATCGTGATGCCGCGAAAGCAGCGCCACCCCGAACCGACACAGGCCGTGCGGCAATGGCTGCTGGACGCGGGGGAACGGCCGCCGGTCTAGGGCGTGTACTCACTTAGCAGCTTGCCGACCGCGGAAGAGCGGACGTTGCCCGAGGTCGCGGAAGGGTCAACAGCAGAAGTTCCTTGATACGTTTGATGGAGAGCCCGTTCGTGCTATTGCAGTGCACCACCTCTTCGCTTCCATTCAGTCCGGAGCGGACCATCCATGACGCGCGTTGCTCGAGTCGATTTGCCGCAACATTCCGCGCTTAGGCCGCTCTATGCCGAGGCAGGCTTCGCTGACGCATTCGCGATCGATCTGCCGAGCCATGCGACGGGCGACGCCGAACGCCTCGCCGCCCATATGCTGATGGGTCAGGCGCGGTGGGTTGGCTGGCTGATAGCTCTCAGGGACACTTTGGTTGCGGGGTTTGGTCTTAAGACATCGTCTGAGTTGCGCGATGACGTTGCGACCGACAGGATTGATTTCTTTCGGGTCTACGATCGGCGGCGTCATGAGATTATTCTTGGCGAGGATGATCGCCATCTCGACTTCCGTTTGTCCGTCTTGGTTGAAGAGTCCGCTTTGTGCCGCCGGCTTGTCGCCACAACGGTCGTGACCTTCAATCATTTGGGAGGGCGGGCCTATATCGCGGGAATTGCGCCTTTCCATCGCCTGATCGTAAAATCGTCCTTGCGTCGAGCCGAGCGATCGGGCTGGCCAGCCGAGCTGTGAGGTCGCGCCGCCGGCCGGACCAGATTCGCTACGTCTGCTTTCGGGCGTATGGCGTCCAGGCTACGGTTCGGCGCCAATAAGTCCACGTCCTAGATCGGCAGCAACGCGTCCGGCTTCACATTGGCGATCGAGGCGTAGGTGTGCGTCTCCCTGACGCCGGGCAGCGGCAGGATCACCCGCTGCAGGAAATCCTGGAACATCGCCATATCGGCGATGCGCGCCTTGACCAGATAATCGAAGCCGCCGACCACCATGTGGCATTCGATGATCTCGGGCGCCCGCATGACCGCCTCGGCGAAACGGTCGAAGACATGCGGCGCCGTATGATCGAGCCGCACTTCGATGAAGACGAGTTGTGCCTGCCCGATCCGGGCCGGGTCGAGAACGGCCCGAACCGCCCGGATGAAGCCTTCGGCGAACAGCCGCTTGATGCGTTGCGCCGCCCCGGTCGGCGACAGGCCGACGCGGCGGGCCAGATCGAGCGTCGTGCGACGGCCATCCTCCTGCAGCAAGCGCAACAGCGAGCGGTCGATGCGGTCGAGATCGTCCATTTGAATTCACACTTTCTGACCACAGATAGCGCGATTATCACGCAAAAATCGCGAAAACAGCATATTTCATCGCACTATCGAGTGGCAATACCGTTGGCGGGCAACGCAACCCGACCAAGGCAAATCCCATGACATCGACCATACGGACCTCCCGCAATGCCCTTACCAAGGGCGACACGGCCGTGCTCATCCTGAGCGAAGGCGAGGTGAGAACATGCATCGACCTGCGTCGGCTTCTCGAGGCGTTGGCGGAGGGCTTCAAGGCATTGTCCCGCGGCGAGATCGTCAATCCGGCGCGGCCACAGCTCGACATTCCGCGGGCCGGCTATTCGCTGGCGATGCCGGCCTGGATGGCGGGCATGCATCTGTCCGTGAAGATCGTCAACGTCTTCGAAGGCAACATAGCCCGGGCGATCCCCAGCCATCTCGCCACCATCCATCTGTTCGACCCGGAAACGGGCATGCCGGTCTGTGTCATGGACGGCACCTATATCACCGCCGTGCGCACCTCCGGCTCCGCCGTGCTCTCGGTGCGGGAACTGGCCCGCCGCGACGCCAGGGTCGCGACGGTGGTCGGCGCCGGCGTGCAGGCCGGCCAGCACTTGCACCTTCTGCCGCTGGTGCGGGACTTCACCGAGATCCGCGTCGCCTCGAAGGAGTTCGCGGACGCGCGGGCGCTGGCAGCGCAGCATCCGGGCGTCGTCGCCGTCAGCGATCTCGAGGCAGCGGTGCGCTCGTCCGATGTCGTGTGCCTGGCAACGCATTCCTACCAGCCGGTGATCTCGGCCGAATGGCTGCGCCCCGGCACGCATGTCTCGTCGGTGGGCGTGGCACCACCCGGCGGCGAGCTGCCGGTCGAGCTTGTCGGCCGGGCCAGCCTGTTCGTCGAGACCAGGGACGCCTTCGCGCCTACTCCGGTCGGCTCTTGCGAACTCGATGGCATCGATCCGCAAACCGGAACCGAGCTTGGCGAGATGCTGCTTGGACTGCGGCCGGGAAGGATAAGCGCCGACCAGATCACCGTCTACAAGGCCATGGGTGTCGCCATGGAGGATCTGGTGGCGGCGGATCTCGCTTATCGCGAGGCGGTGCGGCGAGGACTGGGGCGGACTGTGACCTTGTAGAGGACGCTGTCGATCGTCGGAGCTGGCGCTGCCCTCATTGCCCCACCGGCCATTTCTCCCCCGTAGAACAGGAAGAAATGGCTGCGCGAACGACCGAGGGAAAGTCGCGCCGTTTGACTGGATACGAAATCATTTTTACGACTGCTTGATGCAGTCGAATCCTCCCAGAAAAATTGTCGTCATCGGTGGTGGCATTGCCGGCCTGTCGCTTGCGGCGGCCGTGCGGGATTGGGCCTCCGTTACCGTCCTCGAGCGCGAGCCGCATCTTGGCTACCACGCCAGCGGCCGCTCCGCCGCTTTGTTCACCGAGACCTACGGCAACCGGCTGGTGCGCGCGCTGACGCTGGCCAGCCGGCAGCAAATCGTCGAGGGCGGCTTCGTCGCCCATCGGCGCGGCGCGCTGCATGTCGGCTGGAAAGGCGACGGCGCCGCGATCGACAAGCTGGCCGATGAATTGCAGGCGCTGGTGCCCAGCGTGCGTCGCCTGTCGGCGGCCGAGCTCCACGCGCTGGTTCCCGCCATCGCCACTGAAGCCACTTGCGGCGGCGTCTATGAGCCGGACGCCGTGGATATCGACACCGGCAAGATGCTGGCGGCCTGCGCCTCGGCGCTGAAGGCCGGCGGCGGCGCAATTCGCACCGGCGAGGAGGTGCGCGCCATTTCGCAAGACGGCGGCGGCCTGCGCGTGCAGACAAGCGCCGGTGTCTATCCAGCCGACATCGTCGTCAACGCCGCCGGCGCCTGGGTCGATGTCGTCGCTGGCTTGGCCGGGGTCTCCGGCCTCGGCTTCCAGCCGAAACGCCGCACCGCTTTCCTGTTCGATCCACCCGCCGGCACCGACATCGCCAGCTGGCCGCTGGTGGTCGACCTGCACGAACAATTCTATTTCAAGCCCGATGCCGGCAGGCTGATCGGCTCGCTCGCCGACGAGACCGATTCCGAGCCTTGCGACGCCTGGCCGGAAGACATCGATGTCGCCATCGCCGTCGACCGCATCGAGCAGGCGACGTCGATGCGCATCGGCCGTCCGTCGACGCCATGGGCGGGCCTGCGCACCTTCGCGCCGGACCGCACGCCGGTCGCCGGCTTCGACCCCCGCCTGCCTGGCTTCTTCTGGCTCGGCGGCCAGGGCGGCTATGGTTTCCAGGTGTCGCTGACCTTGGCCAGGCTGGGCGCGGCGCTGATGCGCGGCGAGCCCCTGCCGGAGGATGTCACGGCACTCGGCGTCACCGCCGCGGCGCTGGCGCCCGACCGTTTCCTGGTCCCGGCGACGACGCCATGAAACCAGCACTGCCGCTGCTGCTGAGCCTCAATGGCGGCTATGTCGACACGGCCGGCTTCCTGGCGCTGCAGGGCCTGTTCACCGCGCACGTGACCGGGAATTTCGTCACCCTCGGCGCCTCGCTGGTGCTCGGCATTTCGGGCGTGCTGGCAAAGCTGCTGGCGCTCCCGGTGTTCTGCATCGTCGTCATCCTGACCCGGCTGGCCGGCGAGCATTTGCGCCGGCGCGGACATCAGGCGCTCGGAGTGCTGCTGGCGACCAAACTGGCGCTGCTCGTCGTCGGCGCCGCCTTGGCGATCCGCTTTGGTCCCTTCGCCAGTGTGACGGCGCGGCCGCCATCGTCACCGGCATGGTGCTGGTCGCCGCCATGGCGATCCAGAACGCGGTGCACCGGGTCCATCTGGCGGCCGCCCCGCCTTCGACGCTGATGACCGGCACCACCACCCAGATCATGATCGACCTCGCCGATCTCATCGGCGGCACGGCCCCGGAAGCCCGCCCGGCGCTCATTGCCCGCCTGCGGCGCATGGCGGCGGCGGTCGCCGTCTTCGCCGCCGGCTGCGCGGCAGCCGCCCTCGGCTTTGCCTATGCCAATGTCTGGTGCTTCATCGTCCCGCCGGTGATCGCGCTGCTCGCCCTCTTGCTGCGGCTTTCCGCGCCGGACGGCGAAGCCAAATAGGCAGCCCTCAACCTTCGTCCGTCCAGATCAGGCGCAGCAGGCGCAGCAGCGTCGCCCGCTCCTTCTTCGTCAGCCTTTGCAGAAACCTGTCTTCGTGCCGGCAAACCTGTCGCCGCCAGCCCGGCATCGCCTGTCTGGCCGCCGGCGTCAGGGTCAGCATCCGCACGCGCCTGTCCTCGGCATGGTCGTCGCGCTCGACCAGCCCGCGCTCTTCCAGTTCGGCCAGCAGCGGCGCCATGTTGGCGCTCCTCATGCCCAGGAGACGGCACAGTTCCGCGGCGCGGATGCCTGGCCGCTCATCGATCAGCGCAAGCATGCCATAGGTGACCGGGCGCAGGCCCGCTTCGGTCAGCTCCACCGCGAAATCATTGAGCGCGAAAGCCGAGGCGCGCTTGAGATTGTAGCCGATCTGCGCATCGAGCGCGTCGTCGGACATCATTCCTGGCACGGTGTGAGGCTGGTTTTCGTCCATGCCAACCGATCGCCGCGATGCCGGCTCTTGTCAAGCGAAAAAGACTATGCGACATAGCAATCAATATAGCTATGCCCCATAGCAATTTTCCATAGCAGTGGTGGAACGGGAGGAGACCGACCATGACCGATGAGACCGTTGCCTTCGACGTCGAGAACGGCATCGCCTGGGTGCGCTTCAACCGGCCGGACAAGCGCAATTGCATGAACCCGACGCTCAACCGGCGCATGATGGAGGTTCTCGACGAACTCGAATACCGCGACGATGTCGGCGTGCTGGTGCTGTCGGGCGAAGGCAGCGCCTGGTCGGCGGGCATGGACCTCAAGGAGTATTTCCGCGAGACCGAAGCCAAGGGGCTCGGCGCCGTCCGCAAGGCGCAATCCGAAGCCTATGGCTGGTGGCGGCGCCTGCGGTGGTACGGCAAGCCGACCATCGCCATGGTCAATGGCTGGTGCTTCGGCGGCGGCTATGGCCCGCTCTTCGCCTGCGATCTCGCCTTCGCCGCCGACGAGGCGCAGTTCGCCCTGTCCGAGATCAACTGGGGCATCCTGCCCGGCGGCGGCGCCACCAAGGTGGTTGTCGACCTGCTGTCGATGCGTGACGCCATGTATCACGCACTGACCGGCGAACTGATCGACGGCAGGAAGGCCGCCGCCTGGAAGCTGGTCAATGAAAGCCTGCCGCTGGCTGAGTTGAAGACACGGGTCACCGAGGTTGCCAACATCCTTCTGAAGAAGAACCCGATCGCGCTGAAGGCAACCAAGGACGCCATCCGCCGCGTGAGCGAAATGACCTACGACAATGCCGAGGACTATCTGGTCCGCGCCCAGGAGGCGGCCAACTCCCACGACAATGAGGGCCGCAAGGAAGGCATCCGCCAGTTCATCGACGAAAAGAGCTACAAGCCCGGCCTCGGCGCTTACGACAAGGCCAGATGACGCGATAAGCCAACGATGCAATCTGGGAGGAGATGCGCATGCCGGCCTTGACGATTTCAGACCCCGTGGCCCTGCATGCCGGCGCGCAGCCGGATCGTGTTGCCTGCGTCGACCTGGCCTCCGGCCGGCGCTGGACCTATGCCGCGCTTGACGAAGCCATCCAGCGCACTGGGCGCGTTCTCGAAACCGGCTACGGCGTCAAGCCCGGACAACGGATCGCCACGCTTGCCCGCAACAGCGCCGATCTCCTGATCCTGCAGCAGGCCGCAATGCGGCTCGGCGCCATCTTCGTGCCGGTCAACTGGCGGCTTGCCAGTGCCGAACAGCAGACAATCCTTGCCGATTGCGATCCGGTGCTGCTGTTGCATGACGCCGTCCTGCAGGCAGCATTGCCCGGGCGCTGCATCCCTGTCGATGTCGCCGCCTTCGCGATGGCGGTCGAGGCAGAGACGCCGGCGCCGCGCCGTCCCCTGCCCGCTGACGATGCGCCCTCGGTCATCCTCTACACGTCGGGCACGTCGGGCCGGCCAAAGGGCGTCATCGTCACCGAGCGCAACGCTTTCGCCACGGCGGTCAATTTCGGCGTGCTGGGCCGCGTCGGCAATGCCAGCGTCTTCCTCTGCGACGCGCCGATGTTTCATGTCATCGGCCTCATCACCAGCCTGCGTCCGACGCTGCTTCAGGGTGGCACCGTGCTGATCTCCCCCGGCTTCGATGCCGGCGCCACCAATCGCCGCCTCGCCGATCCGGCTCTTGGCGTCACCCATTATTTCTGCGTGCCGCAGATGGCCAGGATGCTGCGTGAACATCCCGACTTCACGCCGTCGCGCTGGACCGCGCTCACCGCCATCTTCACCGGCGGCGCGCCCAACCCGGCCACGGATATCAGATGGTGGCTGGCCCAGGGCGTGCGCATGGCCGACGGCTTCGGCATGACCGAGGCAGGCACGGTGCTTGGCATGCCGGTCGAGGCCGACCGCATCGCCGGCAAGGCAGGCTCGTCCGGCCTGCCGGCGCCGACGATCGGCCTGCGCCTCGTCGACGACGATGGCCGCGACGTCGCGGCCGGCGAGCCCGGCGAGATATGGCTTTCCGGCCCCTCGATCACGCCAGGCTATTGGAACCGGCCGGAAGAGACGGAGCGCGCCTTCACCGCCGATGGCTGGTTCCGCACCGGCGACATCGCGCGGCGCGACGAGGAAGGCTTCGTCACCCTCGTCGACCGTCGCAAGGACATGTTCATTTCCGGCGGCGAAAACATCTATCCCGTCGAAATCGAAACCGTGTTGCTCGACCATCCCGGCATCGCCGAAGCCGCCGTGATCGGCGTCGCTGACGCGCGCTGGGGCGAAGTCGGGCGCGCCTTCGTCGTGGTGAAACCCGGATGCGTCGTCGATCCGGCCGATCTGGCAAACCATTGCGGCGCGCGCATCGCCCGCTTCAAGGTGCCGAAAGAGTTCCTGCTCACCGATACGCTGCCGCGCACCGCATCCGGCAAGATCCAGAAACACATTTTGCGCGCGTGGACGGCACCGGCCCGCCGGCAGAGCTGAGGCAGACCGCGGGTCAGCTGGCGGACGCGGAGCGGAAAACCGCCACCGCCGCCGCGACGATTTCCGCATTGTCCTTGGCCACGGTTCCATCGGCGAGCGTCTTGCCGTCTTCCAGCCCGACCCTCGTCGACCACCGCTTTTGGCGCGCCAGCTCGACGAATGGCCAGACGGTGGCGTCCACGCCATGCAGCAGGATCGGCCGCCGCACTTCGGCGTGCTCAAGCACGGCGGCGATGCCGTTTGCCTCGGCGAGTGACGCTACAAGGTCCGGTATGTCGATTTCGATCAGGATGCGCAGCACCCGGTCGTGATCGGCGAGCGCCACGAACCGCTCGGCGTCTTCTATCGTGGCGAGCCCGGCCTCGATGCCGACGCCGCGCTGGCGCAGCAGCTCCATCACGGCGGGCGCGTCGGCCTCGGAGAGATTGACCGAGGCATAGTCGGGCAGCTCGCGCCAGCCGGCGATCGCCGCGCGGGTGCGCGCGACATCGTTCTCGATCCACGCGCCGGTCGACACACCGACCAGCGTGCCTGGGCAGGCTCCGCGCACGGCCAGCACCGTCGCATCGACGGCGGCCAGGCTTTCGTGCCCGTCGGCGCCCCGCGGATGGATGTGCAGTTCGCCGGCACCGGCCGCGACGCAGGCAGCCGCATCGCTGGCCATGGCCTGCGCCGTCATCGGCAGCTTCGGATGAAAGTCGCGCGGACGCGCGCCGTTGATGCAGGCCTGGACGATCATCAATACCACCTCGGACAAGGAGGTGGCAGTCTAGCCGCCCGACAAGGCAGGGCAAAGCGCTGCGCGCTGCCTCTCCTGACAGCGCGGCCAAGATCAATCGGCATTTGAATAAAAACCGCCTGTGGATATTTACCCCACATTCCGCCGGGCCGGCCAAGATAAATTAGGGCGGGATCATGGAGGGAACCATTGACCAGCGATTTTTCAGCCGCCCGCATCCATCTCGAACGCGCTTATCATTATCTGCGCGGCAATGACGAGACGAGCCGCTCGGCATGCGAGGCCCTCGACCTCCTGATCGAGACGGTGGCGGAAGCCCAGCACAGGCGACCCGAGACCGCTGTGCTGGAATTTCCGCAAGCGATGGTGCGGCAAATCTGATTAGGACGCCTTGCGGGCCGGTGCTGCGGTTACCGGCCCGATGGCGGGCGCGACGATCCGCTCCAGCGGCTCGGGCCGGTGCAGCAGGAAACCCTGGCCGAAATCGACGCCCATCGCCTGCAGCATGACGAGCGTCTCGGCTTGCTCGATCTTCTCGGCCACGACGGCGCAGCCGACGCTGCGGGCAATGCCTGATATGGCCGAGACGATCTCGCGATCGAAGCGGCTCTCGGCCATGTGCTCGATGAAGGAGCCATCGATCTTGATGGCATCGACCGGAAAGCGCCTGAGATATTCGAACGAACTCATGCCAGCGCCGAAATCGTCGAGGCTGACCTTGCAGCGCCGCTCGCGCGCCTTGCGCACGAACGTCTCGGCGGCATCGAAATTGGTGACGGCGGCGGTTTCGGTGATCTCGAAGCCGATACCGGAATGCGGCGCCCCAGTCTCCTCGATGATGCTGTCGACGAAGTCCCACAGTCCCGGATCGCTCAGCGTCTGCGCCGACAGGTTGAAGCCGAGCGCGATCGCGCCGGACTTCATCGCCGCGCCATGCCGCGACAGCGCGGTGCGGATAATCCAGCGATCGAGCCTGGCGGCTATGCCGAAACGCTCCGCCGCCGGGATGAATTCGCTAGGCGGAATCAGCTTGCCGCCGCGCCCGACAAGCCGCGCCAGCACCTCGACATGGCGGTTTTCCTGCCAGGGCCGGCCCAGCCGGTGGATCTCCTGGCCGAACAGTTTCAGCCTTCCGTCCTCCATGGCGTCGACCGTGTCGGCGGCGAGCCGCGCCGCGTTGAGGCCGCCGGTGGCGGCCTCGGCCGAAAACACCGCGAAGCGATCGCGCCCGGCGGCCTTGGCCGCGTAGCAGGCATCGTCGGCGCAGGCCAGCGCATCGGCGACTGTGGTCACCCGGTCGTTGACGATGGCGATGCCGATGCTTGCCGCGAGCCGCCGCGCGGCCGCGGCAGAGCCCAGATCGGCGCCGCGCACGGCCGCCAGTATGGCCCCAGCCAGCCGCTCGGCCTGCGCTGCGTCGCAATGCGGCACCAGCAGCGCGAATTCGTCGCCGCCGAGCCGCGCCGCATGCGCCGATGGCTGCAGGCAGGCGCGGATGCCGGCGGCAACGCTCTTCAGTGCCATGTCGCCGGCGGCGTGGCCGGCAAAATCGTTGAGCGCCTTGAAGTAGTCGAGATCGACATAGAACACCGCCAGCGGCGCACCCGCCGCGATATGCTCGGCGAGCAGCCGGTCGAAGGCGGCGCGGTTCCACAGGCCGGTCAGCGCGTCGTGGCGGGCGGCAAACGCCAGCTCCTGTTCGCGCAGCTTGTCCTCGGTGATGTCGCGCACCGTGCCGAGGATCTGGCCGGCGGCACCCACGGCGGCGATGAAGCGGACCAGCGATTCGACGTGGCGGATCTCGCCGTCGCGCTTGATGATGCGGTATTGCGAGGCGGTTACGCCGCTTGAGCCAGGCGGCGGCTGGTGGGCGCGCTCGGTGGCTTCCTTGTCGTCGGGATGCAGATAGGTGTGCCAAAGGTCGGCCGTCACCTCGTCGGTGTCGGCAACGAGGCCGAATATGTCCCTGGTGCGGGTGTCCCAATAGCTCTTGTGGGTGGCGATGTCGTGGTGCCAGATGCCGGTGCCGCTGGCGGCGAGCGCCAGGCGGAAGCGCACATTGACCTGTTCGAGCTCGGCTTCGGCCGTCTTCTGTTTGGTGATGTCGGTCTGCACGCCCATCAGCCGCAGCGGCTTCCCGTCCGCGTTGCGCTCAACGATGCCGCCGCGGTCGAGCACCCACACCCAGTGGCCCAGCTTGTGCTTCAGCCGCAGTTCCGTCTCGATGGCGTCGGTCTGTCCGGCAATGTGGCGTTCGCCGCTGGCCAGCGCCCGCTCGCGATCGTCGGGATGGGTCAGCCGCAGCCACAGGTCGCTGGTGTTGGCAAGCTCCCTTTCATCATAACCCAGCATCCGCGCCCAGGTCGCGGAATAGAAGCACTCGCCGGTCGCAAGATCCCAATCCCAGACGCCAAGATGGGCCCGCTCCAGGGCCGTGGCCCAGAACGTTTCATTGCGGCTTTTCTTGTCCTGACCCGTCATCGTTTGTTTTCGCCTGCTCCACCTGCGGGCAATCTGCGACAAAACCAGAGAAGAAACAGTTACCGGGACGCGGCAGGCATGCCTTCCCGCCTGCAATATTTCGTGGCGCCCCGTCTTTCGATTGGCCGGCAAGAACCGGAGTTTTGCGCTCCCCCGATGGGCCTAGGGATGGCCAAGGTCATCAGCGACACCGCGGATGACCCCAGCCAAACACGAAAGGACGCTCCCAATGACCAAACAGGAAGACAACAAGGCCGTCGTCGTCAGATGGTTCACCGACTTCTGGGGTGAAACCTGCGACCTGTCCGTCGTCGACGACATCGCCGCGCCCGACATGCTGCTCAAATATTCGCTGCACGAGCCGCGCCGGGGCCGCGACGACATCAAGGCCTTCATGACCGATTTCCGCGCCGCCTTCCCGGATCTCAACTTCTGGGCCACCGCCGATCTCATCGCCGAGGGCGACTACGTCGTCGGCCAGTGGGAGGGCGGCGGCACGCATACCGGCCCGGCTTTCGGCGATTTCCTCGCCGGTTCGCTGCCTGCCGCTACCGGCCGCGCCATGCGCTTCACCGGCACCACGGTGCTGAAAGTGATCGACGGCAGGATCGTCGAGGAGATCGGCCTCGACGACGGCGTCGCCGCGCTGACCCATCTCGGCCTGATCAGGGCCGCCTGATCCGCAGGGCCATCGCCGGCCAGGCGGTGGCCCGCTTCGACTGCGGCCGAAGCCCGGCAACCTTTCGGGTTTGGACACCGCTTCGGCGCGGTCGCTCCTTCTGCATTCGACGATGACATCTTCGTCAACGAATCCTTGACGGAAAGGGAAGAAATATAACCATCCAATATTTGTATTTTTTATCAACCCAAAGTGTAATTGAATAGTAATACTTCATCGGCGAAATACCCCTGTTAATGCTTGGGCAGTTGGCGGGTTTTCCTCAATGAGTGCGCACACCGCGCAGCGGAACGGCGAGCGCCGGCCGCTTGGCGTTTTTGACCTGGACATCGCCGCGACCAGGAGCGGGTGGATGCTGACCGCCCTGTGCCTGGCCTATGCTCTGGCCGCGCTTTGCCTGCAGCCGGGCCGCTATCTGCACCTGGCGCAATCCTACGCGGAGCCATTCGTCGTCTTCCTGCCTATGCTTCTTGCGGCCGGCCTCGGCGTGATGGCGCTGACATTTGCCAGGCATAGCCCGACGCGGTTCATGCTCGACATGCTCAGGCAGCGCTGGCTGGGCGCCGCACCGGTGATCCTGCTGTCCTTTCTCGGCATTACCGCCTTCACTGCCTTCAAGATTGCCATCCCCGACATCGTGCCATTCTATGCCGACCGCATACTGGCGGAGCTTGATGTTGGGCTGCATGGCGCCGATCCCTGGACATGGGTGCACCGCGTCGTCCCCGAACGCATTTCGGCTGTCATCTTCATCGGCTACGGATATGGCTGGCACGTGCAATGGTTCGGCACCTTGCTGTTCGTCGCCTTCTGGAACAACCCGGCAGCGCGTTTGCGTTATCTGTGGGCGCTCGCGCTGACCACGATCCTGTGCGGCACCGTTCTGGCCATGGCGCTGTCTTCCGCCGGCCCGATATTTCACGACCAGTTCTACGGTGGCGACCGGTTTGCCGGGTTGCAGACCGCCCTGGCGCGGAACGGCTACGCCGCACCGGTCCATATGTATGCCAGCTATCTGCTCACAGCCTACACAAGCGGCCGCCCCGAACTGGGCGGCGGCATTTCAGCCATGCCAAGCATGCATGTCGCCTTCGTCACGCTCAACGCGTTGTTCCTGAGCGGCTTCGGCCGCCGCTGGACCGTCGCCGGCTGGTCCTTCGCCGCACTCATCCTGTTCGGCTCGGTCTACACCGGCTGGCACTATGCCGTGGACGGCTACCTTTCGATCCTTGTCGTATCCTTAATCTGGTACCTGACCGGGCGTTTCGTTCTGCCCGAGGCGAGTCGCGATACCGTCGGGACGCGCCTGCCTCTGCCCGAACCGGCACCGCAATGACCGGGCCTGGCCGAGGCCAGGCGAACCACCCGGCCGTCTCTCGGTAGAGGTCAGGCGGCATTGCCGCCGCCTGACCTTGCCGGCTACTGGCTCGGTGCCATCGTGTGTTCGCACGACACTTTCGGGTTCATGTCGGCGAAGGTGCCGGTCGGGTTGCCCTTCCAGGCCCAGACATGCAGCTCGTAGAATTCACCCAGGCCATAGCGGTTGGGGGCGCTGTTGAAGTTGAACAGCTGGCCGTCCAGCGACGCCGGCCCCTTCGAGGTGATGTATTCGACCGCCACCAGCTTGAGCGTTCCGTCGGCCATCGGCTCGTACATCACGGCCTCGGGACGGGCGATGTCGATCTTGTCGTCCTTCAGGTATTGGCCGTTGACGTAGTGGATGCCCATGGCGCCACCGGTGATGCCGCTGGCGCAGGGTATGGGCGCGTAGCCCTCGGCCGTCGCCGCCTTGACGTCGAGGAACCGGCTGTTGGCGGCCCGCACCTTGTCGGCCAGTGGATTGGGGCCGGACGCGGCTCCGGCCGCTTCCTGATGCGCCTGTGCGAAGGAGGCGCAGACGGCCAGCATGGCCCCCGCCATGACGAGCCTGTTGCGAAGAGTTGATATCATGTCCATTCCATTCTTCTTGAAAAAGCACAGCTGGCCGGCCGCCGAAAATACGGCGGCCCGGCAGGCAAGCGCTGTGGCTGTTGCTGCTTGGAGGTCCCGAAATCGATGTGACGACTGCCGGGAAGCATCATCCCTTCGGCAGATACGGGATCGTTCCGGCCAGATCGGTATCGTCGATCAGCTGGAAGCGGCTGTCGCTGCCGCCCTGACGCGCCGAAACGAAAGGCGCATAGGCCGGATCGTTGGTGAACGCGCGTGCCGCCGCTTCCGACGGGAACGCCATCAGGGCGATCAGCGTGGTGTCGAGCGGCTTGCCTTCAAGCGTCTTCACATTGCCGCTGCGCGACAGATATTTGCCGCCATGCTTGTGGACGATGTCGTGCACCGAGGCCGCGTAGCCCGGCACCCATTTCGGATCCTTCATCTTGATGTCCGCGATAACGTAAGCAGTCATGGTCGTCTCCTGGTTGCGGCGCACAGGGCTATCCCGTGCGACCGGCCAAAGGGCTCGCATGGCCGGCCCCTCGCCAACCAGTCCGCGATCTGTACTGGGCGGTACAGTTTCCGTACTGGCCGCTTCATTCATGAAGGCCTAATGTTCGGCCAGCTTCGAGGGAGGTGCACCGATCATGGCCCAGCACGGATACAAGCAGTTCTGCCCGCTATCGATGGCCGCCGAGGTGCTGTGCACCCGCTGGACGATGGTGCTGATGCGCGAATTGGTGGCGGGTTCGACCCGCTTCAACGACCTGCGCCGCGGCGTCCCCAAAATGTCGCCGACCCTTCTGTCGCAACGGTTGAAGGAACTCGAGCTGGCGGGGATCGTCGAGCGCAAGGAGGTGCCGGGCGAGAAAGCGATCTTCGACTACCGGCTGACCGAGGCCGGCCGCGATTTGCGCCCTGTCGTCGAGGCAATGGGTTTTTGGGGACAGAAATGGGTCGAGTCCCGGCTGTCGCTCAAGAACCTCGATCCGTCGCTGCTGATGTGGGACATGCGGCGCAACCTGAACCCCTCGCCGCTCCCCGAAGGACGCACGGTGATACAATTTCTGTATCTGGATCTCCCGGCGTCCAAACGCTCGTGGTGGCTGATCGTCGAAAAGCACGGCGAGGTCGATCTGTGCTGGTACGATCCGGGCTTCGATGTCGACCTCTACGTCTCCACCGACCTGCACACGATGACGGCGATCTGGATGGGGTTGCTGACCGTCGAGAAGGCGGGCGCGAAGGTTTCCCTGACCGGCGACCAGGCTATCGGCAAGAAGATGCAGACCTGGCTCGGGCTCAGCCCGTTCGCGGTGGAACCCAAGAGGGCGGCGTAGGAGAACCGGTTCATGCCGCCCACAAAACGCGCATCGGTTTTGGGGCATGCCGCGAAAACAAAGGCTTACAGCGAGTCTTTGAATCCGGCTGGACGCGACCCGTCAACGGGATCGGATGCCTCAATCAGGTAGCGCTTGTTCTCATATGCCTCGATCAGGGTCGCGAGAACATCGAAGCGATCACCATCGAGCGAGCCGACCTCCGGCTCGTTGTCGAAATATCTTGTGATTTCGGCGATCGCCCAATCGTAATCGGCTTCGGTCTTAAGGGATCGAATGTTTTCCATCGCACCTCCTCCGGGTCGATCTTGTCATATTCTTTGTTGGCAGGAAACGGGTGGCGGGGCCGTCTTCCAGCGGCTTCAATGCGGCATGTTCATCACTCTCGCCAAAGACCTCAAATCGACGCCGCTGCCGGTCGCTGATGACCCGCGCTGGGCGCGCATCGTCGTGCGCGACAAATCGGCGGACGGGCAATTCTGGTATTCGGTGGCGACGACCGGCGTCTATTGCCGGCCCTCCTGCCCGTCGCGCCGCGCCAATCCCGTCAATGTCCAGTTGCACGACACGCTGGCCCAGGCGAAGGCGACCGGCTTTCGCGCCTGCCGGCGCTGCAGTCCGGATGGCCCTTCGCTGGAGGCCGGCAATGCCGCGATGGTCGCCGGTGCCTGCCGCAGGATCGAACAGAGCGAGGAAGAGCCATCGCTGGCTGAACTGGCTGAAGCCGCCGGGCGCAGCGCCGGCTATTTCCACCGCGTCTTCAAGGCGATCACCGGGCTGACGCCGAAGGACTATGCCGCCGCGCATCGTGCCGCCCGGGTCCGCCAGGGTCTCGCGGACGGCGCCAGCGTCACGGTGGCGATCTACGATGCCGGCTTCAATTCGAGCGGGCGCTTCTACGAGAAATCCACCGGCATGCTCGGCATGACGCCGACGCGCTACCGCGCGGGCGGCGCCAATGAGGACATACGCTTCGCCGTCGGCGAGACCTCGCTCGGCGCCATACTGGTCGCGTCGAGCCGCAGGGGCGTCGCCTCGATCCTGCTCGGCGACGATCCAGACGCGCTGGTGCGCGACCTGCAGGACCGTTTCCCCAAGGCGCGGCTGATCGGCGGCGACCGCGACTACGAGGCGCTGGTTGCCCGCGTCGTCGGCTTCGTCGAGGCCCCACGGCTCGGCCTCGACCTGCCGCTCGACGTGCGCGGCACCGCCTTCCAGCAGCGCGTCTGGCAAGCCCTGCAGGACATCCCGGTCGGCGGCACGGTTTCCTATGCCGAGATCGCCGAGCGCATCAGCGCGCCCAGGGCAACCCGCGCCGTCGCCGCCGCCTGCGCCGCCAACGCCCATGCGGTCGCGATTCCCTGCCACCGCGTGATCCGCAAGGACGGCGCCCTGTCCGGCTACGCCTGGGGCGCCGAACGCAAGCGCGCGCTGCTCGACCGCGAGGCCGGCGGATCGGCGAAGGCCGCCGACAGGGCCTACCGGTCTTCGCGGGCGTAACGACCGGCGATGCGCACGATGGCAAGGTCTTCCGCCGCCGGTGCGAACATCGAGATCGCCAACGGCGCCGCCGTCGACGCGAAGTCACAGGTCTTGGCCGCCATCGGCAAGCTGGTCGATGCCGGTAAGGCCGAATGGGGCCGTACTGCGAGTGGCGAGATCGAGCTGCGGCTGTTGTCAGGCGAGGTGTTTTTGCTCGGCGAACTCTTCGTCATTCGTGTCGCGTGACATGTAGACTGTTCAAAAGTCAGCGCTCTACGGAAGGCGACGACGGAGGTCTTCACACAGGCGATTTGAATTTGAAAGCAAGCACCGGAGTGAGCGAGGAAAGCCGCCTCTGTAGGTTTCCGGCACAGACAAAGGAGTCAGGGCAATGAACCTCTTGCAAACCCAAATAACCACACCGGCGGCGATAGCCACCCTCGACACCATCGCCTACGCCGTCGGCCAATCCGCGATCGGCAAGATCCTGGCGGCGCGCAGCCCGATCGGCGTCTGCGCCATCCTGATCGGCTCCGACGCCGACGCGCTGGAGCAGGACCTCGCCGACCGCTTTCCCGGCAAGGTGCTGGTCGAAGACAAGGGCGCTCTCGACGATGATCTCGCGGCGATAGCCCGCTTCATCGAAACGCCCAGCGCCGGCCTCGACCTGCCGCTCGACATGCGCCACGGCACGCCGTTCCAGCAAAGGGTGTGGGAGGTGCTGCGCGCCATCCCTTGCGGCGCCACCATCACCTACACCGCGCTTGCCCGGCGCCTTGGCCGGCCGAACGGCGCGCGCGCCGTGGCAACCGCCTGTGCCGCCAACGCCATCGCGCTCGGCATTCCCTGCCACCGCGTTGTCGGCGTCGACGGCACGCTGTCGGGCTACCGCTGGGGCATCGAACGCAAGCGCGCTCTGCTCGACAGGGAGGCCGCGATATGAACGCCCACGCCAAGGTTGCCACTTCGGTGGTCGAGGCCGCCGAGGTGCGCGTTGCCGCATACGACTGGCCGGCACTGGCCGCCGAACTCGACGGCTTCGGCTGCGCGGTGATGGAAAAGCTGCTCTCGCCCGAAGAGTGCCGGCAGATCGCCGGCCTCTACCCCCAGGAACAGCATTTCCGCAGCCACATCCACATGGCCAGGCACGGTTTCGGCAGGGGCGAATACCGCTACTTCCGCTATCCCTTGCCGGACCTGCTCGGCGGCCTGCGCAGCGCGCTCTATCCCAGGCTGGCCGAGGTCGCCAACCGCTGGAACGAGCGCATGGCGATCCCCCTGCGCTACCCCGCCAGGCATGCCGAATTTCTCGAACAATGCCATGCCGCCGGCCAGGTCAGGCCGACGCCGCTTCTGCTGCAATATGTCCCCGGCGACTTCAACTGCCTGCACCAGGACCTCTATGGCGATCTCGCCTTTCCCCTGCAGGTGGCGATCCTGCTCTCCGAACCCGGCGAGGATTTCACCGGCGGCGAATTCGCGCTGACCGAACAGCGGCCGCGCATGCAGAGCCGGGTCGAGGTGGTGCCCTTGCGCCAGGGCGACGCGGTGGCCTTCGCCGTCCACAACCGGCCGGTGCAGGGAACGAAAGGCACCTACCGCGTCAACCTGCGCCACGGAGTCAGCCGCCTGCGCTCAGGCATGCGCCACACGGTCGGCATCATCTTTCACGATGCGAAGTGAGGTGCCGGTTCACGCCTCCCAATAGGGCGGATCGCCAAAGGCATCGCGAAGCCATGCGGTGAGCGCACGCAGTTTGGCGGATCCGCGCCGGTCCTCGGGACAGGCGATATAGATGGTGGCCCCTTCAGGTTCGGCGCCGACATCGATGACCGTCAATCGCTTGTCGGCGATCTCGGTCCGGATGAAATAGGCAGGGAGCAGCGCCAGGCCGAGGCCAGCAAGCGCGGCGTCGCGCATCAAGATCCCGTTGTTGACGCGCAGCGCGGTTTGCGGGCGGATCGTCACCAGCCGCCGCGAAATCTTGAACCGCCAGTCGGCGGCACCGCGGATGGAATAGATGACGCCCTTGTGGCGTTTCAGGTCGTCGGTGGTCGCGGGCAGTCCGAACCGCCCGATATAGTCCGGTGACGCCACCAGGAAGCGACGGCTGGAAGCCAGCTTCTTGACGATGACCGGCCCGCCATCGACGACCGGCCCGTGACGCACAATGGCATCGTAGCCATCGGCCACCATGCTGACGAAACGATCGTCGACATCAAGCGTCAGTTCGATCCCCGGGTGCCTGGCCAGGAAGCCATACAGCGCCGGGCCGAGATGGAGGATGCCGAAACTGGTCGGCGCCGATATCCTGAACGGTCCGGCGAGTTCGCCGCGATCTTCGGCGATCTCGGCTCTCGCATCGGCCACCTCCTGCATGATGCGCCTGGCGCGCTCGTAAAAACCGCGCCCCGCTTCGGTGATGAAGAGCTTGCGGGTGGTGCGGTCCAGCAGCCTTGTGCCGAGGCTGCGCTCGAGTTCCGACAGCCGCTCGCTGACGACGGACTTGGACAGGCCCATGCGCCTGGCCGCCTCGCTGATCGAGCCGGATTCCGTGACGGCGACAAATGCGGCGGCGGCTTCAAGCTTTAGCATTGTTCGGCTTTCCCGAATTCACAATCAGGCGACCGACGCCTAACGAAACCAAGGGCATGGTGCCATAGTCGGAAAGACCGCGAAACATGTGGCGGCGGCAAAAGCTCGGGGTAATGCATCATGTTTCGTCCTTTGGTTATCGTCCTTGGTCTGCTGTCACTCGCCGCTCCGGCCTCGGCGCGCGTGATCCCGTTTCCGACCGTCTTCAAGACGCAGACGATCCAGACTAACGGCACCAGCCTGCATGTACGCGTCGGCGGACAAGGGCCCGCGGTGGTGCTGCTGCACGGCTTCGGCGACACCGGCGACATGTGGGCGCCGGTCGCGATAAAGCTGATGAAGGATCACACGGTGGTTGTGCCGGACCTGCGCGGCATGGGCCTTTCGGCGCATCCAGACAGCGGCTACACCAAGAAGAACCAGGCGCTCGACATCGCCGGCGTGATGGATGCGCTGAAGATCGACAAGGCCGAGCTGGTGACGCACGATATCGGCAACATGGTCGGCTATGCGCTGGCCGCGCAATATCCCAAGCGCATCACCAAATGGGTCGTCATCGACGCACCGCTGCCGGGCATAGGTGACTGGGACAAGATCAAGCAAAGCCCGCTGCTCTGGCACTTCAACTTCCGCGGCCCCGACATGGAGCGCCTGGTCGCGGGGCGCGAGCGCATCTACCTCGACCGCTTCTACAACGAACTGTCGGCCGACCCGAAGAAGATCGACGAGGCGACGCGCGTCCACTATGCAAAACTCTACGCGCGGCCGCATGCCATGCATGACGCCTTCGAACAGTTCAAGGCATTCGACCAGGACGCCATCGACAACCAGGCGATGCTTTCCACCGGCGGCAAATTGCCCATGCCGGTGCTGGCAGCCGGCGCGGAGAAATCGGCGGGCACGACACAGGCCGATACACTGCGTTTCGTCGCGTCGGACGTGACGGGAGCCATCGTGCCGGCATCCGGCCATTGGATCATGGAAGAAAACCCGGATGCCACGGTCAAGCTCATCACCGATTTCCTCTCCAGGTAACAACCGCCCGGCGCCACCATTTCGGGCCTGCTGAAACCGATCTCGTGAAACGAAGCCGATGGGTTGTCCCTCCCAGACCGCCCGTCACGACAAAATGGAGCCATTCTATGTCGCTGTCGCATCTTCTCTTGTCGGGAACCGCCGTCCTCATGGCGATGGCTACACCGGCTTCGGCCGCCGGCGTGCCGAAGAAAACGGTCGTGCTGGTGCATGGCGCCTTTGCCGACGGCTCGAGCTGGAACAAGGTCATTCCCTTGCTGGAGGCCAAAGGACTCAATGTGGTGGCGGTGCAAAATCCGCTGAGCTCGCTTGCCGCCGATGTCGATGCAACCAGGCGCGTCATCGAGGCCCAGCCGGGACCGGTCATCCTGGTCGGCCATTCCTGGGGCGGTGTCGTCATCAGCCAGGCGGGCGTGGACGACAAGGTCAAGGCGCTGGTCTACGTCGCCGCCTTCGCGCTGCCGAAGGGCCTGTCGGTGAACGATCTTGGCAAGGGGCAACCGGCGCTGCCCTGGGCAAGCGCCCTGCAACCCGACAGCGGCGGCTATGTCAGGCTAAGCGCCGAAGGCGTCGCCAAATATTTCGCGCAGGACCTGCCGCCGCAGGAGATCAGCGTGATCGCAGCCACGCAAGGTCCGCCCTTTGCCGGTATTTTCGATGAGAAGCTCGCCGTGGCGGCCTACGAGACCAAGCCGAGCTTTTACATCGTCGCCAAGCATGACGGGATGATACCGCCGGCTGCTGAAGCAGCGATGGCCAAGGCGATCGGCGCCAAGGTGACCGAGCTTGCGACCAGCCATGTCCCCATGCTCTCCAAACCGCGCGAAGTGGCCGATGTCATTCTGGCGGCCGCGGACTCGGTGAAATAAGCGGGAAAGCCGATCCCAGCGAGAAGACACTGCCGGACAAATCCATCATCCTTCGGCAGCCACCATCTCCAGGATCCACGGGCAGGCATAATAGTCGGCGATGCGGTCAATGACACCGCCGTCGGCATGGATGCGCACGAAATAGGCTGGCCGCCAGAGCTCGCCATGGAGCCTGTCGACGACCAGCACTGCCTCCTCCTGGACCACAGCCGGCCGCATGCGCCAGGGCTCGCCACGCTCATACTCGACGAAATAGGGCGAGTCGGAGAGCAGGCCATTGTAGCAGTCCGAAACCCGCAGCCGGGCGTCGGCGCTGGTCAGCGCCCGCACCCCGTCCCAGTCCCTTGCATTGAAGAGCTCGACATAGCGGCTCAGCAGCCGCTCCAGTTCGGGGTCGTGCCTGGGTGCCGCGACCGGTTGCGCCGGCAAGGCGGCGAGCTTGGCCCGGCCGCGATTGAGCGCCGACTTGACGCCACCCGATGTCGAGCCGACCAGGCCGGCAATCTCCTCCAGCGAATGGTCGAAGACATCCTTGAGCAGCACGCAGGCGCGCTCCTTCGGCGGCAGGTGCACCACCAGCCGTTCGACGGCGCGGCCGGCGCCCGCACCGGCGGGTTCGACGGGCAGCACGATCTCATCGCTGGCATAGCCTGCTTCGGCCTTGAGCCGCGTGCGGCGGGTGCGGATAAAGTCGATGCACCTGTTGTGCGCGATGCGGAACAGCCACGGCCGCAGCGCCTGCGCATCGTCGAGCAGCGCGATCTTGCGATAGGCCTCGAACAGCGCCTCCTGCATGATGTCCTCGCCGTCGAGAGCCGAGCCGGTCATGCGAGCGCAATAGCGGTGGAGACGGACGCGCAGATGCGAGACCGTCTCCAGGAACGCCCGGTAGCGAAGGTCGAACAGGCCTTCGGGGTCAAGCCGCAGCTCGATGCCTTGCCTCGTCTCAGCGGGATTGCGGATCTGCTGGTTCATCGCGGCACATAGGTCAGGGTCACCACGCCATTGTCGAAGCGATGCGTGCCGGCCAGATCGAGGCTGATCGAGCCGACATCCTCGAAGGCACGCTTGCCGTGCCCGACGCGGGTCGGCACGATCGACAGATGATACTCGTCGACCAGCCCGGCGCAAAGCAGCGTGCGGTCAAGTTGCGACACTCCGTATTTCAAGATGTCGCCGCCCGGCTGCCGCTTCAGCGCGGCGAGTGATTCGGCGACGTCGCCGTCAAGCAGCGTGGCATTCCAGCCTACCGATTTCAGCGTCGTCGAGGCGACCAGCTTCTTCATGCCGTTGATGCGGTCCATGTAGGGCCCCTTGAGGTCAGGCCAGCGCGCCGAGAACATCTCGTAGGTGACGCGGCCGAGCAGGAAGAAGTCGACGCAGGACAACGCCTGCAAGGCGTGCGCCTGGTTCTGCCCGTCGAAGAAGGGCGACGCCCACACCATCGGTCCTTCAACGACACCGTCCAGCGAGACAAAACTCGATACGACCAGCCGCCGCATGCTCACGCCGCCTTTTCGCCGGTCTTCCCGGCAGCCGGCAACCCCAACCTCGGCCGCACCCAGGCGGCGAGGCGGCCGATCGCGTCGTCGGCTTCCGGCGCCCGGCCGGCCATCATCTGGAAGGAATGCAGCATGTCGTCGAAGACGTCGAGCCGCGTCTCGACGCCAGCCTGCCGCGCGCGCTCGGCGAACATGCGGCTTTCGTCGACCAGCGTCTCATCGGCGCCGGCCTGCAGGAAGACGGGCGGAAAGCCGCTCAAATCGGCATAGAGCGGGCTGACCTCCGGATCCAGCCGGTCGCGGTCGCCGATGAAGTTGGTCACCAGCCAGTCGACGCCGCCCTTGGCGAAGAAAGGATCCTTTTCGCGGTTGGTTTCATAGCTGGCAGCGGTCAGCGCCATGTCGAACCAGCCGGAGATGATCAGCGTGGCGGCCGGCAGCGGCCGCCCTTGCGCGCGCAACCGCTGCAGGACGCCATAGGTCAGCACCGCGCCGCAGGAATCCGCGGCAAGCACGATCCGCCTGGTGTCGAAGCCCTGGTCGATGAGCCAGTTCCAGGCGGCCATCGCCGCATCGAGCTGGGCCGGATACTTGGCCTGGCTGGCCAGCGGATAGCCATAGAGCAAGGCCCGGCAGCCGACGGCCTTGGCCAGATGGCCGACCAGCTTGCGATGAGTGTAGATCGAGCCGCCGACGAAGCCGCCGCCATGCGCATAAAACAGCACGCGCCGCTCGTCGGCGCCCTTCGGCACAGCCCACAACGCAGGCACGCCGCCGGCATCCACCTCGATATAGTCGACGCCGCCGGGTTCTCCGGTCAGCGCCGTCCAACTGGCATCGTTGAACTCGACGAACGCCTGCGGACCCATTTTGCCGGCATTGGCGGCGATCGCCGCGTAGTGGTTCCTGTTTGCCTCGCTCTCGATGCTCGCCATGATGGTCTCCTGGTTACGGATCGCGGACCGCGCGACCTTTCGAGAAGCAAAGACGGATGGGCCGACAAAAAGGATACGTCGCCGCGGACGATTTTTCCGCCCCGGCTAGCCCTCACCCCGAAACATCGCGGCGTGGCGTTGGGCAAATTCAAGGAATGGCGTCGGCCGCACGCCGAACATGTCGTGCGTCGCCAGGTGCACCCGCGATTTCGGCCGCTGTAACCGCTCGGCCAGTTGTTCGTCCAGCGCATCGGCGAAGCCGGCCGGAACGCCGCTGGCCAGCAGGTTGCGCCGCCGCTCTGCGGGGCTGACGTCGACATAGCGAACCGGCTTGCCGATCGCCTGCGATATGAGCACGGCGATATCGCTCATCGTCAGCGCCTGCGGCCCGGTCATGTCGAGGCTCTCACCTTCATGGCCACCATCGCGCAGCAGCCGGAAGGCCACCTTGGCGATATCCTCGACATCGACCGGCGACAGTTCGGTCTCGCCGAGCGCGAGATGGAATGCGCCCTCGGCGGCAATGGTCGGCGCGTCGCGCAGGTACACCTGCATGAACTGGCTGGGGCGCAGATGCGTCCATGCCATGCCGGCCCCTTCCAGATAGCGCTCGACCTCCTCATGCATGCGGGTGAAGCGGAACTTCGTCGCGTCGTAGCCGATGTTGGATTCGGCGCCCGAGAACTTCACCACATGCGCGACACCGGCCTGCCTGCAGGAATCGATGAAGCGGCACTGCGTTTCCGTCATGTCGTCGGCCGCGGTCGAAATCATCAGCACGCGGTCGATGTCATCAAGTGCCGCGCCCAGCGTTTCCGCCCGGCGCATGTCGCCCGCGACCAGTTCGACGCCGGCAAGTCCGCCGAGCCCTGCCGCTGACGCCCGGTCGGGATCGCGCACCAGCGCCCTCACCTCATGCCCTTGCCGCGCGAACTCGCGCATGATCGCCTTGCCGTTCAGCCCCGTGGCGCCTGTCACCAGGATCATCGTCATCTCCGTCTGGAATTGAAGCGGCCGCCACGCCGGCGACCGCACCTTGAAGACGAAGAGACGAGGGCAAAGGATTCTGCCCAAACGGTTTTTTGACAGGAACCTTCGCCGTGCTCCACTCACTGCGCCGGGGCGTAGCGGTTGACCACCATGCCGCAGGCATAGGCTTTCGAGCCGAGCAGCCGGAGGCTACGAAAACCGCCCTGGTCGAAGATGCGGCGGCCGGCGCCCAGCACGGCCGGATTGATGAACAGCTGGAACTCGTCGACCAGCCCGGCGGCGATCAGCGACGAGGCGAAGCCGGCGCCGCCGAAAACGGCGATATCAGCCCCCTCGCCCGCCTTCAGCGCGTTGACCTCCCGCGGCAGGTCGCCGCTCACCACCGTCGTGCGCCCCCATCGCGAGGTTTTCAGCCTGTCGCTCGGCACCACCTTCAGGGCCTCCACGATGCGCTGGGCGAAGGCGTAGAAAGGATCGCGCGGAAACCTCTTCGCCGCATTGCCCCAATGGCTGAGATAGCCCTCCTCGGCCATCTTGCGGCTGAGCAGGATGGTGTCGATGCCGGCGAAGACGGTGTTGAAATCGCGCTTCAGCTCTTCGTCCCAGCCGATGTCGTCGCCCCATTCCCAGAGCTGCCAGCGATGGTCCTCGTTC
Organism: Mesorhizobium sp. WSM4312; assembly: GCF_002294875.1. Lineage (NCBI taxonomy): Bacteria > Pseudomonadati > Pseudomonadota > Alphaproteobacteria > Hyphomicrobiales > Phyllobacteriaceae > Mesorhizobium > Mesorhizobium sp. WSM4312. Next base: position 20,099 of record NZ_NSFU01000005.1, on the reverse strand, counting down.
GCCCCGACAAAACCGTCGACCGACATCTGCATCTGCAAGATGAGCTTCCTCATCGTCGTCTCCTCATTTGTTCCGCTCAAAGGAATTGCTTTACTTTTGGAACCATTGACGCGAGGCAAAAACGATGTCAAGAGTAAAGTGGTTTAAAAATGGAACCATAGGCATGTCGACGCGCGAAAGGTCCGGCTGCCCGATCAGCCTGTCGCTGGAACTGCTTGGCGATCGCTGGACGCTGCTCATCATCCGCGACCTGGTCTTCGCCGGGAAAAGGCATTTTCGCGAATTCCTGCAATCGGATGAAGGCATCTCCTCGCGCACGCTGGCCGAGCGGCTGCAGACGCTCCAGCACGAAGGCATCCTCACCCGCAGCGACGATCCGAGCCACGGGCTGAAGGCGATCTACCGGCTGACGGAAGCCGGCATCGACCTGTTGCCGGTGCTGGCCACGCTCGGCGCCTGGGGCAGCAAGCACCGCAAGGCCGACGATCAGCTCGCCCGCATCGCCGACGAACTGGCGGCCGGCGGCGAACCGGCGCTGGAACGGATGAAGGCGACGTTGCGGGCCGAGCATCTGGCCAACACATGATCGCCGAAGCTCTTGATGGACGCCGCAAGGCCGAGGCGGGGCTTAACGGCGCGGCGATATCGGTTCATCATCGGCCATCATACTCGTCGTGAAGGCGGACCCAATCGCCCAGCGTATGCGATGGCCCGTTTTCATTGCGGCCGATGGGTGTGAGGTCGAGATAGCTATAAGTCCCGATCAGGTTCTCGCCGCCCCGGCTCCGCACCTGGAAAGTGCAGTAGATCGTGCCATCGTCATCCCTGTAGAAAACGGTCGCGCCAGCGCGATCCCGGCCTTTCATCACGACCTCTTCGAAATTGAACAGCACCTTGCCCGCTTTGATCTGGTCCTCGGTGAACGACACCTGGAAGTCGAAATTGAAATCGCTGCCGAATGACGAAGCCCAATCGAACTGCCAATTCATCCGCGCCTTGAAATCCATGAGTTCGGCCAGAGGCGCGCGCGCGCAGACGACCAGGGAGACGTCGTGATGCCTGAGATGCTGGTTGGCGGCGTCGATGTGGTCGCAAAGGAATGAACAGCCGGTGCAGCGATAGTCCGCATTGGGCGGAAACATGAAGTGATAAATGATCAACTGGCTGCGACCCTCGAAGAGATCGGCCAGCGATTTCCTCCCCTGGGTCGTGTCGAACTCGTAGAGCTTGTCGATGCGCAGCCACGGCAGTGCGCGCCGCTCCGCCGCGAGTTGTTGACGCTGGCGCGTCAGCGCCTTCTCTTTTGCGAGATGCGATTTGTGCGCTTCAAACCAGTCCGAGTAAGGCGCGATGATGTGATCGGTCATGTCGTGCTCCTTCCGCATTCAGCCATGCTGACAGGCCCGTTTGCCCGTCTCTAGGACGTTGTTGAAAACCGCGACCCGACATTGGCTGTGCCATTTTCGCGGGAAGAGCACAGGCGATGCAGCCGGGCGCGGACATGACGCTTGACAGATGTACATGTTATGTTCTCTATTTGTTCCGGTCCATCAGCAACCGTGGATATGCAGCCGGATGGAAACGACAGCCACCATCCTGCATGCCGATCTCGATGCTTTCTATGCCTCGGTCGAGCAGCTGCTCGACCCGTCGCTGCGCGGCAAGCCGATCGCGGTCGGCGGCGGCGTGGTGCTCGCCGCCTCCTATGAAGCGCGCGCCTTCGGCGTGCGCGGCGGCATGCCGGGGCGCAAGGCGCGCGAGCTTTGCCCGCAACTGATCTTCGTCGGCGGCAATTTCAGCCACTACCAGCGGCTGGGGGATGCGGCGATCAAGGTGCTCGACGATTTCACGCCGGTGGTCGAGCGCATCTCCATCGACGAGGCCTTCGCCGATGTCGCAGGCTGCACGCATCTGTTCGGGCAACCGCGGGAGATCGCCACGGCGATCCGCCGCCGCGTGCGGGCCGAACTCGGCCTGCCGATTTCGATCGGCGTCGCCCGCACCAAGCATCTGGCCAAGATCGCCTCGCAGGTCGCCAAGCCCGACGGGCTGGTGGTCGTCGATCCCGGCACCGAACTGGCCTTCCTGCACGACCTGCCGGTCTCGCTGATGTGGGGCGTCGGTCCGGCGACCAAGGCAAGGCTGGCGGAAATCGGCGTCGAGACCATCGGCCAATTGGCGAGGACCCACAGCGGCGCGCTGACGCGGCTGCTTGGTCCCGCCGCCGGCGAAAAGCTCGCCGCTCTGTCATGGAACCGCGACCCGAGGAAACTGGAGACCAGGCGCCGGGCGCATTCGGCCGGCGCGCAATCCGCCCTTGGCCAGAAACCCGCCGTGGCGCGGGTGATCGTGCCCACCTTGCTGCATCTGGCCGACCGCGTCGCCAGCCGGCTGCGCGCCAAGGCGCGGCCGGGCCGCACGGTGACGGTGCGCGTGCGCTTTGCCGATCTCAGCGCCGTCACGCGCTCGATCACGCTCGACCAGCCGATCTCGGCGACCACCATGCTGGCCGAGATTGCCGGCGACCTGGTGCGCGGCGTGCTCGGCGACCATCCACGCGAAAAGACCATCTCGCTGCTGGCGATCTCGGTCTCGCACCTGGAGGAGAGCGCGGAGCTGCAGCTCGACCTGCCGCTCGGCCTCGCCGACGAGAAGCGCCGCCCCGGTAGCAAAAAAGGCCTCGCCCGCTTCGGCGCCGACCGCGCCATCGACAAGATCCGCGAACGCTTCGGCAAGCAGGCCGTCGGCTACGGCACGGTGGCGCTGGAAGCGGCACGCTCCGTGCCCGACGAGTTCAGGGAACTGGCGGAAAAGGAATTGTGAGCTATCTGCCTGTCCGCGAATAGCGATGCACTCTGACGCCGCTACCGCTTCCCCCATGCCAAGGTTCACAGGCGATACCGTCCCTGTCGGCATCATGCGTCGGCCAATAGCCCGGCTGTCCCTTGCGCGCGGGGGCAAGCCCGACGGCGCGGGCGGCAGCACAGTTGGGGAACGCGGCAAAGTGCCTTAAGGCGGCGAGCGGCGAGTCAATCTGGATGCCGACAAAGCCGTAGGCGATGTAGCCGGACAAGAGGATGAACGGCGCGAAAAGAGCCAGGTATTTCAGCCTGCTGTGGCGAAGAGTTGCAGGCCAATGCAAGAATGGCAGAAGCATTCCCGGCGCACCCCCAGCTTCAGGCCCGACACAAATCTATCTTCACCGGGCTGCCGCGACAACCGGCAACGCTTGCCAAACCTCGCCGTGCCGCCCATACAGCGGCGTGGGCGGATCGCCCGTTCCGAGGGGTCGGCGCCTCTCCTATCTTTCCCGAGGATACTGTCCGATGTCAGCGACGCCATGCCCTCGGTCGAAGCCGTGACGGCCTCCTCCTGCGCCCCATCCCTATCGCTTGCCGGCCTTGGATGGTCGGAGTTCTTCGGCGACCAGCTCGAGCCAGGCGATGCAGACCTCGTCCCGACCCGCATTGCCATGGTGCATCGAGACCGGCTGAGCGGCCTGTCCCAGACGGGACATACCGATCTGTCCCTGGCGCCGCAGGCCACCACCGGCGACTACGCCGTCGGCGACTGGGTGCTGGTCGAGTCGCATAGCCACCTCGTGCGGCGTCGCCTGACCCGCAAGACGGTTCTGGAGCGCCGCGTCCAGGGCGGCAGGGGGCCACAGCTGGCCGCGGCCAATGTCGACACGCTGTTCATCGTCACGTCATGCAATGCCGATTTCAACATCGCCCGGCTCGAACGCTATCTGGCGCTGGCCAACGAGGCCGGAACGACACCCGTGATCCTGTTGACCAAGGCCGATACGGCCGAGGACGCCGAGGCGTACCAAAGCCAGGCCGCCGCGCTGCAGCGCGGATTGGCCGTCGTGACGCTGAACCCGCGCATATCGGGCGCCGCGAGCGCACTCGCTGCCTGGTGCGGCGGGGGGCAGACGGTGGCGCTGATCGGTTCCTCCGGCGTTGGCAAATCGACACTGGTCAATAGTTTGGCCGGATCGGCGCAGCAGACCGGAGCCATTCGCGAACACGATGCCAAGGGACGCCACACCACCACGGCGCGGTCGCTGCACGCCATTGCCGGTGGCGGCTGGGTGATCGACACGCCGGGCATGCGCACGCTGCAAGTCTGCGACGCCGCCTACGGCATCGACACGCTGTTTGCCGAAATCACCGAGCTGGCGCCGCTCTGCAAGTTCCGCGACTGCATGCATGTGCACGAGCCGGGCTGCGCGGTGCAGGCAGCGTTAAAGGCCGGCACGCTCGATCCGGAACGCCTGGCCCGCTGGCGCAAACTGTCCGACGAAAACCAGCGCAACACGCCAGTGCTGACAGGACCTCGCGGCGCCAAGTCTCCCGCCGGCCGCGGCAAGCGGCGCTGAACGGCTGCCCTACTGCCCTCAAAGCCGCGCCGTGCCGAAAATCCGGTCCCAGAACAGCGACGTCACGCCGAAATTGGCGTTGTCGTCGATATGGTGGTGCACCGCGTGGCGGCGCTTGAGCGTGTAGAGATAGCTGGGATGGGCGGGGTGCCAATGATGGATCATGTGGTGGACGCTGATGTACCAGAGATAGCCCAGCATCAGCCCGCAGCCGACCGCGCTGGCGGTCGCGAAATCCGAGAGCAGCCAGATGGGTAGCGCGATCAGCGCATGCACGCCCAGGCTGAGCCAGGTCGGCGTGCCCACCGGACTGCGCTCCTCGATATGATGACGGTCGTGCAGATCCCTGATGTAGGGGACGTGATGCAGGACGAAGCGGTGCAGGACGTATTCGATCAACGTCCACAGGCCGAGACAGATCAGCACCGTGCCGATCCAGTCCGGCGCGCTCTCTTCCCCGGCCTCGATCAGCCCGGCCACGCCCAACAGGGCGATCGCCAGCGGATAGACCACGAAATCGCTGTAGTAACCGATCAGACCGAGTTGCATACCGGACGCCCCATCTGATTTCGACGCCGCCCCAGAATCGATGCTATCAGATTGCCGAACTCGCGGACGAGGTGCAATGCAGATGCATCTGACATAGCGTCGCAATTTCCCGGTGCAAGTTCAGCACGCATGATCGACTCAAGAATCGGCAAACCTCGCACCGGCGCTGCAAACGGACATGCAAAAATGGCAAAACGCAGTGCGGGCCTGCTGATTTATCGTCGAAGCGACGGGGATATCCAGGTGCTTCTGGTTCATCCAGGCGGCCCGTTCTGGGCAAGGAAGGATGAAGGCGCCTGGTCGATCCCGAAAGGCCTCATCGACGAGGACGAGGACGAACTGAAGGCAGCGCAACGCGAGGCCGGGGAAGAGCTCGGCATCGCGGTCGACGGCTCCTTCGCGCGCCTCGGCGACTACAAGCAACCAGGCGGCAAGATCGTCATTGCCTGGTCGGTCGAGGCCAGCACCGAGATCGATGTGGCCGCCATCAAGAGCAACAGCTTCACCATGGAATGGCCGCCAAGGTCCGGGTCGATGAAAGAATTTCCTGAGGTCGACAGGGCCGGCTGGTTCAGCCTGCCCGAGGCGGCGCCAAAAATTCTGCAGGGCCAGCGCCCGATGCTGTCGGATCTGGCGAAGCGGCTGGGGACCGGGTGATTGCCGGTGGCAAAACTGGCGATCTCCTCGTGTGGAGATCGGCTGTCACCCCGCAAACCGTGCCGCCGTCCACGCACCGCCCGCCGCGTTCGACGCCACCGCCGCGGCGACGAATTTCACGCCGCGCGCACCGTCGACCACATCCGGCACCCGCGCCGCGCGCGCGGCATCGACCACGCCACCGGAGCGATGCGCGCGGATGATGTCGGCGGCGTCGCGGTAGAAATTGGCGAAGGCCTCGATATAGCCTTCCGGGTGCGCCGCCGGCATGCGCGACACGCGCCGGCTTTCTTCGGTCGAACCATGGCCGCCGCGCACCAGCGTGCGGGTTTCCTCGCCATAGACGGAAAAACGCAGTTCCTCCGGCCGGCCGCCCGACCATTCGAGCCCGGCTTTGTCGCCATAGATGCGCACGGACAGATCATTGTAGTGGCCGGGCGATGTCTGGCTGGCCAGGATCGTGCCGCGCGCTCCATCGGTCCAGCGCACCATGACATGCGCATTGTCGTCGAGCCGGCGTCCCGGCACCGCGGTGAACAGGTCCGCCGACACCGCCTCGGCCTCGCAGCCTGAGATATAGCTCGCCAGGTTGAAGGCATGCACGCCGATATCGGCCAGCACCGCCGATTGCCCCGCCCGCGCCGGATCGGTGCGCCACTCCGCCTGCTTCTGCCCTTCGGCGTCGATCGGCCTGGTCAGCCAGTCCTGGACGTAGGCGCCATGCACCGAGACGATGCGGCCGAGTTCGCCCGCCGCCACCATTTCGCGCGCCTGGCGGACCATGGCGTAGCCGGTGTTGTTCAGCGTGACGACGAAGCGGCGTTTTTTGGCGCGCGCCAGCGTCACCAGCGCTTCGGCGTCGCCGAGCGTGGTCGACAGCGGCTTGTCGCAGATGACGTCGATGCCGGCCTCGAGGAAGGCGGTGGCGATCGGCGCGTGCAGATGGTTGGGCGTGACAATGACGACCGCCTCGATGCCGTCAGGCCGGGCGGCTTCCGCCAGCGCCATGGCGTGAAAATCGGCATAGCTGCGCTCCGGCGCGATGCCGATCTCGGCGGCCGAGGCGGCGGCATTTTCAGGGTCCGACGACAGCGCGCCGGCCACCAGCACGATCTGGTCGTCGAGGCGCATGGCCAGTCGATGCACGGCGCCGATGAAGGCATTGCGGCCGCCGCCGACCATACCGACCCTCAGCCGCTTGCCCGCCGACCCATCCGATGTTGCGTAGACCATGTTTTCTCCTCCGAGCAGATCCTTGGCGACGCGCCAAGCCTCTAGTCCGGCTACCACTTTCGAACACAATTTCCAATTTCCGTATTGTAATACGATTGTGCCACGTTAGCCTGAGATCATGAGTGGGGCGGGCAAATCTTCGGGACGATCTCTTGCCGACGAGGCGGCGACGCGCAAGCGCGGGCGCTCGCTGGCGGCGTTGGGCTATACCCAGCCGCAGACCTACGAGGAACTGCGCGCGGTGCTTTCCTCCGGCACAGTGCATTTTCCCAAGCGGCTGCGCCAGGTAGCGATCTTCATGTGGCAGCATCCGAGCGATGTCGCGCTCGGCACCATCGCGCAGGTGGCCGCGCAGGCCGGCGTACAGCCCTCGACGCTGGTGCGCTTTGCCCAGATCTTCGGCTATTCCGGCTTTTCCGATTTCCAGGGCCTGTTCAAGGAGCACGTCAAGGGTTCGTGGCCGGAAGCGCGCGGCGAGCCGCGCACCGAGGCGGAGCCGAATGCCGCCATGCATTTCCTGCACGGCATGGTCGGCGCCTCGCAGGCCTCGCTCGGACGCATCGAGGCGGGCTTCGACGTCGAGAGATTCGAAAAGATGGTGGCCCTGCTCGCGGCCGCCGAGCTGATCTATGTCATCGGCTCCAAGCGCGCCTTCCCGGTCACCGCCTATCTGTCGCTGACCTTGTCGCAGCAAGGCGTGCGCAATGTGCTGGTCGACAATGTCGGCTCCTCGGCACTCGACCAGGTCGGCTGCATCGGCAGGCAGGATGCGGTGCTGGCCGTCTCCTTCAGCCCCTACAATTCGATTACGCCCGACCTGGTCGCGGTGGCGCATGAGCGCAATGCCCGCATCGTCACCATCACCGACAGCACCTTCAGCCCGCTGATCGCTTTGTCGGACAGCTGGCTGGAAGTGGTGGAATCCGACTTCGCCGGCTTCCGCTCGCTGGCGGCATCGCTGGCGGTCGGCATGGCGCTGGTCCAAGGCGTCGCGGCAAAACGCGGCGCATGAGGCGCCGCTGGCACAATTGACTATCGGGAATTACCGTTCCATATTTTAAAAAATAGAAACTTTGTTCCGGGAGGAGGAATGGAGCTTCATCTCCAAGGCAAGGTCGTGCTGGTCACCGGCGCGACGCAAGGCATCGGCCGCGCCATCGCCGAGACGCTGGCGCGGGCCGGCGCCGGCGGGCTGCTGATCACCGGACGCGACGGCACACGCGGCGGAGCCGTGGCGGCGGAACTGTCGGCCATCGGTACGCCGACCATCTTCGTCGCCGCCGACCTTGGAGACGCGCAGACCCCTGTCTTGCTGGCGCAGGCCTGCATTGACCGTTTCGGCCGCATCGATGGCCTCGTCAACGCGGCCGGGCTGACCGACCGCGCTTCCTTCCTCGATGCCAGCCTCGATGACTGGGCCTCGCTGTTCGCCGTCAATGCGCGGGCGCCGTTCTTCCTGATGCAGGCTGCCATCGCCGACATGAGGAAGCGCCGGGAGCCCGGCGCCATCGTAAACATCCTGTCGATCAACGCCCATTGCGGCTCGCCGGAACTCGCCGTCTATTCAGCGACCAAGGGTGCGCTTGCGACGCTGACCAAGAACGCCGCCAACGCCCACCGTTTCGACCGCATCCGCGTCAACGGCATCAATGTCGGCTGGACCAACACGCCGGCCGAACGCGTCATGCAGGCCGAGACGCTGGGCCATGGCCCAGGCTGGCTCGACGCCGCCAATGCCGCGCAGCCTTTCGGCAGGCTGCTCGAGCCGGACGACATCGCCAACCTTGCCGTCTTCCTGCTGTCCGACGCGGCCGGGCCGATGACCGGCGCCGTGATCGACCAGGAGCAGTCGGTGATCGGGGCAAACCGGTGAACGCCGCTTCGACAGCGCCGGAAATGCTGGGGCCGGCCTTGCTGGACCAGCTTCCGGCAGCTGTCCGGACGCCTGGATATGAGCGGACAACCCTTGCCCCCGGCATGGCCCATCTCGGCGTCGGCGCGTTCCACCGCTGCCACCAGGCCGAATACACCGATGACCTGCTGGCACGTCAGTTCGACCGCTGGGGCGTTGTCGGGATCAACATCCGTCCGCCCACCCTTGCCGACACGCTCGGCCGGCAGGGCGGCCTCTATACAAGGCTGATCCGAGAAAACAGCCACATCGAGGCCCGCATCATCGGCAGCATCGTGAAGTTGGTCGACAGCCAGGCAAGCGCCGCACCGGCGCTCACGGTGCTGTCCTCGCGCGATATCGACCTGGTGACGATGACGGTGACGGAGAAAGGCTATTGCCACATCCCGTCGAGCGGCGCGCTCGATCTCGATCATCCCGACATCCTCCATGATCTCGCCAACCCTCATGCGCCGCGCAGCGTGCCCGGCATCCTCGCGCGGGCGCTGGAACTGCGCCGGGCCACGCATGGCCGGCCCCTGACTCTGCTCTCCTGCGACAACATTCCGACCAACGGCGTCATCCTGGAAACCGTCGTGCGGCGCTTTGCCGAACGGCGGGGCGATGGCCTTGCCGACTGGATCGCCCTCAACGCCGCCTTCCCCTCGGCCATGGTCGACCGCATCGCGCCGGCGGTGACGCAGGACGATCTCGACAGCGTCGAGCAATGGTTCGGCTACCGCGACGCCGCCGTCGCCGTCGGCGAGCCGTTCCGGCAATGGGTGATCGAGCAGAAATTCGCCGGCCGCGTGCCGCGCTGGGACCTGGTCGGCGCGACCTTCGTCGACGATGTCACGCCGTTCGAGCATCTCAAGATGCGGGTGCTGAACGGCGCCCAGACGACGCTCGCCACACTCGGCGTGCTGGCCGGGCTGGAGCATACATCGGACGCCATCGCCGACCCGCTGCTGTCCACCTTCGTCAGGCGCATGCTGGTCGAGGAAACGCTGCCGACGCTGATGCCGGTGCCCGGCATGGATCCATCGGCCTATGTCGAGCAGAGCCTCGGCCGGCTGAAGAACACGGCGATCCGCCACCGCAACCACCAGATCGCCACCGACGGATCGCAGAAGATCGTGCAGCGCCTGCTCAACCCGATCCGCGACCGCCTCGCCATGGGCCATACCATCGGCCTGCTGTCGGTGCCGGTCGCCGGCTGGATGGCCTATCTCATCCAGGCCTCGGACCGCTTCGGCAAACGCTGGCCGGTATCGGACCCCTATGCCGGCAAGGTTGCCGGGATCGCCGACGCCACCGGGCGCGATGCGCCGGCTCTGGCCTCGGCCATACTCGCCATCGACACGATATTCGATCCCGGCCTTGCCGCGAACGAGACGTTCCGCGCGGCCGTCACGTCGGCGCTGGGCGAGCTGCTCTCGGGAGATCCGATGGCGGCTGTCCGGCACAGTCTCGAACAGGATGAGGTCGCAAGGTTGAAACGATCCAAACTATAGGCATTATGAACATCGGCCGTGAAGACACGACAAAAGCAATTCCAGGAAAAGTGTGAAACGGTTTTCCGTCCGGAATTGCGCGAAAAAGGAAGAGCTCTTCAGCGTTTCCGCGAAACGATGAAGAGATCTGGGGAGGCATGATGAAACTTGGACTGCTCACCGCACCCTTCGCGGAGACGCCGCTTGCCGATGTCGCCGGCTGGGCCAGCTCCGCCGGCTTCGAGGCGCTGGAAATCGCCTGCTGGCCGAAAACCTCCGGTGCGACGCGGCGCTATGCCGGTACCAGCCACATCGACGCCGCCTCCACCGCGCCCGCGCAGGCGAAGGAAATCGCCGCCTCGCTGGCGGAAAGGCACCTGACCATCTCAGGCCTCGGCTACTATCCCAATCCGCTGCATCCCGACGCGGCGCACCGTGAGGCGGTCATTGGCCATCTGAAGAGGGTGATCGTGCTGGCCGCCAATATGGGCGTGCCCGTCGTCAACACTTTCTGCGGCGGCGATGCCGCCAAGACCGTCGACGTCAACTGGCAGGACGCGCTGAAAATCTGGCCCGAAATCGTCGCCTATGCGCGCGGCCATGGCGTCAAGCTCGCCTTCGAGAACTGCCCGATGATCTTCAGCCATGACGAGTGGCCGGGCGGGCACAACATCGCCTATTCGCCACTGGTCTGGCGCCGCATCCTGGAAAGCTGGGGCGGCGATGTCGGCATGAATTTCGACCCTTCGCACCTGGTCTGGCAGATGATCGACCAGGCCCGCTTCATCAGGGAATTCGGCCCCTACATGCTGCATGTCCACGCCAAGGATTTGATGATTGATCATGATGGTTTGTACGAGCGCGGAATCCTCTCGGCCGGGATAGGCTGGCAGGTGCCGCGCATGCCGGGGCTGGGCGATGTCGACTGGAGCGGCTTCTTTTCCGGCCTCTACCGCGCCGGCTATGACGGGTCGGTCATCATCGAACACGAGGACAGGCGGTTTGAAGGCGGTGACGAGCAGGTGAAGCGCGGTTTTCTGCTCGCCCGCGACGTTCTGCGTCCCCTGGTCAAGTGAGGAAGAAGCATGTCGGCAACGACATGCGGAGGACAACGAGTTGAAGCGGGCCGCCTGAATCTCTTTCCGAGCGACTTGGTTCAACGACTTGGAACTGAAACTGAAAAACAATGTGGAGGAAGACTGAAATGAAGAAAATCCTGACCATGGTCCCGCTGCTTGCGGGCGCTGCCTTGCTGGCCTCGGTCGGCGTCTCGTCGGCCGCCGGCAAATACACGATCGGCATTTCCAACACCGTGCAGGGCAATGGCTGGCGCGAGGAGATGGTGTGCGCCATGAAGGCGCAGGCGCTGGCTTCCGGCGAGGTGGCAAAGCTCAACATCGCCCACCGCAACACCGATGCCGCCGGCCAGTTGGAAGACATCCGCAACCTGATCAGCGCCAAGGTCGACGCCATCGTCGTCAACCCGGCCGATCCGGCCGGCATCAAGGCGGGTCTGGAAGAAGCCACCAAGGCTGGCATCGTCGTCGTCGCCGTCGACCAGGCGGTCACCGAGCCGTCGGCCTACATCATCTCCAACAACCAGGAAGAATACGCCTATCTCGGCGCCAAATGGCTGTTCCAGCAGATGGGCGGCAAGGGCGAAGTGTTTTACATGCGCGGCGCCGCCGGCGCTTCGGCCGATAGCGATCGCGACAAGGGCTTCAAGAAGGCATTGGCCGAATTCCCCGACGTGAAGGTGGCGCAGGAAGTCTTCACCGGCTGGCAGCAGGACCAGGCCAAGCAGCAGATCCTCTCCTTCCTGTCGACGGGAACGCCGATCAACGGCATCTGGACCTCAGGCATCGACAACGTCATCGTCGACGCGCTGGTGGAATCGCAGGCGCCGCTGGTGCCGATCGTCGGTGCCGACAATGCCGGCTTCGTCGGCCAGTTGAGCTCGGTCAAGGGCCTCGTCGGCGCCGCCGTCACCAACCCCGGCTCGATCGGCGGCGCGGGTGTAACGCTGGCGCTGCAGATCCTCGACGGCAAGAAGCCGGCCCAGCAGACCGTGCTGGTGCAGCCGCAGCTCTGGGAAAACGCCACCGAGGAAGGCAAGGCCAAGCTGAAGGCCGCCGCCGACCCCTCGCTCAGCCCCGAATGGCCGGTCTCGATCTCGATCCCGGACTGGACGACGTACACGAAGGACCAGATCGTGGCCTGCAAGGGGCCTGGGGAGTAAGGGCCGGACGCGCTTCTGCCTTCTCCCCTTGCGGGAGAAGGTGGATCGGCGCGCAGCGCTGAGACGGATGAGGGGTGCTCCAGCGGAGCGAGACGCTGGCACTCCCTGGAGCACCCCTCATCCGACCTCGCTTCGCGAGGCCACCTTCTCCCACAAGGGGAGAAGGGATAACCGCCGTTCCGGCCGACATCGTCCGGCTTGCCGCACGCCGCAGAGATCGAGAACAACACGTCTTGACAACAAACCCGTTGCCGCAAAGCCCCCTCCTCGACGCCTCCGGCGTCGCCAAGAACTACGGCGCGGTTGCCGCACTTCGCAACGCGTCGCTCTCCGTGCTGCCGGGCGAGGTGCACGCGCTGATGGGCGCCAATGGCGCCGGCAAGTCGACGCTGGTGAAGATCCTGACAGGCGCCATATCGGCCAATGCCGGGCGCATCCTGATCCGGGGCGAGGCGCGCGACATACGCTCCCCCGCCGCCGCCCGCCGCGCCGGGCTGCTGCCCGTCTACCAGGAGCCGTCGCTGATCCCCGATCTCGACGTTCTCTCCAATTTGCGGCTGACCGGCACGCCGGTCGAGCCGTTCCGCGCCTGGGTGCGCGAACTGGGTATTGCGGACCTCGACCTGCGCGACACCGCGCGCGACATCCCGCTGGCCGTGCTGCGCGTGCTCGACCTGGCCCGTGCGCTCGCCGTCGAGCCCGACGTGCTGCTGCTCGACGAGATGACGGCGGCGCTCCCCGCCAACCTCGCCGAAAAAGTGCTGGAAGTGGTGCGCCGCCAGGGCGATGCCGGCCGCGCCGTGATCTTCATCTCGCACCGCTTCGTCGAAATCTCGGCGCTGTGCGACCGCGCCACCGTGCTGCGCGACGGCGAGACCGTCGGCGTCGTCGACATCGCGCCGGGCGTCGAGGAAAAGATCGTCGAGCTGATGCTCGGCACCCGCATCGTCAAGACCCATGTCGCCGCCCGCAGCGCCGCCGAGAAGGCGGTATCGGCCCCTGCCCGGCCGCGGCTTGCCGTGCGAAACCTGCGCGTCGGCACCAAGCTCAGCGACGTCTCCTTCGATCTCAGGGATGGCGAGGTCGCCGGCGTCGTGGCGCTCGAAGGCCAGGGCCAGGACGAATTGTTCGCCGCCCTTGCCGGCTCGATCCGCCCCTCGGGCGGCACGATCGAGGTCGACGGCCAGCCGGCGAAACTCTCGCATCCGATCGACGCCATCAGAGCCGGGATCGCCTATGTGCCGGGCGACCGCTCCGAGGCGCTCGCCATGCAGCGCTCGGTGCGTGAAAACATCGCGCTTCCCTTCAGCGCGGCGCTGCGCAATTGGGGACCTATCCCCATGCGCCGCGAGCGCGCGAAGGTGCTCGGGGCCATCGAGCGGCTGCAGATCGACACGCGCGCCCAGGGCGAGGTGCAGCGCCTGTCCGGCGGCAACCAGCAGAAGGTGACCATCGCCCGCTGGATCGCGGCGGATGCTCGCACCATCCTGTGCTTCGACCCGACGCGCGGCATCGATGTCGGCACTAAGCAGGAGATCTACAAGCTGCTGCGCGAGCTCGCCGGCCACGGCAAGTCGGTGCTGTTCTACACTTCGGAACTGGAAGAGGTGCAGCGCGTCTGCGACCGCGTCATCGTCATTTTCGGCGGCCGCCTGGTCGACATTTTCCCGGTCGAGGAGGCCGACGAGCCGGCGCTGATGCGCGCCGCCTACGGCCTGCCGCGCGGCGCCAAGGCCGATATCGGCATATTGGCCGACCCCACCGCCTCCGATGCGCCCTCTTCCGACGCCTTGGGGACGAAGCCATGAGCCATTTCCTGCGCCGCCAGGGCTGGGTGTCAGGCCTGTTCGCCCTGCTCATCGTGCTGTTCATCGCCACCAGGATCATCCAGCCCGGCTATGGCAGCGGCGATTTCGGCTCGCTCGCGCGGGCAGTCTTGCCCTATGCCTTCGCCGTCGCCGCGCAGACGGTGGTGGTCATCGCCGGCGGCATCGACCTGTCGGTCGCCGCCATGATGGCGCTGACCAGCGTCACCGCCGCCTCGATGATGGCTGGCGCTTCCGAAGAATACGCGCTGTTCGTAGTGCCCTTCGTGCTGGCCATGGGTCTTGTCCTCGGCGCGCTCAACGGCCTGTTGATCGTCGTCACCCGCGTGCCCGACATCGTCGTCACGCTCGCCATGCTGTTCGTGCTGCAGGGGGCGGCCCTGCTGGTGCTCGACGCGCCGGGCGGCGGCGCCGCCGAATGGCTGAAGGCACTGATCTCGGGCACGGTGCCGATCCCCGGCCTGCCCGACGCCATCGACGCCTGGCTGCCAAAGGCACTGCTGGTGCTCATCTGCCTCTGCGTCATCTGGATACCGCTCAGGCGCTCGCGCCTTGGCCTGTCCATCTACGCCATCGGCTCGAGCGAACTGGCGGCGTTCCGCTCAGGCGTGCCGGTCAAGCGCACCCGCATCATCGCCTATGCGCTGTCGGGCTTGTTCGCCGCCTTTGGCGGCCTGGCGCTGACCATGAGCACCGGCATAGGCGCGCCCATCCCCGGCCCCTATCTGCTCGCCAGCGTCGCCGCCGTGGTGCTGGGCGGCGTCGCGCTCGGCGGCGGCAAGGGCGGCCTGCTCGGCCCCATCGTCGCCGTCTTCGTGCTGCGGCTGGTGCGCACGGACCTCACCCTGCTCGCCATCGACCCCAACGTCACCGCCATCATCGAAGGCGCCATCATGGTCGCGGTCGTGATGTTCGGCGCGTTTATCACGATGCGAGGGCGGCAGTGATGGGTGGGCATAAAATAGCGCGTAGCGCTCGACGGCGCCCCCCTCTGTCCTGCCGGACATCTCCCCCATCGCGAACCGGACCCACCCCATGAGCACGTCAGCGATCACCCCCGTCCCCTTCGGCCGCCGCCTGAAACGCTTCATGGCCGACCGGCCGCTCGTGCCGCTGATCATCCTGCTGGTCATCCTGGTGGTGATCCTGCAGATCCTGCGCCCCGGCATCGTCAACGAGCGCTGGATCGCCAACACGATAAAGTTCGCCATTCCGCTGGCCATCCTCGCCGGCTGCCAGACCATGACCATGCTGACCGGCGGCATAGACCTGTCGGTCGGCACGGTGGCGACGATGAGCGCCTTCATCATGGCCACGCAGATCGTCAACCAGGACCCTGTTATCGCCTTCCTGCTGGCGATGATGCCGGCGGTGTTGATCGGCCTTATCAACGGCATCGGCGTCGGCGTCTTCCGCGTCCACCCACTGATCATGACGCTGGGCACCAGCCTGATCGGCACCGGCTGCCTGCAGGTCTACCAGCGCACGGTGATCGCGTCGGGCGCGAAAATCCCCGACTTCCTCGCCTGGCTCGGCACCGGCGTGACATGGGGCTTCCCCAACGCGCTGCTGCTGTTCATACCGCTGGCCGTGCTCATCGTCTTCACACTGGCCCGCACCGGCTTCGGCCGCCTGCTCTACGCCGTCGGCGACAATGAGCGCGCGACGCGCCTGTCGGGCGTGCAATACTGGCAGGTCATCACGGCGCTCTACGTCACCTCGAGCCTGCTCGCCGGCATCACCGGCCTGCTCTATATCGGCCTGATCAAGGCCCCATCGCTCTCGCTCGCCGAACCCCTGGTCCTGCCCTCGGTGGCGGCGGCCGTCATCGGCGGCACCTCCATCTTCGGCGGCCGCGGCGGCTACACCGGCACCATCATCGGCGCGCTCATCCTGACCGTGCTGACGACGCTGCTGACAATCCTGCAGATGCCGGAGGGGGCAAGGCGCATCCTGTTCGGACTGATCGTGCTGTTCGTGACGGCGGCTTATTTAAGGATCGTGGAGGAGCGGTAGCGGAGCCATGTGGCAGAGCTTCTGATCCAAAGTCGACTATCGCCGCCCGAACTCTGGAGGGCTGATTTGCGCCTCATGTCGGCCACCGAGGCGGCCCTTACCGCACCCCGAAAGCCGACGTTTTGGCTGACTATGCTGAGGGTCGCACACGCGCATTCGATGCCGAAGGGAGGCATGTCTTGGAAAAAGCATGTGCAGCCGGCTAGGCTCCGGCGTACGGACAGCGGAGGATCAAGATTCCTAAGCCCACCTTCCTTGAGATTGCGCGGCGGGCCGGTGTTGGCACGGCCACGGTCGAGCGTGTCCTGAACGGCAGGGGCGGAGTGCGGCCGCAGACCGTCGAGAAGGTGGTGGCGGCGGCGCGTTCGCTCGATTATCCGCGCCGGCTGCCGGAGGCGCATCGCGGCGTCATTCGCATCGAGGTGATACTGGTCAGGCCGGACGCGACCTTCTTCGCCCGTCTTTCCGATGCCTTCGAGCGCATCGCCGCGACGCTCGATCGCTCGATCGCCGTGCACCGTACCTTTCTCGACGAGGCGAAGCCGGCGGCGATCGCCAAACGCATCCTGGAACCCGATCTGCGCCGCGCGGCGCTCGTTCTCGCAGTGCCCGACCATCCGCTGGTCAGCGACGCCTTGCGGAAACTCGAGGCGGAGAACATCCCGACGGTGCAGATCGTCACCCAGATCTCCCGTACCAAGAGCACCTATGTCGGCATCGATAATTACGCCGCTGGCCGCATGGCCGGGCTGCTCATGGCCAAGATGCAGCGGCGGCCGGGCAAGGTGATCGCGATCTGCCATAGTCAGATCTACCGCGTGCACCGCGACCGCGTGCGCGGCTTCTTCGATTATCTGATCGAAGAGGGCAGCGACTTCGAGCCGGTCGCGGCCCTTTTCGGCTTTGACGATGGCGATCGTAATGCCGAGCAGTTGCACGAGGCGTTGAAGCGCTGGCCCGACCTTGCCGGCCTCTACAACGCCGGCGGCGCCAACACCGCGCTGAACAAGGTGCTGCGCAAGCACGGCAGAGGCCGCGATATCTTCTTCGTCGGCCATGAACTCACCGAGCGCAGCACCAAGGCCTTGCGCGAGGGCACGATGGATGTCGTGCTCGACCAGGCGCCAGAAGCGCAGGCGCGCCGCGCCATTGACCTGGTGCTCGCCGCGCTCAACCTGCATGACTTGCCCGTCGAAAACCCGCCGATCCGCTTCATCACCTTCACGGCCGAAAACGTCTGATCTGATTTGATCAAGGAATAAGCGGCGACAGCGAGCACGCGGTGCTATCCCTTGCGAAACGGGAGGATGACCAGTGGCAAGGCGGCTGACGACATACGACCTGCAGAGCGCCAAAGGCAGCCGTAAATGGCTGCAGCTCCATGTCGACACGCCGGCCGAGGCCGCTGCCGCAGCGGCATGCGATATCGTCATCCTCTCCTGTGAGCCCGATCACAATCTGGAAGCCATCCGCCAGGCGGCACCTTACGCGTTCCTCTCCGTCGGCATGCCGCATGGCGCGGTCGCCTCGCCTGAGGAGGCCGTGCGGTTGGGCTTCGCTATGATGAAGCGCGGCGCCGATGCGGTCTATTCATCACACTCGCCGCGCTTTATTGAGGCAATGGCGGCGGAAGGCATTCCCGTCACCGGCCACGTCGGCCTGGTGCCTAACCGCGCGACCTGGACGAATTTCCGCGCCATCGGCCGCACAGCCGAGGAAGCGCTCAACGTGCTGCGCGCGGCGAAGGACCTCGAGAATGCGGGCGCCGCCTGCATCGAGGTCGAGGTCGTACCGGTGCGACTCGCCGATCACATCACGCGCTCGACCCCGCTGATCACCATGGGCATGGGTTGCGGCAGCGCCTGCGACACGCAATACCTGTTCTCCTGCGATGTGCTGGGTACCCACACCGGCCACTATCCGCGCCACGCAAAGCGCTATGCCGACTTCGTCACGCTGGAAGCCGAGCTGCAGGAAAAGCGCATCAGCGCCTTCCGCGCCTTCGCCCGCGACGTCGCCGAAGGCAGCTATCCCGAAGCCAAGCACCAGGTGGACATGGATGATGCCGCCTATGACCGCTTACTCACCCTCTCTCAGTCTCTGTGAGGCCCGTCATGGACGACCTGCAATTCGGCACGCGCAACAAGCGAGGCGACTGGGCTCCGAACGAACCGGCCGGCACCGCGCCGCTGTTCGTCTTTCCGCCGCGCCCGCTGGCGGTGCTGAAATGGCTGCCGAGCTATTTCCTGCCCTATAATCTGCTTTTCGCCGTCTCGGCGGTGGCATGGTGGCGCTTCGTGCTGCCCGACGTCGAGGTGATGAAGACGCTCTCCGCCGGCTGGATCCTGCGCCTGTTCATCGTCAACTGCCTGGCGCTGCTCGTCTTCTTCGGCGCCTTCGAGCTTCGACTCTACATTTTGAAAGCCCAGGGCAACCGCTTCAAATACAACGGAAAATGGCCCTCGGAGCAGAAGAACAGGGCCTTCTTCTTCGAGAACCAGAACATCGACAATATGCTGCGCACCTTCGGCACCGGCATGCCGATCTGGACCGCGATCGAGGTGGCGATCCTCTACGCGTACGCCAATGGCTACGTGCCGTGGCTGACCTTCGCCGAGCACCCGGTTTACCTCTTCCTGCTGGCGCTGGTGGTGCCGGTGATCCACGAGACGCATTTCTTCCTGCTGCACCGCGCTATCCATTGGGGACCGCTTTACAGATGGGTGCATTCGGTGCACCACAATTCAGTCAACCCGTCGCCCTGGTCGTCGCTGTCGATGCACCCGGTGGAGCAGCTCGGCTATCTCGGCGTCGCTTTCTGGCACCTGATCATCCCGTCGAACCCGCTCTTGGCGCTCTACCAGCTCCATTATGCCGGCTTCGGCGCCATTCCTGGCCATGTCGGCTTCGACAAGATCGAGCTTACCGAACGCGCCGGCGTCGATAGCCAGGCCTACATCCATTACCTCCACCACAGATATTTCGAGGTGAACTACGGCGACGGCCTGATTCCGTTCGACCGCTGGTTCGGCACCTTCCACGACGGCAGCAAGGAAGGCGAGGCCCGCATGCAGGCCCGCTACGAGAAGAAGAAAGCACGTGCCAACGCGGCGGCCATCAAATGACATCTGCACGCACAGCCGCGTGCGACGGTGTGGAAGTCAGTACTTCCGCTCACCACAGCGACAAGGTCGGCCAGGTGGCGCCGCCGACTACCAAGAACTGATCCCAAGGCGGGGTCTCCGGGCGGCTATGAAGGCTATGCGGAGGTGCGCCGCGATCGAATTTTACGGATGGGAAAAATGACCAATTGGATCAGGGCTTGCGGCCTCGATGACATCGAACAGGAGGGTGCCCGACGTTTCGACCATGAAGGCCGGACCTACGCCGTCTTCCGCTCGCCCGACGACGAGGTGTTCTGCACTGACGGCCTGTGCACGCATGAGGCCGTCCATATCGCCGATGGGCTAGTCATAGACTACGAGGTCGAATGCCCCAAACATGCTGGCGCCTTCGACTACCGCACCGGCGCGGCCACGCGCCCACCGCCCTGCATAAATCTGCGAACCTATCCTGCAAAGGTGGAAGGCGGCTCCGTCCTGGTTGCGATGCCGGTGGCAGCTGTCTGAAGACTTCGCGGACCGATCCACTTGCGCCTGACTGCCTTGGGTCAGTTCACTGGTAGGCAAGCGGCGTGCCTCATCGTCCGCTTCTGGCTGCTTATACCTCAAAGCTGCCGACCCGCTTGCGGCCCTATCGAGACATTCGAAGGACAATGCCGAGCCTGCGCCACCCCTCACCCACCCCTTACCAT
>NZ_NSFU01000049.1:0-1737 GCF_002294875.1 Mesorhizobium sp. WSM4312 | reverse complement strand
TCCTTTCCTTCTTTTTCTCTTTTCTTTTTTTTTCTTTTCCTTTCCTTTTTCCAGCATCATCTGCCCCTTCATCTTCCTTCCGCCCCACCCGTCCTCTTCCTTGTCGTTTCCTCCCTCCCTCTCCCCTCTCTTTCTCTCCCCCCCCTTCTCCTTCCCTCCTCTTCCTCCTTTCCTTCTCTTTCCCCTCCCTCTCCCCTCCCCTTTCCTCCCCCCTTTTCCCTCCTCCCCCCCTCTCCCCCTTCTTCTTCTTCCTTTCTCTTTTTCTCTCCTTCTCTTTCCTTTTCTTTTTTTTCTTCCCTTCTTCCTTTTTTTTCCTTCCTTCTTCCTCCTCTTTCACCTTCCTCCTCTCTTTTCCTCTCTCTTCTCCGCCTTTTCTTTCACTTCACCCTTCCTCCTTTCTTCCACTCCCCCCCCCCCCTCTCTCTCCTCTCCCCTCCCTCTTCCTTCCTTCCTTTCTCCCTCCTCCCCCTCCCCTCCTCCCTCTCCCTCCCCCTCCCCCTTTCTCCCTCCTCCTTTCCCCCCTCCCCTCCCTCCCTTCCCTCCCTCCCCCTCCCCCTTCTTCCTCTCCCTCTCCCTCCCTCCCCTCCTTCCTCTCTCCCTCCCTCCTTCCTCCCCTCTCTCTCCCCTTTCTCCCTCTTTTTCCCTCTCCCTTTCCTCTCTTTCTCTTCCCCCTCCCTTCTTCTCTTTTTCTTTCTCCCTTTCTTCTCCTCCTCCTTTTTTCTTTTCCTCCCTTTCCCTCTTCTCCTCCCCCCTTCCTTCCCCCTTCACTCCCCTCCCTCCCGCCCTTTTCTTCTCTTTCTCCCCTCCCTTCCTCTTCTTCTTCTCTTTCTCCCTCCCTCTTTCTTTTTTTTTTTTTTTCCCCCTTTTCTTCCTTCCTCCCTTCTTCTTTTCTTTCCTTCTTCTCCTTTCCTTCCCCCTTTCCCCCTCCTTTCTCCCCCTTCTTCTTTTCCTTTTTTTCTTTTTCCTCCTTCTCTCTTTTCTTTTTTCTCTTTTTTTTCTTTTTTCTTTCCTCTTCTTCCCTCCTCCTTCTTTCCTCCCCCTTCCTCTCCTTCTCCTTTCGTCCCCCTCCTTTTCCTCTCTCTTCTCCCTGTCCTCCCCTTCTTCCTTGCTCGCCCTATCCCGTTCTTTCTCTCCCTCCTTCTCCCCCTCCTCTTCCCCCACCCTTCCCATCTCCCTCCCCTCCTCCCCCTCCCGTCCTTTCCCTTTCCCCCCCCCTTCCTTTCCCCCCTTCCCTCCCTTCTTTCTCCCTCTTCCCCTCTTTCCTCCTCCTTTCTTTCTTTCCCCTTTTCTCCCCTTCCCTCTTCTTTTCCTCTCCTCTTTTTTCTTTTTTTCCTTTTTTTCCATCTTTTTTCTCTCTCCCCTCTTCCCCTCCTTCCTCCCCCTCCCCCCCCTCCTCCCCCCCTCCTCCTCTTCCTTTCCTCTCCCTTTCTCCTCCCCTTTTCTCTCTCTCCCTCCTCCCTCCCCTTCCTCCCTCTCCTTCCTCTTTTCTTCTCCTCTCTCTCTTCCTTCCTTTCCCTTTCTTTCCATCCTTTCCTCTTTCTTTCCCCCCTTTTTTTCCCTCCTTTCTTTCCTTTTCTCCCCTTTTTCTTCCCCCTTTCTTTCCTTTCTTTCCTTCCACTTCTCCCCCCCCTTTCTCCTCCCTCTCCCTCTCCCCCTCCTTCCTTTCCTTCTCTCTCCTCCCTCCTTTTTCCTTCTCCCTCCTTCCTTTCTCGTTTTTCTCTTCCTTCCTTCCCTCTC
>NZ_NSFU01000048.1:0-1955 GCF_002294875.1 Mesorhizobium sp. WSM4312 | reverse complement strand
GCTGGCGGTCTTACTCTCAGTCTTGGTCATGGTGGCGTTCCTTCTAGGGAATCGGTGACGTGAACAATCACCAGCCTGCCATGACCGCCCCTTCTCAGCGAATTTGCAGAACTCTCAGCACACTACCTCGGCGTGGAGCTAACCCTAACTCACCGCCAGTTGCTTCCGTGGCGCTTCCGCAACGCATTTTCCGACCTCGTCTCACGGACAAAGGCCTTGCTAACTGCTAACCGTCTGATTGCACAGTATAAAAGTGGCACACCCGACAGAATTCGAACCTGTGACCTGTGACCTCTGCCTTCGGAGGTCTGTTTCTAGTGAAGCTCTAAACGTCTACGAGCGATCACAGATGTGATGCCGGAGAGGGAATAGCAATTGTCACGCAGCTTGCTTGAATGTGGCTTTACGCTTCTTCTTCACCAGAATATCGCGGACAAACTTGTCCCACCGCGCCATCGCGGCACGCTTTTCCGGCATGTAATTCCAGCGATCGTAGCTCTTGGAACTGACGTCCTGCAGAGTGTGGTTCTGTAGTCGGTCTCGGATCTCTTTTGAGAGCCCGGCCTTGCCGGCAAGCGTCTTCCAGGTTCGCCGGAGATCGCGGTTTGTCACGATGGGGATGACCTCGCGATCGCGTTGGCGCCACATGAACGAATAGAGCGTGCCATGGCTGACCGGCTTGGACGGGTCGGTCGCGGATGGAAAAAACCAGCCAAATTCATTCGGCTTGATCGACCCGATAAGTTCCGCCGCCATCTTGGGCACTGGGATGGCGTGAGGTTTTCCATTCTTAGTCTTGGACCAATCGATAATGCGCTCGGCCGCGTCCCATTGATCGACGTGTAGCCGAGCGATCTCCTCGACGCGCTGGCCGGTCAGCATAAGAATTCTTACGGCACGCGTGTAAGGGGGGTGGACCGGCGCATCAGGGGATTCGAGCCAACGATAGAGACGGATGAATTCCTCCTCGTCCAACCAGCGCGTTCCAACTTTTTTCGGTTCGGTTGGAATGCCCGCAGCTGGATTGTAGACGAGACGAAAGCGACGGACCGAGGTTGTTCGGTAGTCATGCTCGGATTTCAGCCCCCAACTGTACGCCGATCGAATATAGCTGCGAACATGATCGGCCATAGACCGTTTGCCACGCTGATAGATCGGGCGAATGAGGTCCCTGATCTCGTCAGGCTCGATGTCGCGGGCAGGGCGGTTGCGACCGAGCGAATCGGCGATCTTGTTCAAGCCCTTTTCGGCCTCCTTCCAAGACGGTTTTCCATCGGCCTTAAGCGACGCGACGTAAGCCTCGAACAGATCGGCGACCGTGCCGGGTCGCGTGTCGCCGGCTATCTTGATGCTGCGTCCCTTCTGGATCATGTCGGCGAAGTCGCGTCTGAAAATCTCGCGAGCCTGGCTGAGGCTCATTGACGGATACGACCCGAGCTTTTTCTTGAGACGCTTTTGGTCTCGCCACTGCTGGGCCATCCAGTCCGCCGTTATGCGAGTCGGCATTGGCTTTATTACTAGAACGAGGCGGCCTGTTCCATGACCCTCGCCATCGACAAGGTTCTGCTGCTTACTGGTCTCCTCGACCTGCTTCAAAGCGTGGCGAATCTCTCCATCGGTAAGGCTTGGCACTGGGGTCTCCCGTAGGCTTTCGAGTGGGATCGGCTGACGGGTAGTAGGGGTCGGTGGTTGGGTTCAAAACGGGCTTCGATCCCCCTAAAACCGACCCCAATATGCCACAATGTCCGACTCTACGACAAGTCGAAAAAGCGATATGTATCAACGTGCTAAAGCGTGATCGTGCGTGACTGAAAAGGGACGAGTGGGATGGTTGTGCACCAGGATGATCGCGGTGGCCGACAGGTCGAGGGCGCGCTTGACCACTTCCCTGGGATAGACGGGCGTGTGGTCGACAGTACCGGTCTGCTGCACCTCGTCGGCGATCAGCGCGTTCT
>NZ_NSFU01000047.1:0-2777 GCF_002294875.1 Mesorhizobium sp. WSM4312 | reverse complement strand
CCCCCGCAGCCTGCGCCCGCAGATACGCCAGCCCCGCCACCGCCAGATCCCCGACAGCCATGCCCCGGAACACGAACGCCGTGGCCTCGCCTGTGCCCCGCCGCCCCGCAAAGTCACCGCAGACCAGGCCTGTCAGGTCGCCGGCGACCAGCGTGGGGTCGACCATGGGTTTGGGCATCTTTTTCTCCTGCTCCAGATCGTCGACGACGATGCGGTCGAGGCGGCGCATGGTTTCGGGCAGCCAGGGCAAAGCGAGGTCGGTGATGGCGGTGAAGCTTCCCGGTTTCAGCCAGTTGGCGTCGAGGAACGGTTCGGGTTCGGGCACCAGGGTCACCGTCGACACCACCATGTCGGCGCCCTCCACCGCGGCCCTTGCCGTGTCGCAGGGGATTGCGTCCAGGCCGCGCGACCGGGCCATCTCGCAAAGCGCGTCGCGATTGCTTTTGCCGCGGCCGAAGGCGCGGATTTCGCGCAGCGGAAAGAGGTCGGCGAACGCTTCGAGGTGGCCGCGCGCTTGCACCCCGCAGCCGATGAAGGCGACGGACGAGGCGTCGTGCCTTGCCATGCGCCTGGCGGCGACGGCGCTGAGGCCCGCCGTGCGCTTGGCCGTCACCCAATTGCCGTCGACCAGGGCCAGCGGCAGGCCGGTCTCGGCGTCGAGCAGGGTGATCAGCGAATTGAGCGTTGCCAGCCCGCGCGCGGCGTTGCGCGGGTTCACCACCAGCGACTTGGTGGCCAGCACGGGTGGCACGGTGGCGACGCCGAGCGTGGCCATGAAGTAGCGGTCGTCGCCCGGCCACACGGCGGCCTTGGGCGCGCACCAGACTTCGCCCCTCCTCTGGCCGACGATCTGGCGCTCGATCTCGTCGACGATGTCAGGCGTGGAGATCGCCAGGCGATCGAGAACCGCCGACGACAGATAGGGCAGGGTTTCGGCGGTGTTCGTCATGTCATTTTCCCTAAGAAAACCGTCAGACTACACGATGTGCGCGGGGCCGGAAGCCTCGCGCCGCGAGCGGCATAACGGCATGCCTGGCCGATCAACCGGGTCCAGCCATTGCCGGTCTTGCCGGCGGCTCGGGTGGCCTTGCTTAAAGCCGCGTTCTTGGGCTGAATGGCGGGACACGCCGCGAGGAGGGCATCGAGATGACCCAAGACAGTCCAAGGCCGCTTGCCGAGATCGCCAGCTATCATGCCCATATCTACTTCGACGGACAGGCCGAGCGGCAGCATGCCGAATGGCTGCGGCTGCGCATCGCCGAACGGTTCCGCGTGCGCCTGGGCAGTTGGCACGACAAGCAAGTCGGCCCGCATGAGCAGGCCATGTACCAGGTCTCCTTCGCAACCGGGATTTTCGGGGCGCTGGTTCCGTGGCTGATGCTGAACCATGGCGGCCTGAGCATCCTCATCCACCCGAACACGGACAATCCCAAGCGCGACCATCTGGTCGATCCGGTCTGGATCGGCCGGCCGCTGGGGGTGCATGGCGACGTGCTTCCGGACGAGCATGAGGCGGAAGAGGCGCTGGAGCCGAACACCGAGCCGTCGCTGCCGGCGTAGCCCGGCGTCGCCTGCCTCGCAGGGCATTGCGTGATGCCGTCGGGTGCGCTTCTATCCCGCCGCGCCATGGGGGGTCATCATTTGTCTGCTGGGAATCAAACGTCCACCGGTCACGAAGCGAGCGAGGCCGGCTGGCTCGATCTTCATTTCGAATCGTCGCGGCCCGAATACGAGGCGGCCTTGCTCGACGCCGGTATCCGCCCGGGCTGGAGCGTGCTCGACGCCGGATGCGGCAGCGGCGGCTTCCTGCCGCTCATCGCCAGGGCCGTCGGCCCATCCGGCTTCATCGCCGCGCTCGACCTCGCGCCTGAAAACATCGGCCGGGTCGAGGCGCTCGCGGGCACGCTGCCCGAGCCGCCGGAAATTGCCACGCATGTCGGCAGCATCCTGTCGCTGCCATACGCCGACGCATCGTTCGATTGCGTCTGGTCCGGCAATGTCATGCAGTATCTGACGCCGGCCGAGTTCGAGCTTGCCGTCGGCGAGGCCAGGCGCGTGCTGAAGCCGGGCGGCATCTTCGCCGTCAAGGATTTCGATTCGACGATCCTGCAGATCCTGCCCATGGACCGGGCCCTGCTGGGGCGCTTCATGGCCGCCAGGCTGCAGGGGTTTCGCGACCGGGGCGTGCTCGGCACCGATTGCGGTTCGACGCTTCCGGCGCGTCTGCGGCAGGCCGGCCTGGAGGTCGTCAGCCGCAAGGGCTGGCTGGTCGAGCGCTGGGCGCCGGCGCCTCGCTTCACGCGCGACTATGTTCGCGACCTGCTGGCCTATTTCGCCAGCGTCGCGCCGGGCTACGCCCTGCCTGACGCCGACCAGGCCTATTGGCGGGAGCTGAAGCAGCGGCCGGATCGCCTGCTCGACGATCCCGACTTCTGCTACCGCGAGTTCTTCGTCATGGCGGTCTGCCGGATTTAGCGATCGGCGATCATCTCGCTGGTGATGGCTACGAACCTGATCGCGCAGGGAATTGGGGCGTTCGAAAACGGCGACAAATAAGTTGCGAATTTCACCACGCAATGGTCGCCTATTCGATCGAATTTCTTTGCAACCCGTTAATTTGGCCATGCTGTTAATAAGCGTCTGCTAATGCGGTTGTGTGCGTCAAGTTCTGCAAAAAGGGGGCGGCCATTGTGCTGGTCAAGCGGCTTGGCGTAGAGCGAGCTTCTTGTGCTCGCGCAGGTCGTCCATGTTGATGTAGCGATTTGCCTCCATCCAGT
>NZ_NSFU01000046.1:0-3054 GCF_002294875.1 Mesorhizobium sp. WSM4312 | reverse complement strand
TCGAGATCAATCCGGCGACACCGGGCGCGGAAATCTACACCCGCTATCCCCATCCCGACATCAAGGTCGTCAACGGCGTCAAATACTTCCTCCACCGCGACCACCTGGCCTCGGTGCGCATGGTCACTGATGCCTCGGGCGCCATTGTCGAGCAAACCAACTACGCCACCTACGGCGAGCGCCTCAACACCGGCTTCCAGACCCAGAAGGGGTATATTGGGGAACGCTTCGATCCCGAGACCGGACTGCTGTATCTCAACGCGCGGTATATGGATCCGGTGCTGGGGCGGTTCATCTCGCCGGATGATTGGGATCCGACGTTGCCGGACGTCGGTACGAACCGATACGCCTATGCTCAGAACGATCCGGTCAATAAGAGTGATCCGAACGGACATGCCATCGATCCGAACGAAGGCAAGGAGCCCCTGGGGGCTGAAGGGGGCTCCAAGGCGGCAGACAGCAGCACGAAGTCGAAAGATCTGCAAGCAGCAGGAGACAAGGCTGCAAAAGGCCTAGAAAATGTCAAAGATAAGAAAAAGAATGAAGTCGGCCAAAAAGTTGCGGATGTTCATATTGTTTACGGAAAACAGCGAGTGGACAGCAAGAATGTTTTTGGTCACGTCTCGGTCTTGGTCGACGGAAAAGGTGTTTATTCCCCAGGAACCGGAACGCCGTTCGGATCTTCGGCGAAGGATTTTATGGGCCAGCAGATACCTGTTAGAGATCAGGTCGTAACAACAATAAAAACAACAAAAGATCAAGATGAGAAGATTGCAGATTATTATGTGAAGAAAGGTGATCAAACTGCGCCTATGCTGACAAATAATTGCGCTGATCAACTTTCGTCCGCTTTAAAATCTGCTGGGATAAACATCAATAGTGGATTTCCCGTAGGCACACCGGCAGCTCTCAACGATAATCTTGCGGAAAGTCTATCGGTTCCGAGTCGCAAAATAAACATTTCTAGAGGCAGCATGAGCGCAGATCAAGCCCTTTCAAGAATTGGATATTCACAATGGGGATTATCAAGATATTTTCTGTGATCTCTATCACAGCTATAATTAGTGGATACTGCGATAGAGGAGGCGATTTATTTGACGCGATAATCTCTAAAAATACAGATAAAGCCGAAGCCGCGCTAAAAAGTGGCTACGATGCGAATTGTACGACGACTGACGGAGTTACTCCGTTGTTGGCAGCAGTTAACGGAAAAGACATTTCTATGGTCGAGTTAATTTTGAAGTATAATGGCAATCCCAATACGACATACGGAGGAGCAAGCCCGCTTTACTTTGCAGCATTTGCCAATTGCGTCGAGTGCGCTCAAAAAATAATCTCTTATGGAGGGCGATTTTTAGCTGATCCGGTACAGATTTCATATCTTAAAAACTACAAACACACAGAATCTGCTTTCTGGCAGAGTATTATATCCAAAGACTTTGAAAAAAATTAGAATTACGGTGACAGTGCACTAATTGCCTGCCATGCCTGCTATGGAAGTCCGTCACTCTTGGTTTGAGTATATGGCTCGCCTTGCCCGTATCGTCGTTCCCGATCTGGCGCACCACGTCACGCAACGTGGCAACGGGCGCGCCAAGGTGTTTTTCACCCCCGGGGATTACGCGCTCTACAAGACCCTGCTGGTCGAGCATTGCCGTGCGCCGATGTCGGCATCTGGGCATGGAGCCTCATGCCCAACCACGTGCACCTGATCCTGACGCCGGCCGACGCCGATGGCCTGCGGCGCGCGCTCGCCAAAGTGCACCGCGCCTGGGCCGGCAGAAGAAAACCGGTCATTTCTGGCAAGGCCGCTTCGGCGTCATCGCGATGGACGAGGACCACCTGTTGTCGGCGGTACGGTATGTCGGACTGACCCGGTGCGCGCGGGGCTGGTGAAGCAGGCGGTCGATTGGCCCGGTCAAGCGCCCGGGCGCATCTGACGGGCGAGCCCGATGGCGTTAATCCGCAGCCAATGAGGGACCGCCTGCCATCGTCGAGCGGGCTGTTCGACCTGGCCGAGACGGATGCCGTGGCCTTCGACGCGCTACGCAAGGCCGAGAGCATCGGCCGGCCGGTGGGCGGCGAGGCATTTCTCAGCCGGATTGCCGGGCAAACTGGAGGAGCTGTGAAACCAGGGAAGCAGGGCCGGCGGGGAAAAATTAGTGCACTGTCACCGTAATTCTGGTCGCACCCCACGGCGAGATGCATGCAAATAAATCAGATTGTGCTAATATAAAGGCGTCATGTAATTTCACGCATGACGAGCATCGGGAGGATGCGATGAAAGCCATGAATCGCAGGTCTGCACTTGCCCTCGGTTTGACCACCGTCGCGGCATCACCTTTGTTCACTCTGGCTGCTTCTGCAAAAGCCAAGAAATACGGCCCGAAGGACGGCAAGGAGATTGCGCCCGGTGTCAGAGTGGTTGAAGTCGGCACCGGAAACTCCGACATTCCCGCCTACAAGAGCATCTCGATTGTCGACGTCGTCTTTCAGCCCGGAGCACACGCGCCTCAAACTGTGATGGACAACGACATGGTATGCACGATTACTTCCGGCGCATTCGCCATCAAGAAAGCTGACAAGGAATTCAAGCTAAAGGTAGGCGACGTCTATACCTGCTCCAAAGGCAAAACTGACGAGGCAACGAACACGAGCAAGGAGGTCGGCGTGCATCGCATCGCAGTCCTGATACCTGCGTAGTGAGACCAGGCTGCCCGATCGATTTGCGCGTTGATTGCGCGCCTCGAGTGTCTCGCAAGCCATTTTGAACATTTGGCGAGATTTGGAAAAGTCGGTCGCTCGCCGCGAACGTTGGTGGCGATGTCCGGCATGGTCGCCGTGGCTGTGCATGTGCGGATGCGCATGCATGCCGCGCGAGCGACTTACGGTGACAGTGCACTTTTGCCATGTCGGCTTGGCCGCCTAGACGGCGAAGGCCATGCCACCCCTAGAGGCCAAAGCAGCCCGAGCGAGTTTGCGCTTCTCCGCCGAAGTAGCAGCCGTCGTCCATCTATATCCAGATCGCTGATACTTCCGCCCCAACCCGCCACC
>NZ_NSFU01000045.1:0-5983 GCF_002294875.1 Mesorhizobium sp. WSM4312 | reverse complement strand
CAACCCGCTCGCGAAGGTCCATCGAATATCCTGCCATTCATGCCGGCCTCCTACCCAGCATCAATGTTGAATCAGAACCAAGATGATTTGGGAATCCCACGACTCTTACAAATCCCATCCCGCTCTAGGCATCGAGACTGGCGCCGATCTCAAGACGAAGCCCCTCGCCTTCCTGCAGCCGCATTTCGGAAAACCGGGGCTTTGGTACTACAAGATCGCACGCGGCCTCGATGAGCGCTTTGTCGAACCCGGTCGGCCGCGCAAGTCCGTCGGCGCCGAGGATACTTTTACCTCCGATACATTTGAGCTCGATGCGGCGGTGCAGAACTGGGACCGCTTGTCGCCAAGGTCTGGAATTATTGTGAGGCCAAGGGCATTTGTGGCAGGACCCGTTACCTTGAAGGTCAAGTTTGCCGATTTTCAGCAGATTACCCGTAGTCGCACCGCTGAATTCCCAATGCATGCCCTGGCTGATGTCGAGCAGCTAGCCGCAAGCCTTTTGAACCCGTTTTCCCCACGCAGAAGGGATCCGATTGCTCGGTGTCACCCTTTCATCGCTTTCGAAGCACCGCCCTCCGAACAGCATCAACTGCGTCTCGAATTCTAACATATCGTTTTGCGATTGGGTGTGCAGTTCGTTCGGCTGCCCCCAATGCTGGTTTTCGCCTACTCTTCGAATGCGGGATGACAAGAGGCGAATTTGAGAATTCCAGACGAGTTGGACGGTATCATTGCGGACGTTGAGAAGCGACCGGCGTTTAGTTCGGGCTCGAAACCTCTTCCGGAGCGAGCCCTCAATGCGGTTTGCATTTGGAAGTGGCTCCGCCCGCAACAAGAATAAGGAAGATATTCCTGATGCGTCGGCAGGTTCTTCCCGGCAGCCTGAAGATGTTGCGAGCAGGCTCCAACGCGATCTAGTCGGGTCGTTCACTTATGCCTTCCTGATTGAGCGGCCGGGCGATCGTCGGGTCCGGGTTGTCTGGCCGCGCTCGCACTGGAGCGTGAAAGCGCCTTCTGCTTCCCATGTCCTCGTTGCTTGTTTGGTGATACGATAATCGGGGAGAGACGAACCGTCCTATCTCCCCAAGAGTGCTCACGGACGGACGCGGATAACCGTCTTGCCCGTGCGGCGCTCGGTCGAGTTAAAGGTCGCAACAGCGTCGTCGAGGGTCGAGAGCTTGCCGATATTCGTCCGCAGTCGTCCATCCCGGATCCGCTGAACTATCTCAAAAAGCTGGTTTCGATCAGCCTCGACGACGAAGTCAACCGTCAGGCCATCTGCAGGTCGAATATCCGTTGGTCCTACGACAGTCACAAGCGTTCCTCCTGCCCGGACCAGCGTTGCAGACCGTTTCTGGATGTCGCCGCCGATGACGTCGAATATCAGATCAACGCCGCCGACGTCTTCCAGGGTGTCGTTCCCGAGGTCGACGAATTCATTTGCGCCGAAGTCGAGCGCCTTCTGGCGGTCTGCGGCGCGTCCGGTGCCGATGACATAAGCGCCGGCTTCTCGCGCAAGCTGCGTCACCATCGATCCGACTGCGCCGGCCGCGCCATGCGCGAGAACGCTCTGCCCCGCCTGAAGGCGGCCATGCTGGAACAGCCCCTGCCACGCGGTCACGCCCGAGATCGGCAGGCTCGCGCCCACCGTAAAGTCGAAATCGCCCGGCAGCGGCGCGAGGTTGCGTGCCTCCATGGCCACATACTCCGCGAGCGTGCCGTCGCGATGCCAATCCGCAAGGCCGAACACCCGCTGCCCGACCGTCAGCCCCTTTGTGCCATAACCCAGTGCAGTGACCACACCGGCCAGCTCATGGCCGAGGATCGACGGCATCCGGTCACGGAAGGCTCGATCGGCCCAGGTCGAAGGCCATTCCAGTTCGGTGTTGACGAATCCCGCTGCATGAACCTGTACGACGACGTCGTTTATTGCCGCCTGCGGCTCGGGCCGCTCCACCAGCTTCATCCCGGCCGTTCCTGCAGCCTGGTCCGTCACTACGATCGCTTTCATGGGAATTGTCTCCTCGGTGATTTGATCCGATCATAGAGGTTCGAACGCTGGGCGACAGCATGGCCCCGATTGCTTTGGAAAGTCATCATGGTTCTCCGCGACCGGCGCCGAAGGCCTCTCCTTCCTCTTTCAACCCGTCGCCGAAAATTCGACCCGCCTCTCACTCTCCGCCGGGAGAGCTTCCTGCACTCTGGCGCTTACCCCTCCCCTGCCCCTTCCAGCATACAGACGCAACGAAACCCTCCGCCGCTCGTTAACGTCATGCTGGGTTGATCCCTAGCCACTCCAGACCCTGCCCGCTGCCTATTGGTGGCGGGCCTTTTTCAGGTGGGTGCGGAACCTGATTTTCCACAACCAGTTACATATGGCGGCAGCGTCCCCTCGCGCTGCTGGCCATGGGCGGGAAGCCTTGGCCAGGCCCGCATCGCTTCGCCAGTGGTGCGGGCCTACAAAGCCTAAAGGGCAGCCCATCGGCAGCGCCGGATGGCTGTGCCGGGATTTTCCTTGGCGAGGTAACCAGATTGGAGCCTTGCAAGCCAATCTTCAATCTCCGGCTTGGGGGCGCTCGGCCTCCCGCTGGCGCTCGATCTCCTCTGGTTCCTTCTTGTCGATCTGTGTCAGTTCGTCTCTAGCCGCGCTGTTGGCGCGCAGCAGTTCGTCCAATTTTGACTGTATGGCCTGCGTGTCTCGATGCTCGGCTCTTTGTATAAAAAGGGTCATCGCCCAGGTGGCCAATGTCGCGGCGCCGTGCCAATCAAAGCTGCTGCGTTCGAAAACGATCCACAGCACAGCGTAGACCACCAGGATCAGAAATGCCCATGGCCTCGCTGTCAGCGTACCGGCTTGCGTGATGATGCTGGAGGCATTCATTTCCTGATCCCAACCTGGCTTTCCAACCAGTTTGGGGAAAGTTTGTTCCGTCGTCCGTGGCGAACTTCCGGGGTCATTCGTTGAGATCGAAGGAGGCCCGTGAGGTCCGCCAGTGTCTGGTCTGGCCCCGCAGAGCGGTCGAACGTTTCAAGTGTTTGGCCATTCGCACGTTGCTGGATCGATCCGGCTAGCGCGTCAACGCGAGGTTCGCCTTCGGATTTTATCCGCACGGGTCGGTCGAAAAGATCCGTGGAATGATCCTCTCGAAGTCCCCTCGTCTTCCATCAGGCGGCAGCAGCGATCGCTGAGGCGAAGTCGCGATATGGGCGCAGCGCGCGGCCCTGAGGCGCAGTACGGTGCCAGACGTCGCCGGCCTCAGGCATCATCCCTTCGGTGAAGAAGCGCTCGCCCATCAGGCTCATGTCATAGGCCATCCAGGCGGGCATGAACTGCTTCAGACGATCTTATCCAACGAAAACGCTGAAAGCCGGGAACGCTCCTCGCCTTGGCGTTTCACAGTCCGCAGCCAGGTCCGCCCGCTAATGCAAGGCCAGCTGTGGTCAGCGTTTGCTCCCGTGACCGGCAGAATTGAGCCGGGTACTGGTGTAGCGCTCAATCGAAGAGATAGAACAAATTGCGTGGAACAATCGCATGGGCGGACCGTTCTCAGGCGATCTTCAGGCTTAGGATTTCTCGTATTGCAGGCACCGAACGAAACCCAGACCGAAGCTTCGCAGACGGTTAGCGATTTCGCCGAGCGTGAGGCCGCGTTGGGCGATCGACAGACCACCAATAATGCCATATCGCGACGTCTGGTTGTCGTCTCGAATCGGCTGGGGAATGTACGCGATCTGGCACAAGCCGGGGGGCTTGCAGTGGGCGTCGTCGATGCCTTGGCCGAGCGTGGAGGGCTGTGGCTAGGGGCAAGCGTCGGGCACCATGATTCAGCCGCGAGCGACGAACCGCTGATCCACCTCGAACGCGTGGGCAAGATCGAGACGGCCGCACTGACGCTGCCGCAGCGGGAGTATTCGCTCTACTATAACGGCTATGCCAACAGTACGCTGTGGCCGCTTTTCCATTACCGGCTCGACCTTGTACAACACCGCAGCGAGTTTCGGCATGCGTACAGGCAGATCAATGCGCGCTTTGCCAAGGCGCTCTCGCGACTGCTATCAGGCAATGACGACCTGATCTGGGTTCACGACTACCATCTTATCCCGTTGGCTACGGAGTTGCGCCGGCTCGGATTCGTAAATCGGATCGGTTTTTTCCTCCATATACCGTTCCCGCCGCCGGACCTGTTTGTCGCCACGCCTGACCACGGAGAACTCATCGCTGATCTGCTCCAATACGACGTGCTGGGTTTCCAGACCGCGACGGACGTGACAAATTTTCGGCGCTCCGTTCGGGCGACAAGTTCGACAACCTTCGACATCGGCGGCGTGGCCAAAAGCAATGGCCGAACCGTGCTGTCGAGCAGTTTTCCGATAGGCATCGATGTCGACGCCTTCGCACGTATGGCTAACGAGGCGGCCGCGGATGTCCAGATCGATTCCATGCGCCGCCAGATTCTTGGTCTCAAGCAGATTATCGGCGTCGACCGGCTGGACTACTCCAAGGGACTGCCCGGCCGCATGCAGGCCTTTGCGCGCCTTCTCGAAAGGCACCCCGAACACGAGCGGGCGGTAACCTATCTGCAGATAGCGTCACCCACGCGAGAAGAGGTGGGAGCGTATGCGGAAATACGCGCTCAGCTCGAGGCAACCGCTGGCTCCGTAAACGGAAAATATGCGGATCTGACCTGGACGCCGATCCGCTACATCCACCGCACCGTTCCGCGCTCGCGGCTGGCCGGTCTGTTGCGGGCCAGTCAGGTCGGACTGGTCACACCCCTTCGAGATGGAATGAACCTCGTCGCAAAAGAATATATAGCCGCCCAGGATCCAGCCGATCCCGGGGTCCTCGTATTGTCGCGTTTTGCAGGCGCGGCTGAAGAGCTTGCGCAATCCTTGATCGTTAACCCCTATGTTGTCGACGAGGTAGCCGATGCGATAGCAAGAGCGCTGGCCATGCCGCTCGAGGAAAGACTTGCAAGGCACGGTGCTCTGATTGAGAGCATCCGGCGCAATGACGCGGCACAATGGAGGAAGTCATTTCTCGAGGCGCTGGCGAACAGGAGCTAGCGTGGCCTGGCAGTGACCGACCGGATATCCTCATCGCGCACGGGTCCTGGCGAGATTTTCTTCGGCGGCATGAAACGAGCGCCAACTTGCGACGTTGCCGCTACAGGGAAGATATACGGGAATAGCGCCATGAAGATATCGCTGTTGCAGTTTCATGAGCTTGCAGCGCCACGGGGAGAGGGGTTGCATCCGGTTTTCTTGCAGCCACGGTTGACCAGTCCGCCCGACTTTGTCGCACTGCCGATTGTTGAGGTGGGCGAGGAACAGACCCCTCGCCCTGTGCTCCAACTGGTCAGGCCTGGGTCGGAAGACAGCTGACGGCCTGTCTCGTCTTCATACCGGTCAGACCGGCGGGCGGGAGTACGCCGTTCTGCGGCTGTTCAAGCCGACAGCTTGCCCTTGGCACCATGCACGAGCGGTGATTGGCAGATCAGGATTCGCGCGGAGCAACCGGCGTCTTTTCATCAGCTCCAGCCGATGCGGAATGATCGGATTGTGCCAGCACCCCTGCCATTCTGGCAAAGCTGACAAATGCTTGCCGGGCCTCTTCGGGTGGCATTTGCCCGGCAATCGAGGAATTGCAGCTTCTCACCGCGCCAGCATATACTGGGCAAGCTTGATTCAGCATCCCATGATCGCTCTTTCACTGTTGGGCGTCATTTCACCATCCTCGCTATCTGCGAGTGTCGGGGCTAAGCACTGGCGATCCTTGTCCTCGGTCTTTGCCTTCTTCTCGCCGCGAAGCGTCCGGACGCCATCATCCAGCATAACCTCGATGTCATTCTCATGGAGGCCCGGGATTTCGGCCGTCACCCGGATTTCCTTATCGGTTTCCGAGAACTCCACGCTTGGCCAAGTCCCGTTGAGAGGGGGCACGCGGCCCAGAACCGAAGGTGTGTCAAAACCGCGGAACACC
>NZ_NSFU01000044.1:0-11536 GCF_002294875.1 Mesorhizobium sp. WSM4312 | reverse complement strand
CCGCCGCCGGCTACAACTTCTCCCTCCTGCTCAGGTGGCTGAAGGGGTTTTTGTCGCTCTTGATTGCCCTGCTTCAAATCCGGCCGAAGCCGGTCGCCGCTTAGGGCTCGGATTGTTCACGGTCGACTAGTGAGCACTCTCCAATATGTTAGGCTCTGTCGCAGTAGCGCAACAAGCTCAGTCTTTGGATGGGTGGTATGAGGATGAGACGACTGAATGTGTACAGGCTCAGTCTTTTTATCGAGGCTCTCGTTTTTGTCGTAAGCGCGTTCGGTGCGACGTGGCTTACCAGCTTTGTGAACGCGCCATGGTGGACATATGTGATTATAGCGGCCATCGCTATGGGCATGTTCGTCGCCGTGCGTGGGGTCCTTTCTGAGCCGCAACGTATGGGACTCTTGGCACACAACTCGGCAGCGACCTCTGCGTGAACCCAGACGCCTTGAAAATGTGCCCGATGCGTCCGGATTTTTGGCGGTGATCTTCATCAAATGCGATGAGCTGCAATTTCTGGCGACGGCCACGCTAAGGGCGGGCCTCCAGCACCATGTTGAACGGTGTCTCCGCGGCGCGACGCAATCGCTTGAAGCCGCCGCCGGTCACAACCTTGCGCAGCCTCGCCTCACCGGCCTGGGCTCCAAGCGCGAGCCCGACTTCCTGCGACACGGATGCGGGCGTGCACACGAAAGTGGAAGCGGCATAGTAAACGCGGCCGACGGGATTGAGGTTCGCCGCCAGATGATCATGCGCGAACGGCTCGACGATCATCCACGTGCCGTCCGGCTTGAGCGATCCGTGGACATGGGTGGCGGCGCCCGTCGGGTCGCCCATGTCGTGAAGGCAATCGAAGAATGTGACGAGGTCATAGGTTCCGGGATAGCTCTTGGCGGCCGCCACGTCGAACCGCGTGTTAACGCCGACGCCGGCTACCTCGGCCGCCTTGCGGGCGCGCTCAATCGAAGGGGCATGATAGTCGAAGCCGACGAAGCGCGAATTGGGGAAGGCCTGTGCCATGAGCACGGTCGATGCACCATGACCGCATCCAACATCCGCGACGTCCACGCCGCGTTCGAGCTTCTCGACGACGCCCTCCAAGGCCGGCAGCCAGGAGTCGATCAGATTGGCATTGTAGCCTGGACGGAAGAACCGTTCCGTACCGCGAAACAGACACGCGCTATGATCGTGCCACCCGACGCCCTTGCCGGACTGGAATGCCTGCCTCACCTTTTCTTCATCGAGCCACAGCGCGGACAGGAACTCGAATGCGCCTGCCATGAAGGCCGGGCTGTCTTCATCAGCGAACACCAGCTCTTGCTCGGCGTTGAGATAGAATTTGTCGCTCGCTTCATCGTAGTCGACGTAACCCGCCGCCGCCTGCCCGGAAAGCCATTCCCTTACGAGGCGTTCCTGGGTGCCGGTGCGTGTCGAAAGTTCGGCGGCCGTCATCTTGCCGCCTTCGCGCAATGCCTTGAACAGGCCGAGTCTGTCCCCCAGCAGGACTCCCGCGCCCGTTGCGATCGCACCGAGATCGCCGACCATTTTCCCCAAGAATGCGTCCAACTTTTCCTGATTCGCTTCAGACATCTGAATCTCCCTTTGGGTTCAATCTCTCCAGGCGACGGAGCCGTGCTCGTCATGAGGCGCCTTGAGCATCAGATGCTCGAAGACATGCAGATATCCCCGGCGGCTCATTCCGCGCTGCCGATCCTGCACCAGACCATATGGGTGACGACCGGCGCGGTGGTCGGGAATGACAGCCACCTCCATGCCGTTGAAAAGCAGGAAATCCGTCACTTTGCCCTCGTCGGTAACCGGCGGAGCCGGAGTGGTCGTCACCAGGGCAAGCCCTGTTGCAGCAGGTATCCTTGGGCAGCCTGTCAGAACATCGATGACTCCGGTTGTGGTGCCGGGGTGGGCGATCAGGGGCCAAGTGATTGTTCCGCGGCGGCTGTATGTTGTGGTAAGGTGATCATGCGAACTCTTGTTGGTCGGTCACGTGTTTTGCGGATGACCCGCATGTACTGTGCCAAATGAGAAAACCATTCAAACGCAATCCAGTAGATCTGACTGTATCCGACATTGTCGGAATTTGGACATCGCCGAACGCGAAGCGCTCGGGGCTTGTGACGATACTTGAGCGTGCTGCTTCGGAGGAGGGATGAGCCTCGAACCGGCCGCGAGGCCTTTTTCTGGCAACGGATATTCCGGCCGGGTTAGGCCGCGAGGAAAGCGACGGTGAATAAGAGGTAGAGGACCAACCGTTTTGAGCGGGTAGTTGCCGTGTTGCGCCCCCAGGCAAAGGCCAGCACCACGGAGCAGTATTTCTGGTGGCGATACTACAACGCCTTTTAGTGCCGGTTACCCGTTTTTACCCAGTTGGCCTGGTGCATTCAGAGCGAGCTCGTTGGAAACCGCTTATTGTGGCTATGAGCGAACTCGGGATGGAGGAGTGGACCCAAAAATTGGCAAAATGCCCCAGGGAGGATTACATGGGTCGCTCATTCCCCGTACTCGTTACAGGTGCGCGTCGCTTCGCAAACAGCTTGCTTTTGACTTGGCGTTTTTTGCCGTCTCGGCATCGCTCACTAATTCGGCCGCTGCCGACACCGTGAACTGGCGTCAATTCGAAGGGACCAGCATAACTTGGGCCTACGACATCCACCCCTATGCGGATGCTCTCGCTGCGCAATTTCCGGAGTTCGAGAAGCTGACCCGGCATCAAGGTCACGCCGGAACTCTACCCAGACGATTCTTACTGGAACAAGATGACGATCCAACTGACGACGAAGTCGCCAGCATGGGATGTGTTCGGCACTGGCATTCAGCCCGCGTAGGACCTCGCTCCGAGTGGCGCCCTGGAGCCGCTGGACAAATACCTGAGCGATTGGAAGCTTACCGATGCTGGATACGACTACATTACGTGGACATGATCAAGAAGTGCGCGGCTCCTTCCTTCGCGTCCGGCCGCAGCGCGATGACGATCGACTCAAATATGTTCGGCTTCTGGAACGATGTTGCGGGGAAGCCGGCATCCGGCAAGATCGCCTTCGCTCCGCCGCTGCACGCACCGAGCGCCACGAGCTTGGAGTCTGACATCTGGATCTGGGCTCTCGCCATGAACGCGGCTTCCGAAAAGAAGGGCACGGCCTGGCTGTTCATCCCGTGGGCCACCTCCAAGCAGGTGGCGCTCAAGGGTGCCCTTGCTGGCCAGCTCGTCAATCCGCCGCGCACGTCGACCTGGCAGACGACACCTGGACTAAGTACGCTTCGCAGCCCGAGTTCAACAACTTCGTTGACAGCTTCAAAAAGATACAGGACCAAGCCGCGCTGGCTTTCACACCGCGTGTCGGCTTCGGCGAAGCCATGAACGCATGGGCCGTGGCGATGCAGAAGATGGTAAACGGCGATGACGTCGAGACGACGTTGAGGGCGCTTGCCGAAGAAATCCGCACTGGCCTCTGATCAAAAGGAACAGGGCAGTACTATTGCACTGCCCTGTTCCCGCCAACGGCGGAGATCACGCCGTGTCACCCCAAGCACTTAAACCCAGCGTGCCGATGGCAGCCGAAGGACCTGGCGCGCGCGCCTCGTCCGGTTCGGCTTCGCTGGAGGGGCGTTCCATCGACTGTTTCAGCCTTGCAATCATCCAGGCGCTGGCCAAAAGCCAGATGGAGCGCCGGCTCAGGAACCGGCGCAAAAACTCGAGCCTGCCGGCGCTGATCGAGCTGGTGCTGGCGCGGCCGCTGGTGTCGGCAGGTCTGGTCGCGGCCGAGCTGAAAATTAGCCAGCGCGCTGCGCTCGGGCTGGTGCCGAACTCGGCATCCGTGAGGTGACCGGCAGGGGGCGCTACCGGGCGTGGGACCCCGTTTAGCTGCGGCGGGCTTTGGCGAAAGCGACAGCACTGATGATTTTTGCTGTACGCTCATTCTCCCTCATCTGCGCGTTGACAGAAAACCAGCAGGCGAGGGTCACAGCACGCTGTGCTCCCCGCGATTTCCGGAAAACCAATGAAAAACGACTTTGATCGATCGCGCGGGACGTATCATTCAACCATGTCGAGAACGGGCGTGACGGCACGTACACTATGGACCGAGAGAACTTTGTCTGGCGACTTTGCGCACGCTTGCAAAACTCTTCGGAAAACTTCCTTCTGTTGATCCAATGATCGTAATGAGCTGGAGTGGCATCGCCGCTCTCCTCGGTTCTTGCTCTCTCAGTTGAACTTGATGCTAGCCTGCACGAAAACGCCGTAGCGCTTTGCCTTCCAATCGTCGGCCTGCGGGGAACCACGACCGCCCATTGCCTCTTCGAAATGAGCGGTGCCGTTATTCGCCACGGCCGCAACACCGCCTCGAGCTGGACGCCATGCCCATCGCCGTCTTCGGGAATTAGCTTGATCTTGGGCGCATGTGGTGCTGCTCTTTGCCGTCGAGCCGCGTGAAGAGGAACGCCACGTCACCAGAAAGGCTGAGTCGCTCGGTGAGTTGCGTCTGCCCGGCCAAGCCGAGTCGCAGCGAATGCCAATCGTTGTCCTGGCTGAGAGGTTGACGTAGGTGGGACGGTTGGCACACAGGTTCCCCAGTTGGTCGCCTGCTGCGTGCAACCGAAAGCATCGTAGCTCTCGTGCCAGAAATTGTTGCCAACAAAAGCACCGATGCGGTAGCGCGGTGAGTTCAAGAAATTATATCCAAGATCGGCGGTGAAATAGCTGACGCCGCCCCCGCGCTGATCACTGAATGTGTTTGAGTAGCCCCCCATTTCCGTAAGAAGTCCTCGTCATGAGAAAATCCTCCCTGATGCCGCCCGCACCGAGGAGGCCTTTACGAAAATGCCAGTCGGATTGTGGACTCGAATGCGCGTCTAGATCGTCATAGGTGAGCCGCGAGACCAGTGACGTACCTTTATGATTGTAAAGTTCCTTCGATGCGTTGCCGGTACTGGCCAGTAACGTAGTCCACCCTCGAAGGAAAAGACTGAGGCCGCCGACCCGGCTACCGACGCCGACTCGCAATCACCGGCACTCGACGGCGGTTCGGAACTTCTCGGTGCCGCAGCGCCGGCCAAGCCGGACGGGCCCGGTGAAAAATTCGTCGTCGAGGGCAAGGCGCCCGCTGCTGCGCCCGGCCGCGCCGACGATTTTTCTTGGCCGCCAAGGCGGCAGCCTGCGGCCGGGGCCACAACCGAAACGACCACGGCGATCAGTCCGTAAGCTGCCCGGGGCAGCGGAAGGGCGGAAAGCGCCTTCAGGTGGCCGCACAAGTAGGGTCTCGAGACGGACTCAGCGCGGCAGCACGCTCGATCCCATCAGCGCCTCATCGATGGCGCGCGCCGCCTGGCGGCCCTCGCGGATCGCCCAGACGACCAGCGACTGGCCGCGCCGCACGTCGCCCGCCGCATAGAGCTTTTCGACGCTGGTCCTGTAGTCCCGGTCATTGGCCTCGACATTCTTCGAGCGGCGGCTGTCAATGGCGATCTTCATCT
Organism: Mesorhizobium sp. WSM4312; assembly: GCF_002294875.1. NCBI lineage: Bacteria > Pseudomonadati > Pseudomonadota > Alphaproteobacteria > Hyphomicrobiales > Phyllobacteriaceae > Mesorhizobium > Mesorhizobium sp. WSM4312. The sequence goes on along the minus strand of NZ_NSFU01000044.1, from coordinate 6,055 downwards.
GGCCGGCCAGTTCCGACACCGGCCCGCGAGCGGCTGGCCCGGCAAAGCCGATGGCGATGAACGCGAGATCGGCGCGGATGACGAATTCGGTGCCGGCGATCGGCTTGCGCTTTTCGTCGACTTCGCAGCATTTGACCCCGGTCAGCTGGCCGTTTTCGCCGATGAATTCAAGCGTCGCCACCTGGAATTCGCGCTCGGCGCCTTCGGCCTGCGAGGATGACGTGCGCATCTTGGTCGCCCAGTATGGCCAGACCGACAGCTTGTCTTCCTTTTCCGGCGGCTGCGGCCGGATGTCGAGCTGGGTGACGCGCACCGCGCCCTGGCGGAAGGCGGTGCCGACGCAGTCGGAGGCAGTGTCGCCGCCGCCGACGACGACGACATGCTGGCCGCCGGCGAGGATCGGATGCGACGGCCACGCCACCGACTGGATCGGTTCGCCGCCGACACGCCTGTTCTGCTGCACCAGATAGGGCATCGCGTCATGCACGCCGCCGAGATCGTCGCCGGGAATGCCGGCCGCGCGCGGCGTTTCGGAACCGCCGCAATAAAGCACGGCGTCATGTTCGGCGAGCAGCTCGGCAACCGGCTTGTCGACGCCGACATTGACGCCGCAATGGAAGGTGACGCCCTCGCCCTGCATCTGCTCGATGCGCCGGTCGATATAGTGCTTCTCGATCTTGAAGTCGGGAATGCCGTAACGCATCAACCCGCCGGGCCGGCTCTCGCGCTCATAGACATGGACGTCGTGGCCGGCGCGGCCGAGCTGCTGGGCAGCCGACATGCCGGCCGGGCCGGAGCCGATGACGGCGACGCGCTTGCCGGTCTTCTTCTCCGGCGGATAGGGCCTGATATGGCCGGTCTCGTAAGCCTTGTCGGCGATCGCCTGCTCGACCGTCTTGATGGCGACGGGGATGTCCTCGAGGTTCAGCGTGCAGGCTTCCTCGCAAGGTGCGGGGCAGATGCGGCCGGTGAACTCCGGGAAATTGTTGGTCGAATGCAGGTTGCGGATCGCATTGTCCCAGTCGCCATTGTAGACGAGGTCGTTCCAGTCCGGGATCTGGTTGTGGATCGGGCAGCCCGTCGGCCCATGGCAGAACGGAATGCCGCAATCCATGCAGCGCGCGGCCTGTTTCTCGACCTCTTTGTCGGACATCGGCAGCGTGAATTCGCGGAAATGCCGGATGCGGTCGGAGGCCGGCTGGTACTTGTGCACCTGCCGGTCGATTTCGAGAAAGCCTGTTACCTTGCCCATAGTCCAGTTCCTGCTGTCCAGATGGTGCGCCTGGCGACGCCCTGCAGCTGGATCAGATGGGGCATCCCGTCCACACATGGGCCGCACCAAGTTGCCCAAAATTCGACTATGTACACTTGCCGGGCTCAAAGCTCGTGAGGGGCTCGCCATGCAGCCAGTTCTCGACTCTAATCGAAGGAGCCGGGGACTCCATCTGCAATACCACGTTGCGGTCCAAAGCTATTTCCAAAGGTTTCTGCACGAGCTGGTTTCCTCTCAGAGACGGCACACGGGTTCAGGGAGGAGCGCATCGCTCGTCTTGCCCCATTGAGTGCAGTCACAGTCACTCAGTCTCAAAAGCCATGCCAACGCGCTCAGCGCGCAGTTAGCGCCCATTGCTTCGAAAAACCTCGTCAGTGCCCAGATGTTGGTTGTAATGAACCTGACATTTGTCTGACGCTGTCAGCTTTTGGACACGCGATCACGCGCTTCGTGCCGCCAGATGGCCAGGCCGAGCCCTGTGTTGCCAGCGGTCGCTTCGATGATTGTACCGCCCCGCGCGTGCCACGCTGTTCGGCATTAACGATCATCGACAACGCAATGCGATCCTTGATCGATCCGCCGGGATTCTGGCTTTCGATCTTGACGAAGCGACGACACCTGCCGGTATCGAATCTCTTCAGTTCGACGACCGGCGTCTCCCCAATCAGATCGAGCACTGACAAATGGCGGACGCAGGCGAGAGGACGCCTTTGTCGACGGTCGGCGGAACATCTCGAGGCTCATGCGGCTGCGGTCTCCAGAATGTCGGCATAGTGCCGTTGCGCAATATCGGGATGCGAGCGCAGTCGGCTCTTCAGCAGTTGCGGAACAGGGGATTGTCGGGGTCGCTGGCGGGGCACCCGCTTCGGCAGCCAGTTCAGGCGGCAGGTCAAGAAACCGTATGTCGGCATCAAGCCGCGCGCCGAAGAAGAAGGGAATAGAAACAGTGCCCTTCGAAAGACCCAGGGCGACGGAAATCATTGCATCGGGCGAGTTCATGCGCCTGAAGCAGCGCTGGCTGCAACTGCTTCATAGCGACAGGCGGGCGGAGACTCTAGCGGGGCTTTCGCCGCTTGGTTGATTGAGGCTCTCGACGAAGCCACTAAGATTCGGCGGCCGATAATAGCTTGCTGCTCATTGGGACGCCGACCAACGCCGGGATTGAGAAAGGCAACCCTGCCCCACAAGGCGGGTGTCACACGTGCGGTGCGTCCGCTCGTCGCGCCGGATGGTCTTTGAGACCTGGGTTCACGGCTATTCAGATGCACCCCTGTCGGCTTTTCGGTGCAGGCCGCCAGGCGGCGTGTTGCAGCAGCGGTAATTAGTTTGAGAGCGTGCGAGCACGGGCTGCATAGTGAGATCATTTGCCGGCGTGGGGACCAAGGTGTGGCGCAGCCTTAGAGAACTCAACACCGAGACCGGAGCAACGGAGACGGCTCTTTCGTCGAGACAGTTTAATTGGAAGGCCGAGAAGCACCGGCTGGGTAGCGTCACGCCGCATCATTCTTTGCGGAGCTGGAGCGCGCGGGATCGCTGGAGCGGCTGGTGAAAGCGGTTGCCGGGGCGCACGCCAACAACAACACGTGAGCTGGCGCCTCGTGTGGCAAAAGGAGGGGGCGAGAGCCCATGGCCTGCAATGAAGCGATCAAGCATTGCGATCGTGGAACCAAGCTGCCTAGTCGACCATCCGGACCGCGGCCTTCAAGCCAGCTCGCCTTGGAATCGGCCTTCCAGGAATCACCGTCAAGGCCGACTCACGACCTTTTCGCCATGAGCCGCGAAGAGGGCATTCCGCCGGAAGCCGATGGCTGCCTTCTCTCGTTCATCGACGGCTATGTGGTGAGCGGCCATGTGCCGGTCGGCACGGTCAACAAGCTCTTGACCGAGCGGCCCGACATCAAAGGGCATGACGCTGCCCGGCATGCCGATGGGCTCCCCCGGCATGAGTGGCACGAAGGAAGCGCCCTTCGAGATTCTCGAAATCCGAAAGTCTGACGCGACCGGCGGCATCTACGCCACGGAATAGGAGGCTTCGATGATGGAATGCATGAGCGGCATGATGATGTTCGGCACGGGCCTGGTGTGGCTGCTTGTCGTCGTCGTGCTCGTCCTCGGGACGGCCGCGCTGATCAAATACCTGTTCTCCAGCGGCGGCAAAGGAGAAGGGCGTCGGTCCTCTTATCGATGCGTGGCCGCGGCAGGCCTCGGATTGGTCTGGACATTGCCTTGGCTCGCCAACCGGATGGCCGCGCCCCGGCCGCGGCGATAGCGCTAGGCAAGACGGTTTTAGCCAGGCGAAGGTCAGCGCGATTGGAAAGCCCGCTGCCTTCGGGACGCATGCCGGCGCCGGGACCGGCCGCGGTCGTCGGCGGCGGCTACCAGAGCGACATGCCGGGCTTCGGGAATGTCCTCACCGACGAGGAGATCCGGGCCGTTCTGGCCTTCATCAAAAGCACATGGCCCGAGCGGGAACGCGCCTATCAGGCAGATGAGCCGCCGGGAGCGGGAGCAGACACAGTGAGACCAATCCTAGCCGCGGAGCCCTCGAACGCCCCCAACCGGAATGCATTGTCCATGAAAGCGAAACCGTCGCTTGCGATTCAATTTCTGGCGCTGATCCTCGGGACCTCCGCGCTGGCCCACCATCCGGGCGCCGATCTCGACAAGATGAGGGACAGCGCGGAGAGGTTCTTCCAGGCGATCGACGAGCAGGCCGCGCCGCCTTTCGAACTGGCCGACGCGGACGGAAGGGCCGTCCGCCTTCCGATCTCTCCGACAAGATCGTGGTGCTCTACTTCATGACGAGGTAACCTTGGAAGAAGAAGGCGACGGCCACTGGCGGCAGGATGGCAAGCACGCTGGCCGCAAAAAGCGGCCCATACTCATAGAAGCGGGCCGGTTCTGTCGCAAATCGTGCTTTTGGCCACAACTGGACGCTTTCGCGCGCTTATGGACCAGCTCACATGACAGGGCTCGACGTGCCCCGGGGTGGCGCCCTACTTCCACGCTCGCACTGTCACACTCCCGCCGAAAGGCGGGTTTAGTGAGTTATGGCAGTGACTGTGCCACCAGTCCAAACGTCGAGTTTCGCGGCAACTTCGACGCTTTCCTTAGCTGACTTGCCCAAAACCAGCGCGGCCAAAGCATACTGCTTGCCGCTCCCGATGGCATAATATTCACCTTTCACGGGATCACTTGGCAGCCAATTGCCGTCCAACAATACGGCTTCCCCATTTTTGCGCACTATCAGCGCCTCAAATTCAAAATTGTCGTCGTTGCGCGGCACAGGAATATCAGAAACATCCATGCCCTTCTCAACCCAGTCTCGAACGGCCTTTGGAATACCCAAGGACGAAGAGGAAACGCCGATGAGTGTGCCGTCGCATAAGCGAAACACCTTCGTTTTCTCACCGACGGATACTGAGTCAAAACCCAAGGCTCGGCCGTCGCCAGCCATGGTTCCGTTCCTGTAAGCTATTGTTGTCATTGGCACCCTTCTATCGCTGCATCAAACTTCAGGACCTTGCGCATGTCCCCTGTGTCAAGGTCACTGACCGACGGCCTATTTGCCTGATACACGATACAGGCTGCGCTCCTTGAGTTCGCGCACGGGTGGCCGTCATCTTGCCGCCTTCGCGCAATGCCTTGAACAGGCCGAGTCTGTCCCCCAGCGGGAATGACAACCACCTCCATGTCGTTGAAACGCAGGAAATCCGTCACTTTGCCTCGTCGGTAACGGGCGGAGCCGGAGCGGTCGTCACCGGGCAAGCGCGGTCGCAGTAGGTATCCTGGGCAGCCCGTCAGACATGGATGGCTTCGGTTGTGTCATGCGACTTCTTGTTGGTCGGTCACGTGTTTCCGGATAACCAGCATGCGCTGTGCCAAATGAGAAAACCATTTAAAGTCAATCCAGCAGATCTGACTGTATTCCGACATTGTCGGAAATTGGACATCGCCGAACGCGGGCGCTCGGGGCTTGTGATGATACTTGGGCGTGCTGCTTCGGAGGAGGGATGCGCCTCGTACCGGCCGCGAAGCCTTCCTGCATTTAAGGCGCCAGATCAATTGAACGCGATGCCGGGCAGCGTCGCAGCGGCTAAGCCAGCCACTCGCATTGCTCCCTGACAGGATGGTGCCGATCCTGCTGAGATCGCATGCTGGCGCGACGTTGCTTTGCGGCCACCGTCGCGCCTGCCCGTGAACTGTTCGCGCCTGTGCTCATGCTCGCCTTGACACCCTCGATGGGTCCATCCGGGATGGTCAACCATCCGGAACATAGCGGGCAGGCGGGCATCTTCACCAGCAGTCTCTGTGTCGCTCTCGTGGCGGCAAACAAGATCGAGGCTGGCGGGGTGATGATCAACGGTCCTCGAACCATCGATTTTGATCGCGGTGGCCGTTCAGTGCGTTCAAGCACGAGGCGCCGTTAGACGGCACCGCAGCATCATAGCGAAGTGCCATGCAGGACGACTCCCTGCAGCATCGTCTCGCGCAGCCAAACACTTGCCGGATCACTGTTGTGAACGGCCGGGCGTTTGACGGCCTGTGACGCGAAAAGGCAACGGAAGATCTAGCATTTATGGGGGAAATGTTTTTTCGGAGTGCTTGACCCGCAGGAAGGGCAGGGCATGACTGCCTATCGCCCGACCCGGCAAGGCCGCACTCATGACCGGCTGGGCTCGGTTAATCCTGCATGCCGCGCCCATGAGGTTACTTGTCCGGAGTGCGTCGAGCACAACGAGGAGATGTAGTTCACGATCTTTGAAAAGCGTGGTCAACCAT
>NZ_NSFU01000043.1:0-17904 GCF_002294875.1 Mesorhizobium sp. WSM4312 | reverse complement strand
CGCGGGGTGGAGCAGCCCGGTAGCTCGTCAGGCTCATAACCTGAAGGTCACAGGTTCAAATCCTGTCCCCGCAACCAAATCAAAAAACGGCCCGCCTGGCTCAAACCAGCGGGCCGTTTTTGTTTTTAGGGCAACGATCGCCGACGACTGCCTCCCGCCCAGCGGTCCGCAAGCAGGCAAAGCCGAGGTGCCCCGATGTAAGTCTCCACTGACATTGCGAGCTGTGTGCCGCGTCACCCCCTGGCCTTGCCGCGTGCTCGCTTTCTCTCGGCGGCGACGAGCAATTCGACGAAGGCGCGCACCTTGGCAGGCCGGAAGCGGGCCGGCGGGAACACCGCGTGGATGCCGCCGGTCGGCAAGGCCCACTGCGCGAATATCCGCACAAGCCGACCCCCGACGATATCCTCATCGACCGCATAGTCGGGAAATATACCCAGACCGATACCTGCAAGCACGCAGGCATAGGCCGCCGGGCTTTTGTCGCAGACGACGACGGGATTGAGTTCGGTCAGCACCGTCTCGCCTTCTCTGGAAAACAGCCATTGGCCGACGCCGCGCAGCTGGGCATTGCCGACCCAGGCCAGCGATCGTGCCTGGTTCGGGTTCGCATCCGCGGGCAGGCTTGCCGCGAAGGCCGGGCTCGCAACGACGATCTGCCTAATCGTGCCCAGTCGCCGCGCCTGGTTGGAGGAATCGGTAAGCCAGCCAACGCGGATGCCGAGATCGATCTGCTCATCGACCAGATTGCTCACCGCGTCGTCGAAGATCGCTTCGACGCGCATTTGCGGATAGGCCTTCAGATATGCCGCCATGACCGGCGCCACCACTCTGGTGCCGTAGTCGAGCGGCGCGGTCAGCTTCAGAGTTCCGCTCGGCTCGACCGCGCCGTGCGAGATCTCGCCATAGGCCGCCTCCGCCTCGCGCAGGATGATCATCGCGCGATCATAAAAGAGGCGACCGTCTTCCGTCGGGGTGACGCGTCGTGTCGTGCGCTGCAGCAGCGTTGCGCCCAGTTCCTCCTCGAGCCTCCCGACCTGATGGCTGACCACGGCCTTGGCGACGCCAAGCCGGTCCGCGGCTGATGTGAACGAGCCGGTTTCCATCACGGTGGTGAAGTAGACGAGCCGATTGAGGTTCAGAAGGTCGGCCATGGCGACTGCTTTTGTCTGATCTGATCGGACAGTTTGTATTATTGGCTGGCATTTATCGCAAGACCTCCGTCTGCCACATACGGCCAAGACTTTTGGCGGCTCGTCAGCCGACAATCCGTACCGAGGATGGCAGCGATCGTGAGCAATTCAGATGTAACTTACCTTTTCGATCCGCTCTGCGGCTGGTGTTACGGCGCCACGCCGATGCTGGACAGGCTCTTGGCCAGCGGCTCGCGCATCGAGCTGCTGCCGACCGGCCTGTTCTCCGGTGCCGGGGCGCGGCCGATGGATGAAGGCTTTGCCGCCCATGCCTGGGCGAATGACCAGCGCATCGAGCGTCTGACCGGACAGAAGTTCACGCAGGCGTACCGAAACAATGTCCTCAATATTCGTGGCACCTTGCTCGACTCGCATGCCGCCACGCTCGGCATCAGCGCTGCCGCCCTCGAGGACCCCAACCGTCGGCTGAGCGCTCTGAAGGCTATCCAGCGCGCGCGTTATGTCGATGGCCGGGATATCGTGACTGTCGGAGGCGTGGCCGCCGTGCTCGCCGATGCCGGCATGGCCGATGCAGCAGCAATGTTGAAGGCGCCGACCGAAACCTTGCTGACGGCTCACGGCGAGCTGGTTGGCCGCGGCCGCACGCTGTTCCAGCGCCTGGACGCCAATGGCGTGCCTTCCCTCGCGATTATCCGCAACGATGCACCGCGCCTCATCGGCTCGAACGCGCTGTTCGGCAGCTTCGACAATCTCGTCGCCCATATCGCGGCGGCGTGATCCCCCAACTGACCCCAACAAGGACTGGAAAAGGACATGTCAAAAGTCGCTCTCATCGGTGCATCAGGCGCCGTCGGTTCGCGCCTGCTCAAGGAACTCTCCGACCGTGGCCATACGGTCACCGGTATTGCCCGCAACCCCGAAAAGATTGCCGCGCTGCCCGGCGTGACTGCGAGGAAGGGCGATGTCTTCGACAGGCAAGGTCTCGCCGACCTGATCCGTGGCCATGATTTGGTGATCAGCGCAGTGCATTTCCTGGACAGCGATTCCGACACGCTGATTGCCGCAGTGCGGGCTTCCGGCGTGAAGCGCTACCTCATCGTCGGCGGCGCCGGCAGCCTTGAGGTCGCGCCCGGTAAAAGGCTGGTCGACACCCCCGAATTCCCCGCCATCTACAAGGCCGAGGCACAGAAGGGCGCCGACTTCCTCGACAGGCTGAAAGCCGTCGGCGACCTCGATTGGACGTTCCTGTCGCCCTCCGCCATGTTCGTCCCGGGCGAGCGCACCGGCAAATTCCGCCTGGGCAAGGACACGCTACTGGCCTCCGACAAGGGCAGCAGCATCTCCTTCGAGGACTACGCCATCGTCATGGTCGACGAGATCGAGAAGCCTGCCCACATCAGGCAGCGTTTTACCGTCGGCTATTGATCAACCGGCGGCGGCCGTGTCTCGATCGAGGCCGGCCGACGCCAGCCGCATCAGGGCCAGCCGGCATCCCCGCTTCAATCGTTCGAATCAAGGCAGCCCAGCCGGGTCTTGCGAGACTCCTTCCCCACCAGCGTCGGCATGGATAATACTGTCGGCTTCGCGGAGGGCAGATCATGGAACAGAGCCGGCTGTCGAAGAAGGAGCGGCACGAGCTCATCCTGTCGGAAGTGCGCCGCTCGGCCTCGATCCGTGTTTCCAGGCTCGCTTTGCGCCTGGGTGTCGCCGGCGAAACGATCCGGCGCGACCTTATCGAGCTTGGCGATGCGGGGTTGCTCAACCGAACCTATGGCGGCGCGACGATCTCGCTGGTGACATCCGAGCCGGTGATCGCCGAGCGCAGCCAGACCATGATCGAGGAGCGGGCGCAGATCGGGCGCGGCGCGGCCGGACTGGTCGAGAAAGGCCAGATCGTGATGATCGATGGCGGCTCGACGACCTATGAGGTGGCGCGCAGTCTCTCGCAGCTGAAGCGGGAACTGACCATCATCACCAACTCCATCGGCGTGGCCTCGGTGGCCGGCGCCAATCCGAGCTTTCGGGTTATCCTGTGCCCCGGCACCTATGACAGCCGAGAAGCCAGCGTGGTCGGTGAGGATACGGTGGAATTCGTCAGGCGCTACAATGCCGACATTGCCATCATCGGCGCGTCGAGCCTGTCCGCGGAAGGGCCTAGCGACATGATCTCGGGAGCGGCGGCGGTCAAGCGGGCCATGATCTCTCGCGCGCTGTCCACAGCGCTTGTGGTGACCAACGACAAGTTCGGCCGCAACAGCCTCGAACGGATCTGCGCGCTCAGCGCGCTTTCCGACATCGTCACGGATCGTGCACCGCAACCGGCACTACGCGCGGTCATCGAAGCGGCCGGAACGGAACTTCACGTCTGTAGCGGCGACTGAACGGGTCTTCCGACTGTCTATGCGCCGCCGGCCATCGTCGCCCGCAACCAGGCCGTGATGGCATCGAAGTCGATGAGCTTCGTCGTGTCGACGTCGAAGAGCGGTCCGCGCCGCAGCGGTTCGGCGCGCTTGGCGAGCTCGATCAGTTCGGGAACATAGGCGGCACCGGGATGGCCGGCGGGGCGCTGGTCGAGGCGGGCGCCATAGCGCTCGGCAAGGACCTCGCCGGGCGCGTGGCACCAGATTTCGAAAGTCTGCTCGACGCCGGCCTTTCGCAGATGATCCTCGAGGACCTCGCGCGGCTGGAAGCCGAACCAGGCATCGACGATGAAGGTGGTGCCGGCAGGCGCTTCGCCGACCACCGACCAGATCGCCTGGTAGCTGGCGCGGCCGAGCGTGCGGTTGAACAGGCGGTCGCCGCCACCGAGCACTTCGAGAAAAGGGTTTTTGATCGTGTCGAGCGCCAGCAGCGGCCAGCCCATGCGATCAGCGATACCGCGCGAGACGCTGCTCTTGCCGCTGGCGGGGATGCCGTTGACGAGCACAGCGCGCCGCGAGCGGCTGGGCTGGGTCGAGGGCGACGTGTGCAACTCCCCCGCCAGCGCCTGGAGGCCGGCGCCGATCACCCCGGCGTCGTCGCCGAGTTGTGCCGGTTCGACCTGGCATTGATACCAGGGCGCCAGAGCCGGCGCGCGGCCGAGTGCTGCGTGGGCCGCCCGGCCAAGCCCGCCGCCAAGCAGCACCAGGTCGGGAGCGAGCATGGCAACGGCGGTGTCGATGGCGGCCCGCAGCGGTTTCACCCAGGCGTCCAGTATGCCGCGCGCCTGGATATCGCCGGCCGTATCGCGGGCAAAGAGTTGATCGACTGAAATGTCGGCGTCGAGGCCGGCGCGCGCAATGTGACGGCCGAGCGCGGTGCCCGAACTGGTGGTTTCGACGCAGCCGCGCCGGCCGCAGGCGCAGACCTCGCCATTGACGTCGACGGTGATGTGGCCGAGCTGACCCGCCGTTGCCGAACCTCGCGTAATCCGCCGATCCTGGGCGACGGCGCCGCCAATGCCGGTGCCGATGGTGAACATGACGATGTTGCCATGGCCGCGCCCGGCGCCGAGCGCCATCTCGGCGGCCAGCGCCATGTTGCAGTCATTGTCGATGACGACAGGCTTGCCTGTCATGTCTTCCAGGCGCTGGGCGAGCGCAACCGAGGCGAGGTTGACATAGCCGCCAGACAACACCGCGCCGCGCCGCGCATCGACGCGGCCCGGCACGCCGACACCGATGGCCTTCACATCCGGCGTGTCGAGAAGGCGCACCATGTCGGCGATGCGGCCGAGCACCAGCTCCGGGTCGGGCGCGCTCTTTTCGGAAACACGCTTGAGGATTTCACCGGTACCGGAAATGCGGGCGGCACGCAGATTGGTGCCGCCGATATCTATTCCTATGCTCTGAGGCATGGCGTCCCGCATCTGTTTTCGCGCAATTCCGGACGCAAAGCCGCTTCACACTTTCGCCGGAACAGCTCTCGTCCAACGCAGCTGTCAGGCAGCGGCTTTCTGCCGGTAGTGCCCGATCACGGCCTGGATTTCACGCAATCGCGGCACTGCGATGGTCTTAAGCCTTTCGCGCTGGATGTCACGGTCGAGCGAGATGCAATCCTTCCACAGCGAGCGGCCGGCGATGACGCCCGAGGCGCCATTCTGCATGGCGATCTCGACCTGGCCGAGAAAGGTCGCGTGGTTGACGCCGGCCGAAAGCACCGCCCAGGGCACGTCGCCGGCCATTTTGGTGATGTTGGCGCAGGCTTGCGGCGTCCCGGGGTAGGGAAGCTTCAGCACCTTGGCGCCACACTCCAGCGAAATCCTGGTGCCTTCCTCGACAAGCCATGGCGTCTTGGCCGCATAGTCCTCGGGGCTTTCCCCGTCGAGCTGGTAGGTCAGGAACTCGACGACCAGCAACAGGTCTTCCTGCCCGAAATCGGCGATGCACTGGCGCAGGATGGCGATGTTGTGCTCATTCGCCTCAGGCTTGTCGGCCCGCAGATACACCATGATCTTGCCGCCTGTGCCGCCGAGTGCGCGGACGCGGCGCGCGTCGATGCCGGGAACCAGGCGCGAAAGGCGGTAGCCTTCGGGAGAGATATCGAAACCGGAAGCGTCGAGGCCGATGAGCAGCGCCGTATCGCGGTTCAGGACGCCTTCGTCGACAATGCGCGGCACCGCGCAGAGCGGGTCGAGCAGCACGCAGGACGCCGCACTGGCGAGGTAGCGCGTGATGTCGGCCTTGGTGTCGCCGAGCATGTCATTGGTGATCTTGGCCTGTTCGTCCGGGTCCGACGCCAGCAGGGTCCGCATGCCGCCGCGCTGGTCGCAGGCGATGGCCACCATGGCCCCGTCCTTGCCACATATCTGCTGATAGCCGCGCAGTTCCGCGGTGGTCATCTTGGTCATGGTCTCAATCCGATGTTGGCGCTCTCCAGACGAAGGGCGCGGATCCCGTGGAAACAACGATGTTCAGTTCTGGCCGGCAGTGAGCCGTGACGCGCCATCGCCTTCGAAGAAAGCGCCTCGCCGGGCTCGCGGCCCGCCGCACGTTGCGAGTTGGCTGGATTTGCGCGATAACTCCCGTCGGCCTATGTGTATGTAACACGTTGCTGAAAGGAATTGCAAGCTGTCTTCCCCTCCCATCCAGGATGCGACCGCATCGCGGACGATGCTGCATACGGTGGCCAAGCTGCATTATGTGGAGGAGATGTCGCAGGTCGATATCGCTCGCCGGCTCGGAGTGTCCACCGCGACGATTTCGCGCTTGCTGCAGCGGGCGCGGGCCGAGGGCATTGTCCGCATCGAGGTTCTCGACCTGGCAACGCCGGAGGACATCACCAGGCAACTGATCGATGGCTTGAAATTGCGCGATGCCGCGGTGGTCGAGACGCCGGCGGCGGGCACGCTGGCGGCGCTCGCGGCACCCCTTGGCGGGCTGCTCAGGCAGGCGCAGCTGGTGGCGGGCTCCGTCGTCGCCATCGGCTGGGGGCGCGCCGTGCGCGAGGTCATCCGGGCCGGACTGCCGCGCATGCCCGGCGTGCTGACCGTGGCCGCCACCGGCGGCATGCAGCAGCAGGCGGCGCATTTTCAGGTCAATGAATTCGTGCGGCTCGCCGCCGAAGAGTTCGGCGGCACCCCGCATTTCATCCATGCCCCCTATCTGCCTTCCAGCGAATTGCGAGAGGTCTTCCTGCGCGACACCGCCATCCGCGATGCCGTCGCTTTGTGGGAGAGGACCGATGTCGCGATCGTCGGCATCGGCCTGCCGCATGCCATCAACGCCCCCGAGGCGAGCGCCGCCACGCCGAGCGAGCAGGCGCTGGTTCATGCCGCCGGCGACGTGCTTCGCCATTACTTCGATGCCGAAGGCACGCTGATTGCCTGGGAAGGGGAGAGCCGGATGATCGCCATGTCGCCGGCGCAGTTGCGCGCGGTGCCGCTGGTCATTGGCCTCGCCGCGTCGCCGGAAAAGGCGACGGCGATTATCGCCGCCGTTCGCGCCGGTCTCATCAACACGTTGGTGACCGATACCAAGACGGCGCAGGCCATCCTCGCGGCGTTCGCTTAACGGAATAATCCAGGCAGGACGCCGTCACGAAACCAGTTGTGCCGCCGAAAGCCGCGGGTGATAGTTGACCGGGGCTCTGCGGAGCAGTCGGATGTCGTTCGGTGTGAAAAGCCCGGCACTGCCAACTCGGAAAAACCGAGTTGCAATTTATTTCTGCAAAGTGTTACAAGTTCGAACGCCCGCCGGCAAGGCGAGGCGTGGGACACGGTTTGCCGGACCTCGCGGAGGCTAGGGAACGGGGCTGTGGCCCGGTGCGCCGGCGACTGACCGGCCGACATATCGACTGGAGGGCGCTTGGGAGGAGCTGCCCGCGAAAGGCAAACAGGCGTTCCCGGCCGTCGGCATCCGAACGGATGACGGCCATTCCAATGTCACTTGCAACGGCAGATCTGCCAACAATGAGGAGGATGTCATGAAAAAGATCGTTGCCGCGCTCGCGGCGCTCGCCGTCAGTGCCACGGTGCTGATCGCGCCCGCGCAGGCGCAGGACAAAAAATACACCATTGCGCTCATTCCGGGCCTGACCACGGACGGCTTCTACATCACCATGCGCAAGGGCGCCCAGGCGGCGGCCGACGCGCTTGGCGTCAATCTGGTCTTCCAGGGTGCGCCGGACTTCAACCCCGTCACCCAGGTGCCGGTGCTCGACGCGGTCATCGCCAAGAAGCCGGATGCGATCCTGATCGCGCCGACCGACAAGGTTCAGCTGGTCGAGCCGCTGCGCAAGGCCAATGACGCCGGCGTTCCGGTCATCACCGTCGACACTTTCATCGGCAGCGGCGTCTACCAGACCGGCGCCGGCGATGCCGATTTCCCGCTGTCCTACATCGCGTCGGACAATGTGCTGGGCGGCGAGATCGCGGCGCGGGCTTTGGCCACGTCCATTGGCGACAAGGGCAAGGTCTACGTCTCGAACGTCAAGCCCGGCATCTCCACCACCGACCAGCGTGAAGAAGGCTTCAAGAAGGAGATGGCCAAGCATCCGGGCATCACCGTGCTGGAAACCCAGTTCAATGATGACGACGCCAACAAGGCGGCTTCGCAGTTGCAGGCGGTGTTCGCGCGCAATCCCGACCTGGTCGGCGTCTTCGGCGCCAATCTGTTCTCGGCGCTGGGTGCCGCCAACGGCGTCAAGCAGGCGGGACAGACCGGCACGGTCAAGGTCGTCGCCTTCGATGCGCCGACCAGCATCGTCGACAACATCAACACCGGCCTGGTCGACGTGGCGATCGCCCAACATCCAGCCGAGATCGGCTATTACGGCGTCGTCTCGGCCTATGCCCACCTGACCGGCCATTCGATCCCGGTCACCATCGGCACCGGCTTCACGATCATGGACAAGTCCAACATCGCGGATCCGAACATCTCGAAGTATCTCTACTCCGAGTAAGTCCAGCACAGTCTGGCTCTTCCCGGCCCGCCGGGAGGAGCCTGCACCGGGTCCCTCGCCAATCGAGACCTGTTTGAAGGCGCCGCGGAGTATCCATGACCTCGACATCACCAGCCCAGCCTGCCGAGAAGCATGTCGCCCCTCAGGCCGACCATGGCGATCCGGCCCGAAGCCTGGTCGCACGCATCGCCGAAGCGCGCGCCTGGTTGTTCCTGGCCGGACTGCTCATCTGTTTCGAGGTCTGGTCGCGGCTCGCCTTCGGCGCGACCTTCGTCCTCAACCCGTTCAACCTGCAGTCCATCGCCATCTTCGCCGTGGCGCCGCTGCTGCTGGCGACCGGCCAGACCTTCGTCATCATTTCCGGCGGCATCGATCTGTCGCTCGGCTTCATCATGGGGCTGGCCGCCGTCATCGCCGCGCATGCCACCAATATAGCGGGCGCCACCATTCCCCTGCCGCTGGCCATGCTGGCCGGTATCCTTGCCTCGGTGATCGTCGCCAGCGTGCCGGGCGTCATCAACGGCCTGCTGATCTCGCGGCTCAAGGTGCCGCCTTTCATCGGCACGCTCGGCATGTTCGGCGTCGCGCGCGGCGCCGCCTTCCTGCTTGCCGGCGGCACCACCGTGCCGGTGCAGAACTCCTGGTTCGCGTTGCTCGGCAACGGCAAGTTCTATGGCATCCCTTATCTGGTGCTGATCACCGCCATCTTCGTCATCGTCATGCACTATCTGCTCAGCCAGACCCGCTTCGGCCAGCACAATTACGCCATCGGCGCCAATGTGCAGGCGGCGCGGCGGGCCGGCATCGACATCAGGGGCCACATATTGCGGCTCTATGTGCTGTCGGCGATGTGCGCCGGCCTTGGCGGCGCGCTCTATGCCGCGCGCTTCACGGCGGGCGCCGCACAGGCCGGCGAACCCCTGCTGCTCGACAGCGTCGCGGCGGTGGTGATCGGCGGCGCCAGCCTGTTCGGCGGCTCCGGCACCATCTTCGGCACCGTCGCCGGGGCGCTGGTGATCGCGGTCATCCAGTACGGGCTGGTCTTCGTCAATGTCGAGCCGTTCTGGCAGTTCATCGCCGTCGGCGTCGTCATCATCATTTCCGTCCTTATCGACCAGGCGCAGCGCCGGTTCAGTGGAGCCCGTCAGGATGAATAGCACCAACCAGAACACGCCCCTGCTGGAAGTCCGCAACCTGTCGAAGCACTTCGGCGCCGTGCGTGCGCTCAACGACTTCTCCATGGCCGTGCGGCCGGGCGAAGTGGTGGCGCTGGCCGGTGACAACGGTGCCGGCAAGACGACGCTGATCAAGGCGATATCGGGGGTGTTTCAGCCGACGGGTGGCGAGATACTGCTGCGGGGTCAGCCGGTGGCGTTCGCGACGCCGCAAGAGGCGCGCGAAAAGGGCATCGAGACGATCTACCAGGATCTGGCGCTCGCCGACAATCTGTCGATCGGCGCCAACATCTTCCTTGGCCGCGAACCGATGCGCAAGGCGTTCGGCTTCCTGCCGGTGCTCGACCGCAAGGCGATGGCCGAAGCGGCCAAGGCAACGATGGGGCGGCTGGATTTCCATGTCAGCCGGCTCGAGGCTCCGGTCAGCAATTTCTCCGGCGGCCAGCGCCAGGCCGTCGCCATTGGCCGCGCCGTCTACTGGGATGCGCAGATCCTGATCATGGACGAACCGACCGCCGCACTTGGCGTGCCGGAGCAGCGCAAGGTGATCTCGCTGATCCACCAGCTCAAGGCACAAGGACGCGGCGTGATCTTCATCTCGCACAATCTGCAGGACATCTTCGCTGTCTCGGACCGTATCGTCGTGCTGCGGCGCGGCGTCCAGGCCGGCGAGCGCAAGATTTCCGAGACCAACCATGATGAGGTCGTCAAGCTGATGGTCGGCGGTTAGGTGCATTGATATTCAGGTGATGCCGGTCTGCAAGGTGGTTTCCTGCGCTTCCGGCCTTCGCCGGCCGAAGCACTCGTGAACGGCGTGGCAGCTAAGGCTACCGCTGGGCGTAGGCCGGTGCTCACCTATCTCAACACACCTTAGAACTGCTTAGCCGGCATCGCGATTGGTCAGCGTGATGTGGCAGCAGCCGGAGCCGTGACCGGGCGTCCAGGTGACATTGTCGAAGCGCACGCCGGTCGCCTCGAACAGGCCGCGGTCGAAGGCGCCGGCGATGCGGCAGAGCGTGGCGAGCCTTTCGTCGCCAACGCCGGCCTCGACCCAGGCGTCTTTCAGCGGGCAGCGTTTGACCTTGAAAGCGATGCGGTCGTCGCCGCGTTCGACATCGGTCGGATACAGCAGGCCGCCATCCGGGCTGACCGCCAGGAAGGCTTGGCCGATGGCGCGTGCATCGTTGGCGCCGAAGCTGGCGAAGGCAGCCGCCGCCACTTCCTTGCCGCGCTGCTCGATAGCGTGGATCATGATCGCCTCCGCCTTGTCAGAACCCAGCTCTCCGGTCAGTTCTTCGAGGAACAGTCGGTAGAGGTCGGCGCGGTTGCGGAAGGCCGAATCGAGTTCACGCGACAGCTTTTCGGCTCTGGCTTCGGGAGCGGTCATGATGCGTCCTGTGTGGTTCCTTTGAGCCTTGGTGCTGCCGCCACCAACGCCTTGCCGATGGCCGATTGCGGGGCGTCGATGACGGCGCGAGCATCGCCGCTCTCGGCGATCCGGCCGGCATCGAGAAGGATGACGCGGTGGGCGACGGCGCGCACGACGCCGAGATCATGGGAAATGAAGAGATAGGCGATCCGTTCCTGCCTTTGCAGGTCCAGCAAAAGGTCGAGGATCTGGCCGCGCACCGAGACGTCGAGTGCCGAGACCGCCTCGTCGAGCACGATCAGCGATGGTCTTGCGGCGATGGCGCGGGCGATGGCGACGCGCTGCCGCTGACCGCCGGAGATTTCGTGGATGGCTCGCGGCGCGAGATCGGCCGCCAGCCCGACCCGCTCGAGCAAGGCGGCGATGCGGCGCGGCCGCTCGATGCGGGAGGCGATACCGTGGATGCGCAAGGGATCATCGAGGACACGCGCCACGGTGGCGCGCGGGTTGAAAGCGGCAAGCGGATCCTGGAACACTGTTTGCAGACGCGCGCGGCGCGCTCTGAGCGTTGCGCCGCGCAAGGCCAGG
Source organism: Mesorhizobium sp. WSM4312 (assembly GCF_002294875.1). Classification (NCBI taxonomy): domain Bacteria; kingdom Pseudomonadati; phylum Pseudomonadota; class Alphaproteobacteria; order Hyphomicrobiales; family Phyllobacteriaceae; genus Mesorhizobium; species Mesorhizobium sp. WSM4312. The sequence continues at coordinate 6,241 of NZ_NSFU01000043.1, read as the reverse complement.
AAGTCGTCGCGCTCGAATTCAATGGCGCCAGCGTCCGGCTCGATCAGGCGCAGCACCAGCCGGGCGATCGTCGACTTGCCGCTGCCGGAAGGGCCGGCCAGCGCCAGTGTTTCGCCGGGCTCGATGTGAAAAGAGACGTCGTCGACCGCAATGACGGTCTTGCCGCCGCGACGGTAGCGTTTGGTGAGGCTGGACACGGCGAGCAGGCTCATGCGGACAGCCCGGCTCGGTTCAGCAGCGGTACGGCGTCGAGGCCGATATGGGCGTCGAGCAAGGTGCGGGTGTAGGCTTGAGCTGGGGCGTCGACAATCCGTGCCGTCGTGCCGAGTTCGACGAGTTGGCCATGGCGGAACACGGCAATGCGCTCGGCGAGTTCGGCCGCCAGCGCAATGTCATGGCTGATGAACAGCAGCGTCATGCCGTCTTCAGCCACCAGATGGCGGATCAAGGCGACGATCTTTGCCTGCACGATGGTGTCGAGCGCGCTGGTCGCCTCGTCGGCGATCAGCAGTTTCGGCCCGGCCGCGATTGCGGCGGCAATCGCCACGCGCTGCTTCTGGCCGCCGGAGAGCTGGTGCGGGAAGGCGTGCAGGGCCGAATCCGGGTCGGGCAGGCGGACGCGTTCGAGCAGGGTTTTGGCCTTGGCGTATGCCTGGGACCAGGTGAGGCCGACATGGGTGCGGGCGACTTCGGCGATCTGTTTGCCGATGGTCATCACGGGATCGAGGCTCGCGGACGGATCCTGGAAGACGAAACCGATGTCGCGGCCAAGGAGGGGTGCGCGACCAAGGCCGGGCCATTCAATTCTTCCGCCAACCGCTGATGAAGCCGGCAGCAATCCCGCAATCGCCAGCGCCAGCGTGCTCTTGCCGGAGCCGCTTTCGCCGATGATGGCCAGGCGCTCGCCAGCCAAGATGTCGAGGCTGATGTTCTTCAGCGCCGCCACGACGTTGCCGTCGCGGCGATAGGTCACCGTCAGGTCGCGGATCGAAGCGAGCGCGCTCACGACAGACCTCTCCTGACCGCTGTCGTCTCGACAATGCCTTCACCGGCGAGATAGACGCCGAGCACTGTCAGCACCAGCGCGATACCTGGCATGATCGACAGGAAGGGCGCGGTGCGCAGCACGGCACGGCCCTCGGCGATCATCCCGCCCCAGGTGACACGGTTAGGGTCGCCGAGGCCGAGGAAGGATAGCGCCGCCTCGGTGAGGATGGCGGCTGCGACGATCACCGAGGACATTGCCAGCACTGGCGGCAGGGCGTTGGGCAATACCTCGCGAAAGGCGATTTCGAGCGGATGCATGCCGATGGCACGCGCGCTGGCGACATAGTCGCGTTCGCGAATGGAGAGGACTTCCGCGCGGGCGATACGGGCCGGGCCAGGCCAGGTGCCGAGCGCGATGGCGATCACGACGATGCCGAGCGATGGGCCAACGACGCTGACGAAAGCCAGCGCCAGCAGGAAGCTCGGCACGGTCTGGAAGGCATCGGTGATGCGCATCAGCACCTCGTCGACGAGGCCGCCGGCAAAGCCGGCAAGCGTGCCGACCACCGAGCCGATGGCAAGTGCCGCCGCGGCCGCCGCAAGGCCGACAGCGAGCGAGGTGCGGGCGCCGTGAACGAGTTCGGCCAGCACGTCGCGGCCGAGCCGATCGGTGCCGAGCGGCAGCGACCAGTCCTGGAAGGGCGGCAGCAGCGTCGGGCCGGCGATGGCTTGAGGATCGCCGGGAAACAGCAGCGGTGCGATGAGCGCCATCGCAATCAGTGCGGCCAGCAGGATGGCGCCGGCGACCGCCTCGGGGGTGCGCAGGAAACGGCGGATCAGGCTCATGCGCCGGCCTCGCCGGCGCCGACGCGCGGATCGAGGAAGGCATAGGCGATGTCGACCAGCAGGTTGATGACGACGACCAGGACGGCGCTGGTGAGGATGATGCCGAGCAGCAGGGGCGTGTCGCGCGAAGCCACCGCTTCCTGTGCCAGCCGGCCGAGACCCGGTACGGAAAAGACGCTCTCGATGACGACGCTGCCGCCCAGCATCTGCGCCGACTGCAGGCCGAGCATGGTGATGAGCGGCAGCAGCGCATTGCGGGCGACGTGGGCGAGCACGACGCGGCGGCGCGACAGTCCCCTGGCGCGGGCGGCGAGGACAAAATCCTGCCGCCAGGCTTCGGCCATCCCGGCCCGCATCATGCGCAGATAGAGCGCGAGGTAGATGAAGCCGAGTGCGGCCACCGGCAGGATGAGATGGATGGCGATGTCGGAGGCGCGGTCGAGGCCGGTCTTGTCCGAGGCGACCGTCTCGATGCCGCCGATCGGCAGCCAGCGCAGGTCGACGGCGAAGACGACGATCAGCACCAGGCCGAGCCAGAAACCCGGCACGGCATAGAGCGCCAACGAGCCAATCGACAGGACGCGGTCGCGGGCGCTGCCGGGCCTTGCGCCGGCATAGATGCCCAGCGCAGAGCCCAGCCCGAAGGACAGCGCGGTGGCGCTGACCATCAGCAGCAGTGTGTTGGGCAACCGTTCGAGGATCACGTCGCGGATCGGCCTGGAGAAGGTCACCGACTGGCCGAGATCGAGATGCAGCAGCGCCCAGAGATAATTGGCGAGCCGCGTCAGTTCCGATTGGTCGAGGCCCCAGCGATGGCGCAGCAATTCGATCATGCCGGCGTCGCCGCCGGTCGAGACGATGTAGGCGTCAACGGCATCGCCGGGGGCTGCTTCGAGCAGCAGGAACGTGCCGATGACGACGATCAGCAGCACGAAGACGCTGCCGACGAGACGGCGGCGGAGAAGGATGAGGGCGCGGGTCACGTTGGCTTACCCTCCCCCTTATGGGGAGGGTCGATCCGCGAAGCGGAGCGGGGTGGGGTCTTCAGGTTCGCGCCAGTACCCCCACCCCGCCGACTGGCTGCCGCTTCGCAGCATCCACTCGTCGACCCTCCCCACAAGGGGGAGGGTAAGGCGGGTGCTTTCCGGCAGGACAAGAGGGAGCATGAGGGAACTCTCATCGCCGATGATGAGCACTCACTCAAACGATGCGCAAGCATCCGCGATGATACCGCTAGTCCGCCAGATACGTGTCCGCCCAGTTCGAGACCGCCCAGCGCGGATTGTTGGCAATATTGCCGACCGTGTCTCGCGCGACGCTGATGAAACTCCATTCAGCAACGTTGATCAGCGGCAGGTCGGCGGCCACCTCTTTCTGGAACTCCTTGTAGAGGTCCGTGCGGGCCGTCGTGTCGAGCGTTTCCGAGGCCTTGGCGATCAGCGCGTCGAGAGCGTCGTTCTTGTAGCCGCCCTGGTTGGAGAACGGCACGCCGTCGGGAATGCCGCTCTGGACCAGGATGGTGGTCGAGATCGCCGGGTCGCCGCGGAACACCGGCGGGCCGACGGCGAGGTCGAAGGCGTGGTCAGTGTAGACGGCCTTGATATGCGCGGCGGAGTCGTTGTTGACCAGCTGCGCGTCGATGCCGATGGCCGCGAGCGCCTGACGCAGATAGTCGCCGAACTGCTTGGTCTCGTTGAAATAGGGTGCCGGCAAAAGTTTGAGCGAGAAGCGGTTGCCGTCAGCACCTTTCTTGTAGCCGGCCTCATCGAGCAGCGCGTTGGCCTTGGCGGCGTCGAAGGCATAGGTCGGGACATCGGCGGTGTAGAATTGCGGATCGTTCTTCGGTACCGGGCCGGTGGCGGTCGCGGCATAGCCGAGGAATACCGTCTTGACGACGAAGTCCTTGTCGATGGCATGCGCGATCGCCTGGCGCACTTTCAAATCGGCCAGTTCCTTGCGGCGATGGTTGATCTCGACGACGAGCTGGTAGGTCAGCCCCTCATAACCCTTGGTGATCACCTTCAGGCCCGGCACCTTGGAGATGCGGTCGAGGTCGGCCAGCGGCACGGCGGAGAAGGCGGCGAGCTGGATCTCCTCGGCTTCCAGCGCGCTGGCGGCCGAGGTGCGGTCGGGCAGCACCTGGTAGATGATCTCGTCGAGATAGGGTTCGTCCTTGCCCCAATAGTCGGTGTTCCTGGTCAGCCGGTAATATTGGCCGGCCTTGTACTCGCCGAACTTGAACGGGCCGGTGCCGATCGGCGCGGTGTTGGCCGGGTTGTCCTCGATCTTGCCGACCTCGTAGATGTGTTTCGGCACGACGCTGCTCAGCGCCGGCAGTGCGTTGCGGATCAGCTGGAACGGCGTCGGCTTGGCGAATTTGAACACCGCGGTGAGATCGTCAGGCGTCTCGACGCTGGCCAGATCCTTGAACACGGTGCGGCCGAGATTCTGCAGCGGTTTCCAGATCTGCAGGGCCGAGAAGGCGACATCGGCCGAGGTGAACGGCTTGCCGTCATGCCATTTGACGCCGTCGCGCAGCTTGAACGTCGCCGACAACCCGTCGGCGGCACCTTCCCAGCTCAGCGCCAGGCGTGGCGCGAGCCCGTCCTTGCCGTCGAAGGAGGCTTCGGCCAGCGTCTCGACGATCTTGCTGGAGATGAAGAAGACGCCGTTGGAGGCGACGATCGCCGGGTTGAGGTTGCGCGGCTCGGAATCGGCGGCGAGCACCAGGCGGCCGCCCTTTTTCGGTGTCTGCGCCCAGCCCAATGTCGGCATGGCCGTGGAGGTCAGCAGCATCGCCGAGCCGGCAAGCATCTTGCGTCTCGAAATCGTGAAACCTGACATGATCGAACTCCGTCCTCTCCGCGACCCGATCGGCGCGACAACACCCCTCGAATGCCGCCATCGGCATCCTTGCGGCGGCGATTATGAGCCTTGCCGAGGGTTTCGCCAGAGACGGAATTGGCGCATCCTTGCTTGGCTTTGAAATTTTCGTCTGCTGGACCAGTTCAAGAGAACGGGTTCAATTCGATCTATCTGGTAGGACCAGTTTTGGCGAATACGCGACGGATGACGAGTTGGTGACCGTTTCGCTGCGCCGCTGGCGTATTTCTGGCTAGACCAGAGCGGGCAAAATGGTGCAGATATGATCCACAGCCAGAGGATTGGCAGCGGAACAGCGTCGATCCCAGGCAAATTCAGGGAGAGAGAGATGAACATTGCGCCGGGCAAGAATGCCGTCAGCAATATTCCGTTCGACCAGGCCAGGGTCGACCGGCTGATGGAGGAGGCCGGCATCGATGTGCTGCTCGCGACCTCCAAGCACAACACGCAATATCTGCTGGGCGGCTACAAATTCATCTTCTTCGCAGCCATGGATGCGATCGGCCACAGCCGTTACCTGCCGATCGTCGTGTACGAAAAAGGCGGACCGGATCACGCGGCCTATATCGGCAACCGCATGGAAGGCGGCGAGCACCAGAACAACCCGTTCTGGACACCGACGCTGCATGCCGCTTGCTGGGGCACGCTCGATGCCGCCAACCTAGCCGTCGAACATCTGCAAAAAATCGGCAAGGTTGCTGCGCGCATCGGCATCGAGCCCGGCTTCCTGCCGTCGGACGCCTACGCGCTGATCCGCAAGGCATTGCCGGAAGCGAAGCTGATCGACGCCACCGACATGCTGGAGCGCATGCGCGCCATCAAGACCGATGCGGAGCTGGAGAAGCTGCGCACGGCCTCCGAACTGATCACCGATTCCATGCTGGCAACCATCGCCTGGGCGCGCGAAGGCACGACCAAGGCCGAGATGATCGAACAGCTGCGGCGCGAGGAGACCAATCGCGGCGCGCATTTCGAATATTGCCTGCTGACGCTAGGCTCCAGCCACAACCGCGCCGCCTCGCCGCAGGCATGGAAGAAGGGCGAGGTGCTGTCGATCGATTCCGGCGGCAATTATCACGGCTATATCGGCGACCTCTGCCGCATGGGCATTCTGGGCGAGCCAGATGCCGAACTCGAGGACCTGCTGGCCGAGGTCGAAACCGTGCAGCAGGCGGCGTTCTCCAAGGTGAAAGCCGGCACGCTGGGCGGCGACATGATTTCTCACGCCGAGGGTGTGCTGAAGGCATCGAAGGTTGCGTCCTATACGGATTTCTTCGCCCATGGCATGGGGCTGATCACGCATGAAGCGCCGTTCCTGATGACCAACCACCCGGTGGCCTATGAAGGCACCTATGCGGCAAAGCCGCTGGAAAAGAACATGGTGCTGTCGGTCGAGACGACCATGCTTCATCCGACGCGCGGCTTCATCAAGCTGGAGGACACGCTAGCGGTGACAGACACCGGCTATGTGATGTTCGGCGACCGGGGTCGGGGGTGGAACAGGGGCTGTCTCTTATACACATCT